>JBDTUA010000230.1:0-8448 GCA_040007995.1 Gemmatimonadota bacterium | reverse complement strand
GGTGCTACGCCCGGTGGAGTCACGCTGCAGCTCCTGGCGAATCAGGCGTCGCAGCTCCTCGGACGACAACCCGATCGTCGATGTCATCGCCGGAGTCGTCCCCGACGGAGTCAGGCCGTAGCGCAGGATCACTTCGCCCACGGCTGGCACCGGGATCGTGATCCACTGCGGCGTGCCACCCTTTTGCATCGCAGCAGAGTCGGCATGCATGCGGCGCATTGTGGAATCGTTCATCGGGTGCATGTCGTGCATCATCTTCGACCGTTCAGACTCGGTCATGGTGCGCATGCTTTCCCGCGCGGTGCGGTCGCCGCGACTCTCACGGCGCTCCATCGACAGTGAATCCTCGCGGAGTGATCGCGTGTTCTCACGCGCGACGCGGTCGCGCGCTTCGCGCTGTCGCTGCTGTGCGACCTCACGCGCCGACGGCCCCGAAGATCCGCCGATGCTGATCGTCAAGCCCGCCGAGATCATCGTATTGTGGATCAGGTCGTCAGTGGTCGACACGTCGGCGAGCGTCTCTTCAGGAGTCATCACGTAGTCGCGCACGGACGCGTTGAGGCGCAGCCGATCGGTGAGTCGCAAGCTCGCGCCACCACCGGCGATCAGCACCCCCTGATTCTCTCGCGTATTGCCAGCCGGATCGCGGAAGTCCTTGAGGTAGTCGATGCGGCCGGCGCCCAAGATCAGATACGGCGAGATCCCGGGACCACTATTGAGGTTCAACTGAGCCTCGCCACCGTAACCGGCGACCGGCGCTGTCCCGTCACGATCGTCGTTGACGCCGCGCCAGTAGAATCCGCGAAGTCCAACTTGCGGCGAGAAGTCGATACCGGCGCGAATGCCGGCGAGGTCCTGGTCCTTCAGGCCAAGCTTCGACGCATAACGAAGCTGACCCACGAAGGGCTCGATCGGGGCCGAGGTGCCATGCAATCCCGGATCGGAGTCGACGGCGTCACGCATCGTCGACAGTGGCAGCGAGATGGCGGCACCGTAGACGATGTTGCGCTGCGTTGGCGCGACGCCGCTGCTCGCCGAGTCGACGCCGAAGACGTTGAGCGGGTTCAGGCGCATCGCCATCTGTTCGGCATAGAGCTCGGCACTGAGTCCACCGATCGAGAAGCGGATGCCGCCGCCGGCCGACGCTGCGATCCGGTCGCGCCGCGCGCCGGAATCCGGGCGCAGCTGGAGAATGCCACCTCCGCCGCGGATAAACGGCACCACGTCGCCACGCCCGAGGTTCAGCTGCAGGTTGGCGCCGAAGTGGCGGATCTCGACGCTTCGACCGACCGACGCCGGACCGAACGACGCGATGGCGCGCGCGTCGTCTATCGGGTAGTCCTTGGCGAAGAAGTAGAACGGCTGGAGCTCGATCTGGTGCCCGAACAACAGCCCGAGGCGCCCTCCGTAGAGCCAGTCATCCTTGAACGCAAGGTCCTTGTCCCACTGGATGCGCTCGGCGGCCGGCGTGAGCACGTAACCGAGTGACTGCGATGACGCCGACGATGCGGCGATGAGAGAACCACTGACTGCCAGGATTCCCAGTAATATCGATTGACGACGAAACACCATACCTACCTCCGCAAACGAGTACTCGCATGCCTCTGCATAACGAGTACTCGAATGGTGCCCGAGAGCTCCCCACGGGTCTATTCCTCGCAAGGGGCATCGTTAATCGCTGAGGGTGCCATCGCGCACGCCGTGCTGCAACCGTGTCCGCGCCTCGCACTCCTCGCGTCGGCTCACGCGGAGGAGGGGAAAATGACTCGGAGGGACTAGTGCAGGCTTCCCCGGAGGGTGTACTCTGGGCCCACGGCGCGCCCGCGCGTCCAACGGAAAAGACCGACTCACTCCACACGTTGACACGAATCCTCCGACTCGTGACCGATCGTCCTCATCCATTCGAACTTCCCATCGCCGTGCGGGCCGACGACATCGACGACATGCAGCACGTCAACAACGTCGTCTATCTGCGGTGGGTGCAGGACGTGGCGCTGGCGCACTGGAAGTCGAGCGCGACCGCTCAGATGCAGGAGACGCTCGCTTGGGTCGCCACTCGGCACGAACTCGACTATCTGCGGGCCGCACGGTTGAACGAAGCGCTCGTGGCGCGTACCTGGATCGGGACGATCGATTCCCGGCGTTTCGAGCGCTTTACAGAGATCGCGCGTGCGAGCGATGGCGTGGTGTTGCTGCGCGCCCGCACACTCTGGCTCCTGGTCAACCGGGGGACGGGGCGGGTGACGCGGATCTCGGATGAGCTGCGGGCGTGTTTTCCGGCGGTGGGGTGAACGGCGGGGATCGCGGACGACTGGGACGGATAACCGCTGCGGACAACAGCTTTGGAACCGCAGAGTACGCAGAGTACGCAGAGTTCGCAGAGAACTGACTTTTGAACCGCGGAGTTCGCGGAGTTCGCGGAGAAGTGCCGTATACGCACGTGGCTGGGCGCGCGGCGCGAGGATCGTTACCTCGTGCGATGGAGTCCTCTGCGAACTCTGCGAACTCTGCGGTTGATTTCACTTGGAGTTTGCTCGGAGGGCAACGCCGACGAACGCAGCACCGTGATCGTCGCACAGAACGCCGTCCCGCGCGACCAGGCACTCTGCGAACTCTGTGAAATCTGCGGTTCATAGCGCTTGAACTTCTATATGGAAAACACCGCCCAGAAAGCTGGCAACGCGCCCGGCGCTCTGAACCCCGCCCACCGCGCAGACGCCCTCCGCGAACTCCGAGGTTCCACCCCCTTGAGCTTCTAGCGGCGCGCGCCCTGCCAGTCGCGCGGCGCCCACACAGTAGTGCTCGCCGGAAGTGCACTCACGCTGTAGGACCACCCACCACAACCGGTCGACGCGCCGACTCACGGACGAGTACGCCTACGCTCGTTTGCGTGCGCGCCCAGTGCGCTCGCTGCACGTCTGACATCTGCCTGACCAAACACGCCACTTCACAACGGCATCGGTGCCAGCGCTGTTGTCGGGATGGGTCCCGTTTTTGCGCTTTGGGATCAAGACCCTCTCACCCGTGAAGCAAGCCGCGCCGGAGAGGACTTCGTGAGAATGACGCGCTGCCGTTGGTCCGCACCGGCCCACATCATCCGACCCTCAGATGACGTCGCTTGACGCATCCGGAATGCGCGATATGTCTCCACCTCCCCAGATCGGGGAGGAACGAGTGCGCGCAGATACGTCGAATCCGGGCGCGGGCCAGGAGGGGACGGGCGCCGAGCGGACGATCGCTCGGCTGCAACGTGCCCACGCGTTAGGCAAGCTGGTCGGCGACGCCCCTGCCTTCCGGACGGCCATCGCGCGTCTGCCGGTCATCGCCCGCGCCGACGCCACGGTCCTGCTGCTCGGCGAGACCGGGACTGGCAAGGAACTCGTCGCCCGCGCCATTCACTACCTGAGTGATCGCGACCGAGGGAGCTTTACCGCCGTGAACTGCGGTGCGCTCGCCGATACCCTGCTCGAGGACGCGTTCTTCGGACACGCGCGCGGCGCCTTCACCGACGCCAAGACCTCGCGCGGCGGACTGCTCGCCCAGGCGCACGGCGGCACGCTCTTCCTCGACGAGGTCGACAGCCTCTCGCCGCGGGCGCAAGTCGCGTTGCTCCGTGTGCTGCAGGATCGCTCGTATCGCGCGCTGGGATCCAACGAGGAGCAGCAGGCCGACGTGCGCATCGTTGCCGCGTCGAACATCGACCTCCTCGACCTCGTCACACAGCGCACCTTGCGTTCCGACCTCTACTATCGGCTCAGCGTCCTCACGATCACCCTGCCACCGCTGCGCGAACGACTGGACGATATCCTGCCGCTCACCCACCACTTCCTCCTGCGCATGGCGCAGGGCGATCGCCCGCCACCCCGTCTCCTGGCGGACGCCAAGTCAGCGCTGCTCAGGCACGACTGGCCCGGGAACGTACGCGAACTGGAAAATGCAGTCCTGCGCGCGGTAAGCCTGTGCGAAGGTGACGCAATTTCGGCGGCCGACCTCGGGATCCGGCGCGCGCCCAGTTCAGCGACTTCAACCGCCACGCCAGCGCCGCTCCACGCTCCGCCGGTGCATGCTCGGCCCCCGTGGACCTCGGAATCGTCCGCCCCCGCCTCACTCCCGGGCGAAGTGGAGATCGACCTCTCGCGATCGTTCGGCGATCTGAAGCGGGAGACGGTGTCGCGCTTCGAGAAGGCCTACCTCACCACGCTTCTCGATCAGTGTGACGGCAACGTCAGCCGGGCGGCGCGTCGTGCGCGGAAGGAGCGACGCGACTTTCGCCGACTGCTTCAGAAGCACGCACTCGACCCGCGTGCCTTCGAGCGGGATCGTCAGTCGTTGGACGCCGACCTGGGTGGGGCGACGGCGCCCCGGGGTGGGGGATCTTCCCCCCAGGGACACCGGTAGCGCCGAGCAAGGCGTATCGCCGCCGGCAGGCACCAAAGCGAGCCTAACGACGTGGGGCGATGCACCCCCATCGCTGCCACGACGCCGCTCGAGGCCCTCGAACCGTAACGCGTTGGCAACAGTGGGATTGCAGGCATTCGGCGTCACTGGCATCGCGATTGCTCTGCTCCCGTCATGTGACTGACGCGGAACCACCACTCGATCACGGTCCCGATCGCGACACGCACCTGCGCCTGCTCGTGCTCGGCTACCTCGACGAACACCCAACGGCGATGGATACGCTCGATGGTATCGCTGAATGGTGGGTCTTACGGCAGCAGATCCAGACCGAAGTGCGTCGCGTATCGCGCGTCCTCTCGAGCCTCGTCCAGGAAGGGATTCTTGAAGAGCATGAGCAGAGTGGCATCCGGTTCTTCCGTCGTTCCGCCGGGATCGGTCACGTGAACGGTTCCGCGCCTGTGCGCACATGAAGCCGCATCTCGAGCTCAAGCTGAAGGCGGGTGTGAACGCTCCCGACGCTCCGTACTGGGAAGACGTCATCCGCGACAAGGCCGGGAGCGAGATCGCCGTCGATCGCGACGTAGCGCGCGTGCTCGCGGGGCACGACACGCCGGTCCTTACCACCCAGGCGTATCGCCCGTCAGGTGCAGCGTGGTCGGCCGACGAGGTGGCGGCGGGCCTCGATCGGGTCTATCGCCTCGTCCTCATCGCCGACGGTGACGTCCCGCCGAACCTCGTGCGCGACATATCGCTCATTCCGACCATCGAGTACGTGCGGATCGGGCGGGTGGGACACGCCTTGCTCCCGACCCCCGAAGTCGCCGAGATGAGCGTCTCCACCGATTCGCGTTCGCGCGACGCGATCTTTCTCGAACAGGCGCAACAGTATTCGCTCGGCGACCCGTCGGTCATCGTCGCCGTGCTCGACACCGGCGTGTGGCTCTCTCACCCCGAGTTCGCCGGTCACCTCCTCCCCGGCCGCGACTTCGTCGACATCCTCGATGGCGCGGATGCCTTCTTCGGCGACTACCTCGACGCCGATGACGATCCCACCGACGCGGTCGGCCACGGAACGCACGTGACGGGCATCGTGACCGCACGCGGTTCGGCGATGCCGCGCGGCGTCGTTCCCAAGTGCCGCGTGCTTCCGGTGCGCGTGCTCGGCGCCCTCAAGCAGGGAGACAAAAAGGTGGGAGCAGGGCTTATCGCCAACATCAATGTCGCGATCAAGTGGGCCGTCGATCAGGGAGCGCGGATCATCAACATGAGTCTCGGCGTGCGCCATACCGGCGGCGGACTGCCGCACCAGGAAGTCGTGGACTACGCGCGCCGCAAGGGCGTGACGATTGTCGCCGCGGCGGGGAATGATGGACAGGAGATGCTGTACTACCCGGGCGCCCTTCCGCACGTGATTGCCGTCGGCGCCGTGGATGACGCCGGTGCCGTGGCCCCGTTCTCCACCTTTGGGCAACAGGTCTCCTTCGTCGCCCCCGGCACCAACATCTATTCGACGTACCTCGGCAACGACTACGCCTACAGCACCGGGACCTCGCACGCGACCCCGTTCGTGACCGGCGCCGCTGCGTTGCTCGCGTCGTACGCGCAGGAGCGCCACCGCATCCGTCTCTCCGACGCGCAGTTGAAGCACGTGCTGAAGCATACGGCCGACCGCGTGGATGGGCAGTTCAAGCATGCCAAGGCGGGTTTTGGTCGCATCAACCTCCTCGATGCCGTAAAGTTGCTCGAATACCGTCTCTCCACCCGGCGCTCCACCCGCGCCCGCAAGGCGGCGTGACATGGGAAAGCGCGATGAACCCGAGCCCCGTGGACGACGCGGTGCCGCGAAGGGCGGCGCGAAGGGACACGGGGAAGCGCCCTCACCGCCAGCCGAGCGGGCCACCTCTCCCCCGCGCACCGACGAGCGTACACGCCCACGATCGACCTCGCGCGACGCGTCGCGCTCCATCGACGCACCGACACCAACTGTAAACAGCATCGCGCTCGACGACCCGTTGCCACCGGTCATTCCCAGGGACGCCCTCATGACAACGCCGACATTCCCCTCCGACATCAGCAACCGGCTGCGCTCGTTCGACGGCCGTCCCTCACGGCGCCGCGACGTGCTCTCGGTGCAACCGCCCTCGGAAACCCCGGACGGCTTCGTCGCCAAGTCGATCATCACCCTGTCGGTGGTGGCGGGGGGGGACGCCAAGGTCATCGAAGTCAACGACCGCCTGCTCTCCGAAGGACTGACCGAGGCGGTCGGGAAGGCGACATCACGACTCAATCTCGGTGGCATCAACCGTACGCAGCGGCTCCTCCTCTCGCAGGCCCCGGTCTACGCGAGCATCATCGAGGCGGCGCTGTCGCCCATCTACTCGTCCGACGTGCCAGCGACCGAGGCGTCCGCGCCAGGATTCGCCGCCGTCCGTCGCCGCGTCGACTTCGACGATACCGAGGGATTGGTCAACTTCATCCTGCGCGCGCTCGACGCCAGCGACGGCCTCCGTGAGACATACGCCGGCATGCTGGTCGACGCCGTCGTGGAGCGCCGAGGCCTCCGCCTGGACGACGACGTCCGCAGTGCAGTGGTCGGCGACGTGTCAGCGGCCGAGGTCCCGATCGCCGCCGCACGCGCCGACGAGTTCATCGTTGCGCTCATCGACCAGCGGCGGTCGACGCTCTCGCTCGACGCAGCAGTCGATGCCTTTTCACTCAGCGGCGAGGTGGACGCCGTTCGTTTCACGCCGCGCATTCGCCGCGCGATGGTCGCCTTCCTGAGCGATCTCGGGGTCGTCTTCCCCGCCGGCGGCGTCACGCCGCAGAACCGGCGCCGCTTTGACGAATACTTCGCCCTCGCGTACAACCACGCCTTGCGCATCGGCGATGGCTCGACGACCGACCCGATCGATGCCGTGCGCACCAAGGGAGCGATCACCGACTGGGACTTCACCGTCGACACCTTCGAGACCGTCGAGGCGCAGGGTGTCGTCCTCCAGAACATCCTCGCCGCCGGCGCGCTCGACTACGTGTACAACCTCGGCGAGCGGCTCGGGATGTTCAAACTCGCCGATGCGTTGGTCCTGCGCTGGGCCTCGGGCGCCTTCGACGCCGAGCCCGGGAAGGCGAGCGCCGACCTCTATCGCTACTGGAAGCTGCGCTCGGAGCGCATCTCGCCTGAGGAGCGGGCGATGATGTACCGCCGCATCCTGATGAAGGGCGAGGGGAAGCTGCTGAGCGGAATGGTCGAGAACGACGTCCTCCCGCAGCTATGGGGAACGCTCATGGAGAAGGCGGCCGACTTCATCCGTCGCTCCGAGGAGAACGCCAGCAGGGATCGCACGGTGTCGCGCCAGCCGATCTTCCAGTCCACGAAGCAGCTCCAGTACAACCTCACCGAGCATGCGACCGGCATGGCGCACATGCAGATCACCGAGATGTACCACCACCTGCTCGAGGCGAAGACCGTGCTCGAGCACGCGATCAACTACTTCTCGACCGGGTCGCGCAAGAGCCTGTGGACCGTGATCGAGCGTGCGTCACGCGAGTGGTTCGACGAGGCGCCCAACATCTCGGCGATTCGTTCCTCGGCGATCGATGGCAACCGCGTGTTCCAGTGGATCGCTTACTTCGACCATGCGAGCGTGACCGACGAGGACTTCCAGGGTTTCCTCGACGCCGCCGAGGCGTGGATCATTGCGCAAGCCACCGACGACAGCGCGCCGATTGCGGCTGACGACATCGAGCTGGACGAGAACGATCCCGAGCTGGGCGACGACGCCGACGACTGGGATGCCTAATCGCGCCTGACGACAGAGGAAGCCATGCGAAGCACGCAAGACATCACGTCGGTCGCCCGCGCGAAGGCCCAGGACGTCCTCGCCCAGATCCCGCACTTCCACGACATGGCCTGGGGAGACAAGCTCAGTCTCTACAAGTCGCTCGTGGAGGAGAACGTGCGGGCGATGTCGGCCCCCAACGGTGACGCCATGGCCGCGGCCATGGCCACCGCGAAGAAGGCGAGCGACTTGATCGACGACAAGCGACACG
>JBDTUA010000229.1:0-8515 GCA_040007995.1 Gemmatimonadota bacterium | reverse complement strand
TCAGCTGCTCGAATCGATGAGATCGGCGTAGTTGGGGTGATCGCCGAGCCACGCGCGCACGAACGGGCATCGTGGCACCGCGCGCCATCCGTTGGCGCGCACGTCGTCGAGTGCGAACTGCACGAGTCGCCCGCCCACCCCGCGTCCTTCGATGGCCGGGGGGACGCCGACGTGCGTGAAGATCAACGTGTCACCGACGCGTTCGTAGACTGCCTCCGCTCGCAGGTCGTCGACCAGCGCTTCGTAGCGTGAACGCTCGGGGGTATGTCGCAGCGAGATCGCGAGTTCGTCACTCATGCCGAGGAAGCTACCGACGTGCTGCGCGCCGCTGCACCCCCCGAGCCTAACGAATGTCGAACATGTACGAGTTCATGTACTGCACGGTCGCCTCCGACTCGGCGACACGGAACGCAAGTACGTCGCCGCTCGTGACGAGCCCGCGGAGTCCGCTGTTGTCGGAAACCGGGAGGTGGCGAATGCGACGCGAGGACATGATCGCCGCACACTCTTCCACGCTGGTTTCGGGGAGGCAGCTGATCACGCTCGCGGTGAGCACTTCGGCGACGCGCACCTTCGACCCTTCCAGTCCCGGCGCGACGACCCGGCGCAGGATGTCGCGTTCGGTAAAGATCCCCATGAGCTCGCCGCCGCTGTTGACCACCAGCAGCCCGCCGACCCCGCGTTCGTTCATCCGGCGAGCGGCCTCGGTGACGGTCGCTTCGGGTCGGATCGATACGATGTCGGTCCCTTTCCGATCGAGCAGATCCTGTACTGTCGCCATCGTCACGGCTCCGCTGGAGAGATATCGATCCTACGTCTTCCCGCCGTCACATGCTAGAGGGATCGTGCAGGGGATGCGCGCGGGACCCGAGACGGGAAACGGGGGTGGTATCTTGACCGGGGTGAGCCTGGTTACGCTTGTCACCTCTGGGAGCATTGAATGGTGCAATCCTCCGTTGGGATCATCGGAATGGGGTGGGTCGGGTCAACGTCGCGATGTCGATCCTGCGCGCGGGGGCGGTGCGGGAACTGATGTAAACGACTTGCGCCTCGCGGTCGCGGAAGGTGAGGCGATGGACCTGGCGCACGGGGCAGCCTCCTATCCGCCGGCAAGTGTGCGCGTGGCCAGCATCGCAGCGATGCGCGCGGGTACCGGGGCGATCATCATCGCCGCTGGGAAGGGGGCACTCCCCGGCGGCGAGGACCGCATGGCCGTTCTGCAGCAGTCGGTTGGGATCATCCGCGACATTGGCCGGCAGCTTCAAGGATACGAAGGACTCGTGGTCATCGTGACCAATCCCGTCGATGTGCTCACCGTCGTCTTCGCCGAGTCCGCGGGGATGGCCCCGCACCGCGTCATCGGGACGGGGACGATGCTCGATGCCGCTCGCCCGCGGCAGGTGCAGAGCACGGAGCTGCGGCTCGAGGCACATTCGATCCATGCATACGTCATAGGCGAGCACGGCGATTCGGAGGTCGTGCTCTGGTCGTCCGCGCGCGCTCCCGGCGGTGGTCGGGAGCGACGGAGCGACGGTGGTGGTCAGCCGCGACCTGTCGGAGAAGGAGCGGGCCGCACTGGACCGGTCGGTGGAGACACTACGGCGCGGATTGGAGTCGTGGGACACACGACGACGTGATCACGGGAGCCGATGCGCGACCGGCTGCTCTCGGTGGCGACAGTGTTCGGTCGCCTGTGTTGCGGTGAGATATCCGCTGCGCGGCCTGCACCCTGCTCCCGACTTCTCCGCGACGGTGATTGTTACGCTGACGCTGGGGATTGCGGCGAACGATGCGAGGTTCAAGGTCGTCGATCAGCTGCTCTTCCGCCCACGCGACTACCTGCGCGCGCCGGAGACGGTACACCGATTCTACTGGCAGTGGCAGTGGCAGTGTCGGGGAGAGGTGAGGATCGCGCTGGCGGCGAGCGCGATCCCGGCTTGGCGGGCGACGCAGGCGGATCCGGACGTGGCGTTGCGGGGGGAGTGGCGCTCACTCCCCCGCCGCCACTCCCTCGAGCCCTGCATCGGTCTCATGAAAGAGGTCGCGCAGCCGACCATCCGCGTCGCGGACCTCGTACGGCGCGTCGCTTCGGCGAAAGCACCACTTGCGGGCGAGGAAATCGAGCAGCGTCCAGAACCTCAACGGTGTCGCCGCATCCGTGGCATCTTCGAGCGACAACTCGAGGAAGAGACCGCCCTGCGCCTCGATGCGGGAGACGCCGGGGACGATGCATGTGCGGAGGCGCGCATGCTGCTCGCGCAGTACCGGCGGCACGTCCACGGCGAGCGTTTGCACTTCCGGCCTCTTCGCGCCGTCATTGTAGGTGAGAAACGGCAGTCCCCATCGCGTCTTTGTGTTCACGAGATGGATCTCGCGACCGCCGTCCGCGCCGATCGACCAGGCCATCATGCCGAACATCTCCTGCAGCTGCCCCATGTCGATGGCGTAGATCAGGCCGAGGGGGGGACCCTCGCGCAGCTCCTGTTCGCTGAACTGCGGCTGTGCGAAGGAGGCGGCGACGGAGGGGTCGAAGGTGAAGTCGACTAGCGTGCTCGGTGCCCCGAAGTGGCGCGCGACTGCGCGAGATTGCAGCTCGGTGAGATCCGCGCCGGACGACGCGGTGAAATGGCGGAGGATGGCGCCGGCGCGCTCTTCTTCGATGCCAATTCGGCGGGCGATTTCCGTTGCCGGGTCGGAGACGCCGCCGAGCCGGAAGCGGGTAGGGACGATCGAGAAGTCGAGATTCGACTGGCCACGATAGAAGATTGTGGGATTCGCAAGTTTGTCTCGATAGCTGGCGTCGGCGTCAGCGCTCGTCCCGGAGAACTGTCTCCGCAGCGGGTCGAGGCGATCATTACTGTACTGCCGAACGGCCGCGAGCGCGTCCTCAAGCGAATCGTGGAACGGGACCAACGATGCGACCGGCTCGTGACGCTCGCCGGCCGGGAGGTCGGTGTATCGCAGTCGAAAGTAGCGACGTCCTTCGATGGTGAGGATCGGGTAGCGGGGCACGGGTTGCGAGGCCGAGGTGAGGTCCCTTGCGGTGCGTTCCGCCAGATCCTACTTCCGGAAACCCGCCACTGCGATGCCCCCTTGGTTGGCTACGCAGCCTATGCCGGAACGCCATACGGCGCGCTACGTCGGCCCTTCGTCCCGCCCCTCCTTGGCCTGTACGGTCGTCGTCTCTGTCGTGCGAAGTCCATCACGCTGCACGGCGGTCAGGGTAACCTGCCCGGGAGGGAGGCGCCACGCCAGTCGCACCGTGAAGCGCCCGTTTGCAGCAACCGCGATGTTGCGCGCCACGGTATCGGCGTCCATCACCATCGTCACACCCTGCGCACCCTGTCCGGCGCGGAACTGGTCGCCGATGACTTCCACCGAATCGCCGGCCGTCTCACGGGCGACGATGGTCGGCGTTCGAAGCGGCGCGATGGCGACCGGGTCGCGGCCGACCAGCGCGGCGACGAACTGGCGGCCGTTCAGCACGAGTCCTTGCACCCGGCGCTCGCCCGTGAGCGCCGCGCCGGCCAGGCGGCGGATGGCCTCAGTCTCCGCCAGCTGCACGCTATTTGGCACCGCCAACGGCACCTCGCGCCCATCGCGATCCCGCTGCTCGATGAATCCGCCCGAGATCGCCAGCGAACGCACGACGTCGTCGATCACGACATCGGTGATCCAGCCGTCGTGCACGAGCACCACCGAGCAGGTGGGGCACATCACGCTGTCGCGCAGTCCGCCGAACGGATGAGCGGAAGTCGCGACCCGCGCAACGACCACCGGAGGGTCGGGATTGACGACGGGGCCGGGCGGCTGAGGGAACGGGCAGCGTCCGGATGCGGGAGGGCGGCGATCGACGCCGATCGTCCACAGCCCGCGCCCGTACGTCGACATCCAGATGGCGCCGGTGGGCGGGAAGAAGAACGAGGTGACATAGGTGGTGACGAGCGATCCGGCCACGCGCGACCAGCTATTCCCGCCGTCGACGGAACGAATAACGCCGTTCTGCATCGTGCCGACCAGGATGTGGCAGGCGTTGGCGGGATCCCACGCGATCACCGTCACGAACGGCTGTTGCCCCACGGTACTGGTGAGGAACCGGTCGCTGTCGGAGACCGCCACCTGCAACGCAGGAAGGGCGAACCAGGACAGCCCTCCATTCACGGAAGCGCGCATCCCCAGGAAGAGGTCTTGTGCGAGCAGGTGATCGGGCTGCGTCGGATCAACGCCCACGACCGCATAGCGTGACTGTCCCGTACCGAATACGCCGATCGAGGCGACGCCGAGCGAGTCGGCACGCCGGACCGTGACGGCGCCGGAGACGCCGCTCGCGCGGAAGAGTCCCGCGCCGGACCCGCGCATGACCGCGACGTAGGTCACCGGGTTGTTCAAGTTGCCAGCAAATTGTGCAATGCCGACCCGTGCCCCCGGAACCGAGAACGCCGGCATCCACGTGGTGCCGCGGTCAGGGGTGAAGAAATAGTCGTCACTCGGCGGACTCGTCGCGGTGTTTGGCACCGACTGCAGGTAGCTCGCGTCGAGCAGCTGGAAGGGCGGCCCCGACGGACTGGCGGCGTCCCCGGACGGCGCATTGTGGAATCCGGGTGGCGATGCCACCGAGCCAGGGTGCGCAGGGACGATGAAGAAGGTGCACCCGTCGCACTTCCGCCCGGTGACCGGCCCGTCGGGTGGTGACGGATTCAGCGCGTCGGCGCGGAGGAACGCTCCTTCGCAGCAGAGCGACCCCTTCCAACTCGAACCGCCGTCATCCGACGCCTTGATGTCGTTGTCCTGCGTGGCGTAGTAGAGGTCGAGATGCGGCTTCGAACCGCCGATCGCGCGCCCCGTGATCTCGGTGACCTGCAGGGCGGTGAAGCCCCCGAAGTTGCTCCCCGTCAACGTCCAGTTGCTTCCATTGTCGGGCGTTAGGTGTACGCCGCCATCGGTCGCGAGCATGAGAGGCTGCTCGAAGCCGGGGGTGAAGGCGAGGTCGGCCGGGTCACGGTGATCCATGTGTGTCGGCTGGCGCCAGTTACCGACCGCGCCCACGGGATTGACCACCGTGACCGCCTGGCGGTGGAGCGTGAAGCCGTCGCCATAGTAGACGTCGATGTGCGTCGGGTCGGCATCGAGTCCGCGCCCGGTACGCACGAAGGGCTCACGGTTTCCGCAGTTGGCATCGATCAGGTCGCACGGCGTCTGCATGAGTCGCCATGCGCCGCCGCTGGTCGTCGAGACCCACAACTTCCGATCGCGTCCCGCGTGGTAGAAGATGTTGGGTGCCGCCCACCACGGGGAAGCGAAGGCGTGCGGGGTGAAGGTGCCGCCGTCGTCGGGGCCGCCGAGCGAGGGTGTCCACTGTCCCCCGTTCAGGAACCAGACACGCCGGCTGTCCGCCGCAACTCCGCTCGTCCGGTTCAGCACCAGCACCGCGAAGAGCTTCGGGTTCAGCGGATCCAGCACCGTATTCGTGAAGGTGGCTCCGTTGTCGTTGCTCACCGCGAGCCCGCAGTCGGTAGCCACGAAGAAGGTGCGCGTCAGCGGCATGTGCGAGATTCCGCCGGCGCCGGCGCGCGAGTTGCACCCGGCGACCGGCCACCCGATGGGGCGCTTCCAGCTCGCACCGCCATCGCTGCTCCGCCAGATGCCGCCGCCCGAGGTGGCGCGGAAGTCGTCTCGCGCGGTGGCGACGATCGTGTTGGGATCGAGCGAGGCGATCGCGACGTCGACGGCGAAGATCGTCGGGAAACCGTCGAGATGCTGGAAGCTGACGCCGCCATCAAAGGTACGGAACAGACCGCCGGTCTCGGTGGCGACGACGAGGCGCTTGGCGTCCCCCTGAGCGACGGAGATTGCCACGGCGCGTCCGCCTTGCGGGACGCGAGGGGGCGCGATGGTGACGTCGGAGCGTGGACCGCAGCCGAACAGCGCGATCGTAGATGCGGCGACGACGGAGAGAGCGTGCGCGCGAGAGGACATGAGTTGCTCCTGTGTGGCGCAACGATGGGGACGACCGCGCGGTCCTGTCCAGCGTGTGGCGCGCGCGCGGCGGTGACGGGCTGGGCTGGCACACAACTGCGATGCCATCCCAGTGCCCGCCGCCGAAAAGAACTCGTTAGGGCGATGGCGACGTGCGCGCTCGCGTGGTCAAACCGACGCCGACCGCACGTCCTCCCCGACGCTACGCAATCCCCCCAACCGCCACTCCAACTCCTCCCGATACATCCGCGTCACCACCAACCGCTCCCCCGCATCCAGTACCACCTCCAAGTCCCCATCACCGAGCGGCCGCAACTCGCGGATCGCTGCCAGGCTGACGAAATGCGACCGATGCACGCGCGTGAACCGCATCGGGTCCAGGAGCGTCTCGAGGTCCCGCATCGTTCGTCGCGTCAACCAGGAGCCCTTCGCCACGTGCAGGCGCGTGTAGTTGCCCTCGGCCTCGATCCAACGCACGTCGCGCAGGTCCACGACGACCGCCCGGCCTGAGGCGCGCACCGCCAGCCGCTCCGGATACGGCGCATCCGGCGCGCGAGCAGCTGCAGCCGCGCGTTGGACCCGTTCGGTCTCCTGGCCGTCGCGGGCCGCCGCACGCTCCCGCACGCGCGCGATCGCCCGCCGCAGGCGCGCCGGATCGAAGGGCTTGAGCAGGTAGTCGACCGCATCCGAGTCGAACGCGGGGAGCGCATAACGATCAAAGGCGGTCACGAAGACGATCAGGGGCGCGTGCTCGGGATCGAGCGCGGCCACGACGCCGAGTCCGTCGAGCTCGGGCATCTGCACATCGAGGAAGACGACGTCGGGCGAGAGCGCGTCGATCTGCTCCAGCGCCTCGGTCCCCGAGCGCGCGGTCCCGGCCACGACGAGCTCCGGCTCGGCGGCCAGCAGCCGCGTGAGGTCGCGCAGCACAAGCGGTTCGTCGTCGACGATGAGGGCACGCAGCGTCGTCACGCGGAGTGTCCCTCCGCGCGCCCCACGGGGAGCACCACCGTCGCGACTGTTGTGCACAAACGGCCGAGATCGAGCTCGGCGTTCTCCCGGGGCGAGACGTGGCTCGAACCGTTTGCGTGCTGCGGCGCGGGCTTCGCCGTCGCCATCGTCAGCGTCGCGTCCCGGCCGTACCTGGCCGAAAGTCGTTCACGCGTGGTTCGAAGACCCTGGCGTTCGGTGTGCTTATCGGGGAGCTGCACTCCGTCGTTGACGATCCGGATCGTCACGGTCGAACCCGAGCGGCAGGCGTCGATCGAAATCGTCCCGCCACGTGCGTGCGGCGCGATGCCATGATGCAGCGCGTTCTCGACCAGCGGCTGCAAGAGGAAGCGCGGCACCAGGACCGCCGCCGCGTCGGGCGCGCACGAGACAGTGACCATGAGGCGATCGGCAAACCGAAGCTGCTCGATCGCGAGGTAGCGCTCGAGCAATCGCACCTCCTCGGCGAGCGTGATGTCGCGAACATCGCTTCCGTCGAGGGCGTCGCGGAGCAGCTCGCCGAACTGCGCGACGAGCGCGCGGGCGCGTGGGGGATCTTCGTCGATCAGGGCGCCGATCGTGTGCAACGAGTTGAAGAGAAAATGCGGCTGGAGCCGCGCGGCGAGGGCGTCGAGCCGGGCCTGCGTCGCCTGTGTCTCGAGGCGGGCAGCACGCGCCTCCTCCGCCCGCAGGTGCTCCACGAGGTCGAGGGCGCGAGCGAGTCCGAGCAGCGAGGCGTAGAGCAGCAGCGCGAACGGGAGGCGCGTCCCGGCGAGCGCCTGCTGCAGGAGGACTCCGGTGGGCGGGAGCTTCTCGCCACCGAACAGGCGAGTACCCGCGTAGAAGATCAGGAAGGTGGCCGGCAGGTGCACGCCCACCGCGACTGTCAGGTGGACGAGGAGCGAACGCACACGCTGTCCGCGGCCGAAGCCGAAGTGCTGCCCGAGCCGGAGAATGAGCGGGCTCGCCATGGCCCACACGATCCACGTCGCCGCCCCGAAGACGAGCGAGTCGAGCACCGTCACCGACTCCCGTTCGGCCGCGCGCAGCGTATAGATCTGCACGCTCGAAATCAGGGTCAGCACCGCGAAGGCGGCGGTGGCGATCGTCAGGGCCGACCGCCACCCTCCGCGGGCGAGGGTCATCGTTCGGGATTCGCCTGTTCGACCGTCGTCCATGGTGTCAGCGGCAGGTGTTGAGCGGCGACGCGCTGAGGGGCGATCCCATCGCGGCGCATGGCGGCGCGGACCTCGATGGCGTACTGCGACGGCCTATTGACTTCCTGAATGTAGTCGCCCGCCCAGAGGAATCCCTGCGCGGGGAACCATGCGTACAGCGCTCCTTCGCTGCCGATGCCGTCGATCGCGCCGACCCGGATCCTCCCACCGGCGAGGTCGAAGCCTCCCGTTCGGGTCACGAGCTGGTACCCGAGCGCACCTCCCTTGGCGCTACGTGACCGCTCGAGGGCGTCAGGAGCGAGGCGCCAGCGCCGGTCGAGGAGCTGGGACAGGAATGGGCGCGAGATTGCATGCGAGACGATGATGGCACC
>JBDTUA010000228.1:0-8520 GCA_040007995.1 Gemmatimonadota bacterium | reverse complement strand
GCAGTCGTCTCGGTCGCAGCGTTCGCCAGTTCGGTCTGGTTGCGCACGGTGAAGTCGTCGGCCCCATTGCCGAGGTCGTGCGACTCGTGCATGATCTGCCGCAATTCCTCCTGCGCCGCCGTGATCTGCGACGGGTCGATGGCGCTGGCGATGATCTGGCCGATGAACGAGTGGCCGCTCAGGCGGGTCTGCGCGGTGGTGTACGGCACGAGCACTACGTCGTCCTGGTCGTCGCCGCCCGCGGTCTGTCCCTTGGGTGCGAGGACCCCAACCACGGTGAACGGGACGTTGCGGATCTGCACCTGCTGCCCCACCGGGTCGCCCCCAGGGAAGAGCCCCTCGGCGACCGTGCTCCCGAGCAAGGCAACCTTGCGGATCGCCCGCACGTCGTCTTCGGTGAAGAAGGAGCCATAGATCGTCGTCCAGTCGCGGATCACCGAATAGTTGGCGTCCACTCCGTTGATCGACGTGCGCCAGTTCCCCTCGCCCCCGATCACCTGTGAACGGGTGAAGATCACGGGCGATACTGCGGCGACGAGCGTCGCCTCGCGTTGCAGCTTGTCGGCGTCCACGATCGTCAGGCGGTTGTAGGTCCCCGCCCCCTGGCTGACCCCGCCCGCCGTGCTTGCCCCGGCGGTGATGACGAGCATGTTGGTGCCGAGCGACTTGACCTGCTCTTCAATGCGCGTCGTCGCCCCCTGGCCGATCGCCACCATGACGATGACGGCGGCCACGCCGATGACGATGCCCAGCATCGTGAGGAGCGTGCGCATGGTGTTCTTGCGGATGCTGTCGGTGGCGATCCGCGCCAGCGTCAGGACTTTCATCTGGTCACCGTCTGCTGCAGGGTCTCATTGGACGTGTCGGGGTTGTCGTCCGTCAGGTCGTCATCCTCGTCCGGGATGATCGCGAGCCGCTCGAGGTCGTCCGCCGCGATGGCACGGCTGGCGACGGGGACGTCGCGCAGGAGGCGACCGTCGCGCACTTCCAGGATCCGCTTGGCGTAGCGTGCGATGTCGGACTCGTGGGTGACCAGCAGGATCGTGATCCCCTTGTCATTGAGCGACTGGAACAGCGCCATGATCTCCACCGAGGTGCGGCTGTCGAGATTTCCCGTCGGCTCGTCGGCCAGCAGGAGGGTCGGCTGCGTGACGAGCGCGCGGGCGATGGCGACGCGTTGCTGCTGTCCGCCCGACAGTTCGTTCGGCATGTGGTCCGCACGATCGGCGAGCCCGACCTGCGCCAGCGCGGCGAGGGCCAACGCACGCGAGTCGCGGAAGCGCCCGGTGCGATCGTATAACAAAGGAAGCTCGACGTTGTCCACGGCCGCGGTGCGTGACAGGAGGTTGAAGCCCTGGAAGACGAAGCCGAGTTTCTGGTTCCTCAGGTCGGCCAGCTCGTTAGGCGAGAGTCCGTCGACCCGGACTCCGTCGAGGTGGTAGCTCCCGCTCGTCGGCGTGTCGAGACAGCCGAGGATGTTCATGAGTGTTGACTTCCCCGAACCAGAGGCCCCCATCACGGCGATCATCTCGCCGGGTTCGACCGTGAGGTCGATGCCCCGCAGGGCGTGTACCCGGTTCGCGCCGCTGGCGTAGACCTTGGAGAGGTGGCGCACCTCGATCACGTGGTCGAGCGCCGACTGTTGCGTCGCGTCCTGTGCCGTGCGCGCTGTCGTGCGCTGTGTCTTCTGCTGTGTCATCTGCTCTGGCTCGTGATGCTGCTCCATGATCAGAACCCCCCTGGAGGGCCACGCCGACTGCTCGACGAGGTCGACTGGAACGGACTGGCGCTCGGACTCGCGGCCGCGGCGCCGGGAACTGCAGCGCCGAGGACGATCGACATCCCCTCGCGCAGCTGGGACCCGCGGACCACGGTGAACTGTCCGTCGGAGAGTCCGGTCATCACTGGGATTGCACGCAGCTTGCCGGTGCTGTCCACGACCCAGAGCTGCGACATGCTGGCGCGTCGAGCGACCCGACTGGCAGAGTCGGCGCCTGTGGCGCCTGTGGCGCCTGTGGCGCCTGTGGCGCCTGTGGTGCCCCGCGCCGCCTGACGAGCGCGCCGCGCGCTATCCGGTGCGGTCCCCTCCGAGGGCACGCGGCCGCGTGCCGCACTGTTGCTGCTGTCGGCAGTCCCGGCACCCTCCGGCGCGATCAAGTCGGCGGTCGGACGGTAGCGCAGAGCGCCGTTTGGAACGACGAGCGCGCTGTCGACCGACCCGGTGATGAATGACACCGTCGCCGTCATCCCCGGCAGGAGCTTCCCGCTCTCGTTTGGAACCGAGACCACCGCCGTATAGTTGACCACGTTCTCGGTCGTGGTGCTCTGAAGACGCACCTGCCGCACCGAGCCATGGAAGGTCTCACCTTGATAGGGCTGCACCGTGAAGCGAACGTCCTGCCCGTCGTGGATGGCGCCGATGTCGCTCTCGTCGACACTTGCGAGGATCTCCATGCGCGACAGATCGTTGGCGATCAGGAAGATCTGCGGCGCCTGTAACGATGCCGCGACCGTCTGTCCCACATCGACGTTGCGCTCGATCACGACGCCGTCTATCGGGGCGTAGATCGACGTATAGGAGAGATTGCGGCGTGCGCGGTCGACGCTGACGCTCGCTGACTTCAGGTTCGCTTCTGCAACCGCCAGTTGGTACAACGACGTCTGGTATTCGGCCTCGGTCAGGACCTTCTTGTCGTACAGCGCCTTGTCGCGATCGAAGGTGCGCTTCGCCTGGTCCCGCTCGGCGTTGCTGCGCTCCAGCCCCGCCTCGGCGTCGCGCACGGCTTGATCGAGGAGCGTGGGGTCGATGCGGGCGAGAAGCTGTCCCTTCTTCACCCGGTCGTTGAAGTCGGCGTAGATCGCCGAGACCTGGCCGGAGACCTGCGTTCCGACCTGGACTGTCGTGACGGCGTTGAGTTTCCCCGTTGCCGAAACGGTCGATTGAAGCGACGTGCGCTCAATCGTCGCCGTGCGAAAGGCGGGGACGTTGCTGGCTTCACCGCGCTGGTACCACCAGAGGCCGGCGATGCCCGCCACCACGACGATTGCGGTATATGTGTAGGATTTCCTGGACATGATCGGGGACCTCTGGCCGATGATCGGATGAGCTGCGTGAGGGCGGCACGCTGTATCTCGCCACCTTCCTCACCTCGTTGGACCGCGTCCCGAGAGCGATGTTCAGGGGGAAGTCACGAACTGCACCTCGGTGTCACCAAGGGCACCCCAATGCACACGAACGGCGGCGGCGCCAGCGCGGAGGGGCGTTCGGCGAACCGCGAGCTGACGCACCGCGCGCCGACGCGCCGTGTAGCCAGAAGGTCCAGCGGCGTGCCAATCTGCGCCGCGCCCGTGCCATTCGTGTCGTCGCCGTGCTGCCCGTGTCACGCAGGTGTCGATTGATGACACGGACGTTTGCATCCGGGGAGCCCCGGCGTCTAACGTATCAGCAAGGGTTGAGGATGGCGCGCGCCTAACGCGTCATGCACGGGCCCCCGAACGGAGGATAGATGCAGGGAGCCAGCGCTGGAGTCATCCGCCGCATGCGGCACAACCCACCGGAGGCCGGAGATGCCAACCGCGCCGTCGGCGTCATCGGCCCCGCGCCGCTCGGGCGCGGCGAGTGGTTCCTGATCATTGCCTTCTGGACCTTCATCGCGGCGCTGAGCGCCGCCAACGCGGTGCTCGATCCGCGCGCGCCCGGACTGTTCGCACTCGGTGGGAGCGTCCCCATACTCATCGCGGTCCTGCAGACGGCGATCTGGGCGATACTGACCGTCCCGATCTTCTACCTGGCGCACCATGTCGGCATGGAGCGTGGCAACTGGCTCCCGCGACTCCTCGGCGTCCTGTTCATCGGTATCGTCATCGCCATTGCGGTCGACTCGATCACCGCCTGGCTGCGCTTCGGCGTCTTCCCGACCTCGGCACGCCGCGCGTCGTTCCCGTACGGCCCGATGACCACCATCACGCACTTCTTCTTCATCGACGACTTCATTGTCTTTCTCGTCGTTCTCTCCGGTGGACTGGCGCGCTCGTACTCGGCGCGGCTGCGAGCCCGTCAGGAAGAGGGAGTCCGGCTGGAGGCGGAGGCATCGCGGCTCACCGCGCAACTCGCCCAGGCGCGACTCGCCGCCCTGCGCGCCCAGGTCGACCCGCACTTCCTCTTTAACACGCTGCACGCCATCTCCTCGCTGGTCGAGCGCGATCCTCGCGGGGTGCGTCGCATGATCGCGCGCCTGAGCGAAATGCTGCGCGAGCGCCTCGCCGGTGCGGCGGAACAGGAGACCACGCTCGAGCGGGAACTCGACTCGCTCGAACGCTACTTCGACATCATGCGCATCCGCTTCGAGGGCAACCTCGATGTACAGAGCGACATCGATCCGGCAGTGCGCTGCGCGCTCCTCCCGTCGCTCATCCTGCAACCCGTGGTCGAGAACGCGATCAAGCACGGGGTCGCGCAACGCTCCGAGGGTGGGCGGGTGGAACTGCGTGCGCGACTCGATGACGACGATCTCGTGATCACCGTGCGCGACAACGGCCCAGGCCCCAACGGTGCGTCCATCGCGACGAGCGATGGGCTCGGGGTCCGGAATACGCGGGCGCGCCTCGAGGCGATGTACGGAAGCGCCCAGCACTTCGAGCTGCGTGCGCTCGACGACGGTGGCGCCGAAGCTGAATTGCGCCTCCCGTTTCACACACGCGACGACCTGCACGCCGCCGAGGTGGTGGACGGCGCGGGATCCGCTCCATGACCAAGGACGACACGGGCCTTCGCGGAAGCGCCCAAACCCTTCGCGTCCTGGTGATCGACGACGAGGCCCCCGCGCGCCAGCGAGTGCTCGACCTGCTGGCGCACGAGACCGGCGTCGAGGTCGTGGGGACGGCGAACAACGGCAACGACGCGGTCGCTCGCATTCGCGAGTTGGACCCGGATCTCGTCTTCCTCGACATGCAGATGCCGGGAAAGACGGGGCTCGAAGTCATTCGCACCGTGGGCGCAGATGCCATGCCGGCCACGATCTTCGTCACCGCGTACGACCAGTACGCGCTCAACGCCTTCGACGTCGCCGCAGTCGACTACCTCGTGAAGCCGTTCGACGACGAGCGCTTCGAGCAGTCGCTGGCGCGCGCCCGACGGCTGGTGGCACTCGAGGAGGTCGATCGCCTCGCCGAGCGTCTGCGTTCGCTGCTCGGCGAGGGCGGGGCGCCGCCGCACGCGACGGCGTCCGACGCGGCGACGTCGCCGGGCTACCTCGAGCGCATCGCGGTTGACATGCGCGGACAGGTGAAGATCGTTCCGGTGCGGCAGATCGACTTCATCGAGGCGAGCGGACCGTACGCCGAGCTGCATGTCGGCGACAAGAAATACCTCGTGCGCGAGCGCATGCAGGTCCTCGAGGAACGCCTCGATCCCGCGCGCTTTCTGAGGATCCATCGCTCGGTCATCGTTCGGCTCGACCTCGTGGAGTCGCTGATCCGCGGTGCCGGCGGGGAGTACGCCGTGCAGCTGAAGGGGGGCGTGCGACTGAAGGTGAGTCGGAGTCGGTGGGAGGAAGTGGAGCGGGCGCTGTCAAGTTAGTGGGACGGGGGACGGGGGTGCCGGCGCGCTATGCGCGCCGGCCAACGCCCGCTACCCAAGCCGCCGGTGTGCAGTCGCCCCGCCTCGCGAGCGGCACCCCGCACGCGGCGCCCAAGGGCGCAGTGTGCACTCCCGTCCCCCGTCCCCCGTCCCCCGTCTGATTCTACTTTCTTCGCCGCGTCGGCTCCGCCCGCCACGGCTCCTCCGGCCACGCGTGCTTCGGATACCGTCCCCGCATCTCCTTCGCCACGTCCTTGTACGATGTGCGCCAGAAGCCGGCGAGGTCACGGGTGATCTGCACGGGTCGACGCGCCGGCGAGAGCAGCTGCAACGTCACCGGAAGGCGTCCGCTGAGCACCCGCGGCGTCTCGGCGCAACCAAACATCTCCTGCAGCCGCACGGCGATCGCTGGCGCCGCCGGGTCGCTGTAGTCGACTGCGATACGACTTCCGGTGGGGACCGTGAGGTGGCTGGGGGCAAGCGTGTCGAGGGCGCTGCGCTGCGGCCAGGTCAGGCGACCCAGCAGCATCGCGTGCAAGTCGAGCGACTGCAGGTCGCTCTCCTTTCGCTTCCCCTCCAGGTGCGGTGCGAGCCACTCGTCGAGCGTGGCGAGCAGGTCGTCGTCACCGACGCCCGGCCACGTCACGTCGTGGGCGTGCATGAAGGCCAGCCGGGCGCGAAGCTGCATCGTGCCGTCGCGCCAGGGTAGCAGCTGCAACGCGGAGCGGCGGACGGCGTCGAACAGCGCCGCCGAGATGAGCGCCGGAGAAGGATCGCGCCATGGGACCTCGCGGAGCGTGAGCGCCCCGAGACTCTCGACGCGTTTCGCCCGCACCGACCGCGTCTCCTCGTCCCACACGACCTGCTCCTCGGTGGTCACGTCGTCGGCGAAGTCGCGTCGGATGTCCTCGAGCGTGAGCGGCGCCGCCAGGTAGATCGCGCTCTCCGGACGCTTGCCGTCTGACTCAGCGACAACCAGGTAGTCCGACTGGGCCAGCGCCGGCGAGTCCCGAAGAAAGACCCCGCTCCCGTTGCGCAGCAGGAAGCGCCCACCGCTCCCGGCGCGTCGCTGCCCGACGCGGTCCGGATACGCGAGGGCGAGCAGGCGTCCCGTGTCGGCACTCTCCCCGTCATCACCACCACCCCGCACCCCCAACGCTCGCCGCCAGGCGTTGGCCTCATCGAGGGCGCGATAGGCGGCGTCGCGTTGCAGCCGCATCCCCTGCACCTCACTCGGCAGTCGCTCCTTCCGTCGCAGCGCACGCAGCACATCCACTCGCGACCGAAGGTCGGCGTCGTGCTGCGGCCAGTCAGCGCGCAGGATGTCACGCTCCCCGACGAGCGCAGCGATGTCGCACGCCAGACCACTCCCCTCCTCGTCGCGCGCACGCAGCAGCATGTGCGACACGCGCGGATGCGCCGCCAGCCTCGCCATGCGCCCGCCGTGCGGCGTGATGCGCCCGTCAACGTCAAGCGCGCCGAGCCAGCGCAGCAGTGAGCGGGCGCGATCAAGCGATGCTGCGGGAGGTTGGTCGAGCCACGCCAGGTCGTCGACACGCTGCACGCCCGCCGCCGCCAGTTCGAGCGCGAGCGGCGCCAGGTCGGCGTCGACGATCTCCGGGGCGGTGAAGGGGACGAGACCGGCGTGTTCCTCCATCGCCCAAAGTCGATAGACGACCCCAGGCCCCAATCGTCCGGCGCGCCCGGCGCGCTGCTCCGCGGAGGCGCGCGAGACGCGCACGGTCTCCAGCCGTGTCATCCCCACCGCCGGGGAAAAGCGCGCAATGCGCGACACGCCGCTGTCCACCACGCAGCGCACCCCCTCGATGGTCAGCGACGACTCGGCGATCGACGTCGCGAGCACGACCTTGCGCCGCCCCGGAGGAGAGGGGGCGATCGCGTGGTCCTGCGCCTCGATCGGGAGGTTGCCATACAGCGGCAGTACCTCGATACCGGCACCTAACGACTCACCGCCGAGCAGCTCCGCCACCCGGTGGATTTCCCCCTGCCCGGGGAGGAAGGCGAGCACGTCGCCCTCGACCTCGCGCACCGCCAGGCGGATCGCCGCCGCCATCGCCCCCTCCAGCCGCTGCTCCGCCCGCCGCGGGAGCCAGCGCGCCTCCACCGGGAACATCCGCCCCGCACTGGTGACGACCGGAGCCCCGCCTAACAAGCGCGCTACCGGCTCGCCATCGAGCGTGGCCGACATCACGAGGATGCGCAGGTCGCCTCGCACAACCTGTTGCGTTTGGCGGGTCAAGGCGAGACCGAGGTCGGCGTGCAGCGAGCGCTCGTGGAACTCGTCGAAGATGACCAGACCGATCCCGTCGAGCGTGGGATCGCTGTTCAGCATCCGGGTGAGGACGCCCTCGGTGACCACCTCGATCCTCGTGGACGAACCCACGCGCGTATCCCGCCGCACCCGATACCCCACCGTCTGCGCGACCTGCTCGCCGAGCAACTGCGCCATCCGATGCGCCGCCGCCCGCGCCGCCAGCCGCCGTGGCTCGAGCATAAGGATCTTGCCACCCGCAAGCCACGGCTCCCCCAGCAACTCAAGAGGCACTACCGTCGTCTTCCCCGCCCCCGGCGGCGCCTGCAACACCACACACGAGTTTCCCCGCAACGCTTCTCTCAGCGCGGGCAGAATCTCGTCAATCGGCAGTGGTGATCGCGCCATGCGAGCCCCAAGTTCACCGCACCCACCCCCTTCACACCACCCCCCCTCGTCTTCTCGTCCTCTCGTCTTCTCGTCCTCTCGTCTTCTCGTCTTCTCGTCCTCTCGTCTTCTCGTCTTCTCCCCATTGCCCGAACTCCCCGACATCGTCGTCTATCTCGAAGCGCTCGAACGACACGTCGTCGGACAGCCCCTGCAACGCGTCCGACTGGCCAACCCCTTCCTGCTGCGCTCCGTCACCCCGCCGATCGACGTGATCGTCGGT
>JBDTUA010000227.1:0-8579 GCA_040007995.1 Gemmatimonadota bacterium | reverse complement strand
ACCCGGGCCGTATTCCCAGCGGACGACGGCATTCCCGATCAGCGAGCGCACGTTGAAGTCCTGCTCATCCACTGACAGGTCGGACGATCCGTTCCCGTCGAAGTCGAAATGGCGGACAAGCGCGCCATCCACGCACGTCCGCCCACCGCTGCAGCTGGTCGCGCCATTCGTCTCGTGGGCCGTTCCCGCACCGAATCGGTCAAAGGCAAAGGTCGATGCCGCCGCCAGCGATTTGTAGTTGGAGTAGTCGCCGGTGGAGATGAGCGGCTGCATGAAGAGCTGGAAGCTCAGCGTCGGCGAGAACGCCGCGTTGACGCGCGTGGGGAAGGAGAGTTCGCGGCGGGCGACGTCGCCGAAGATGTAGTACGCGCCGTACGTCGGTGCGCCGTCCCACACGCCGCTGGTGGCGACGTACTGCGCCCCGATCGTCGAGCGCGAATAGCGGGGCTCGACTTCGATCTCGACGCGTGACGACGGTCGAACGCGGATCTCGAGCCCCGCCTGAGCTTCTCCTCCGCTCTCGAGCGCCCCGCGGCGCCAGGAGACGCTGGGCTCGAGGGCGAGCGTGGCGCGGTTGTCGGTCTGCATGGAGACCCGCGACTCGAACGAGCGCGGCTGCAGCATAAGCGGTCCCCCGCGTGTTCCCGTGCGATCCATGACCTCGGGGTGATACTGGGCGTCGAAGTCGATGCGCCAGAAGTTGTTCAGTTCGAGGTTTGCGCTGGCGCTGACAGAACCGCCCACGTGCGCCCGTCCCCACGCGCCCAGGCTGGGGCGGCCGGCGATCGCGTCGTGCGACCAGTTGTGGTAGGTGGCGAGCCCGATGCGGTAGGAGCGGAAGAGCTGTCCCGGCGAGATTTCGCGATAGTTGATGCGTACGCCGCCATCCAGCACTTCCTGGCGGGTGCTGAAGCCCACGTCATTGACCTCGAATCCCGGCGTCACCTCGGCGGCCCAGACCGAGCCCGTCCAGTGGTCGCCGCGTCGCTTCTCGAGCGTAACACGCCAGTCGACACCCGCCATGCGGGTCGCCGCGGAGTCGAGGTGCAGCTGGCGGGCATCGGGACGTTGGAAGTAGTGATTGCTCGCCTGCTGGATACGCAGGATGGCGGTGGAGTCACCGCGCACGTCGCTCGTGGCCACGTAACCGAAGAACGCCCAGGTGCGATTCTGCCACTGGTGTTCCCAGTCGATGCCGCCGTTGTAGGCCACGCCGGGGAGGAAGTCGAACGATCCGTTGCCGGGAAGGTTGCGTTGCAGTGCGGAGCCGATCACCCCGATCGTCGACGCGCCGCCGTTGAAGTCCTGGCGCAAGCGCACGACGCCGTTCTCGGCGCGTGGTTCCACCAGGTACTTGCGAGACGGCTCCGACGCCGACAGGTACGCGTGTCCGTCGGCCTGTTCGGTGATGGCCACCAGCGCACCTAACGACAGCCCGCGCTGCGTGCGCCCGGTGACCTTGGCGGCGCCGAGGATGTTGACCGAGGCGGGGACGTCGGCGAAGAGCGTGCCCGAGGGGGCCTCGCCGCGCGGTGAGCGCCCGAGGCGGCGGCTGTAGTACAGCCGGTTGCGCCCTCCGGAAAGGGTGAAGTCGAAGATGCGGGCGTCCTGCACGAAGAAGGGACGCCGCTCCTCGTAGAACTGCTCGAACGCCGACAGGTTGATGATGGCCGGGTCGCCTTCCACCTGGCCGAAGTCGGGATTGATCGTGGCGTCGAAAGTGAACTGCCCGCCGAGCCCGACGCGCACGTCGCTCCCGACGCGGGTGCTGCGATCGCGTCCGGTGCGGAAGGGGTTGCCCGCCTCGGCCGTGCCACGAAAGAGCGACCCCGACGCATACGGCCGCAACTCGAGACGGCGCGACCCCTGCGCGGTGACGCCGGTGAGCGTGGCAAACTGCGAGATCACTCCCTGTTGCAGCCGCGACACGAGGGCGAAGTGTGTCTCCTCGTTCGTCCGCACGCGACGGCGGGCGAAGTTGACGCCCCACGATTGCGGCTGCTCCGACGAGCGGTAACGCAACTGCGAGAGCGGGATGCGAAGCTCGGCCGTCCACCCTAACGAGTCCAGCGTGACCACCGAACTCCAGATGGCGTCCCAGGCGCGATCGTGGTCCGAATCGTCGAAGATGTACTCGTCGCGCTGCACGTTCGCGGCGCTGACGCGGAATCGGAATCCGGTACGGCGGTCGAGGTTGGAGTCGAACGCGACCTCGAAGTAGTCGGCCTGCGCGTCCTGGTCGCGCCGCACCACCTGACGGGCGATCGTCCCCGGCTCGTGGTCGAACATGCGCGCCCCGACCCAGATGTACGTATCATCGATGAGGATCCGCACCTCGGTCGGCTCCTCGGCGGGGCGTCCCTCGACCGGAAGTCGCTGGACGAAGTGCGAGGCCACATCGGCGGCCGCCCACGCCGCGTCGTCGAGCCGTCCGTCGAGCTGGATGTCGCCGACACGCGCCGTCATGCGCACCGACGGACGGAGGGAAGGGCTGGACGCGGGCGGCACATGAGGGATCCCCTCCTGCGCCTTGCCAGGCGATGCGAGACAAAAAAGAAGCGCCGCGGCCAGCGCGGCGCGAACTCGGAGATTCACAGGCAGGGCGTGCTGGGGGGAAGCCCCCGCAGACGGCGATCATCGCAGGGGTGCTGCCCTTAGTACGCACCAACGGGGCGAGGGGTTGGGGCCGCACGGTACCTGCGCCCTGACCGAGGAGTCAGAGCGTCCGGCGCAGCGAGTCGAGGGCAGAGTCGAGGAAGTGCCGCACCTGGTCCTGCTGTTCCGCCGGGACGGCAGTCAGCTCAGCGCCAGGAAGCACGGCTCCGACCCACTCAAAGGTGTGCCACCTCCCGCCGCCGCCGACGCTGCCCTCGAGCGCCGAGCCTGCGGGAGGAGGATACGCATTCGCATAGAAGTACGGCTCGTCGTAGTAGCCGTCGCCTGGCACCAGCCCCGCCCCGGTCGTGCGACCGCGCGCGATCGTCATCAAGGTGGCGAGGTCGAAATGGTGGGGCCAGCACTCGACCGGCGCGCCTCCGCGTTCGACGCGCAGCTCCTCGAGGACCAATGCGGCATTTCCGTACCACGCCGCCAGCTCAGCGAACGCGACACGATCGGAGGCATCGAAGGCGCCGCCGCCAGCGACCGGGTGCGCGGGTATCTCGTAGTGCCGGCGCAGGGTGTATCGCGCCGCGTCCATGCCGGCCCCCGAGAGCGCGGCTCGCAGCCCCCCCTCGAGGGTAGCGATCGACGTACCGTGCGCGGGCAGTTCGACGTCCGCGCGGCCGTCGCGCAGCAGGAGCAGCACCAGGTCGTGCAGTCGCAGCGCCACCGAGACGCCCTCGGCCGGGTGCGAGACGAGGGCGCCGCGCTGGGCGTCCCAACGCATGGTGGTGTGTCGATCGTCGTCGACGGGGGCGAGGTACGAGATCCCGAAGCCGGAGACAAACTGCGCACAGTGATGGAGCTGGCCGCGCGCATCGGTGAGGAAACGGGCGCGCGCGGGGTCGAGCGGCGACCAGATCACGGTACCACCTTCGGCGGGACGATCCGGATGCCATCGCCAAACGTCGTCGCCAGCAGGACGACCATCTTCGTCGCCGGCAGCGCACTTGGCCATTCCGCCCACTCGGTGAGTGTGTGCTGGTTTCCACCGTAGGCGCGTCCGATCGAGATGCTGGGGATAGTCCTCACGACGCCCACGTTGGCGTCCGTGCTTCCCGTCGCAATCGCGGCGGGAGTGCCGGGTCCGCCGATGCGGATTCCGAGCGCTTGCTGGATATCGATCGTCGTCTGTACGAGGGGGTGCGACCGCGCCGATGCCAGTTGCGCCTCGGTCCCGCCAGCGCCGTTCTTCTGTTCCACTTCGACGCGCAACCCCACCTGTTCCCCGTCGGCTGCCTCCTTGGCGATGCGCCCGATCGTGCGATCGAGCGAGTCGAGCAGAACAGGATCGGGGCTGCGCAGGTCGACCGTGAAGTAGAGTTCCTGCGGGATCCCGTTGAAGATCACGCCGCCGTGCACCTGCCCAACGTTGATCACCGCCCCGTCGGGGAGGGGTGGGAATTGCAGCTGGTAGAGCCGGTCGATCGCCGCGGCGAGCGCCTTCACCGGGGTCGGCTTACCGCGGGAAGTCACGGTGTGCGATCCTTCGCTGGTGAAGACGTAGCGCGTCCAGTAGATGCCCAGGGCGCCGTAGGCCACCGGACCGAGTCCGCCGTCCATCGCGATGAGGATGTCCGGCCTGGGATTGTGCTGCAGCCAGTACTCCATCCCCTTGAGGCCAAGTTCCTCCTGCACGGTGGCGACAAAGACGAGGTCGCCCCTGGTCACGATCTTCGCCGCATTCATCGCGCGGATCGTCGCGAGCATGTTGGCGACCGAAGCGCTGTTGTCGAAGATGCCGGGGGCGTGCAGCGTGTCGCCGTCGCGCCGGACCTTCAGGTTGGTCTCCATCGCGTGGACGATGTCCATGTGCGCCGCAAAGACGACCGTCGGCCCGCCACCACTCCCCTTGCGCACCCCCGTCACGTTGCCCATCGAGTCGACCGAGACCTTCAAGTCTTCGCGCTGCATCACCGCCTTGACGTACGCGGCGCGCTTCTGTTCATGTGTAGACTTGGCCGGCATCTCGGCGATCGTGATCCACTCCTCCACCTGCTTGGGGAAGCCGCGCTCCAGGGCCGCGAACGCCGTCTTCACGTCGGCGCGCTGGAGGAGCGCCGGATCCCACGACGTGGAATACGACTGGGCGGAGAGCTGGGTCGAGGTCAGCAGCAGGGCGAGCGCGAACGAGGGGAGGCGCATGGGACGGGGGACGGGGGACGGGAGACGGGGGGCTGCACTGCAAGTATGCGACGGATGGGCGGCTTGCGCGAACCGCGGCTCGCCGGCGGGGCGCATCCCTCGAGATTGACGGATGTCCCTAGAGACAAATGCCGGGCTTGGTGACGCGGAGTGCGCGTGACCGCCGGCCGTGCCACCGATGGGTGCACCGATTGTTTGGCGTCGTGCGCCAGAGAAGGGGAGTGCGCTACTCCCCCGAGAACGCTACTTCCTGTACGTCGACTCCAGAAAGCGGTAGCGCGCCGCTCGCGTGTCCTGCTCTACCCGGCTCTCCACATCGATGCGCAGGCGCGGGACCACGTCGCCGCCTCTCGCGGCGGGCCATTCGGGAAGACCGGCACCGTTCGGGTTGCCCGTCTTGATGAAGTTCATGAAGAACGCGGACATCGTCCTCAACACCTTCCGGTCGTCGTCGGTCCAGGCATAGACCTTGTTGCCGTCGAGGTTGCCCATCGCGTATTCGATTTCCGCTGAGTGATTCGCTCCCGGGGGAGGAGGGGGAAAACCCGGCATTGCCGCTGGTGCTCCGTCAGCTGCAGGCGAGCGCTCGGGCGGCCGGGGGTGTGCGTAGAGGTAGTAGTACGTGGGCTTGCCGCCGGTGCGACTGTGCGCGTCGAACCACTTCCACGTGCTGTAGGAAATGAAGCGGTCGCTCGCCAGTTCGCGCGCCGACTCGTAGACCTGAGCCGTGGTTGTCGCGGGATACAGCGCCAGCGCCTCGTCGGCGCGCGCGCCGAAGAGCCGACGCACGGCGGCGGCGTAGTGCTCCGGTGTCGGCGTCTCCTGTCCCAGCACACCCTGCCAATCGCTCTCGGCCGAGTTGCTCCCGAGCAGCAAGGGGACGTGTGCCTGTTCGCCAGATTCGTAGATCTCGACCGGCGACCGGGGGAGTGCGTAACCGTCGATCGTGGAGAGGAAGCTCCCGACGGCTCCACTGCTACCGAGCAGATCGAAAGCTGGGACGCCGCGTAGCGTGGCGAGCGACGAGCGGCCGAGTGATGTGGCCAAGTGCGTCCCCGTGGCTTCGCCTTCCGCCAGTGTGACCGGGGCCAGCGTCGGATGGATCATCGCCCCGCTCTCCCCGATCGCCCCGGCGAACAGGCCCCGGGACAGTGGAGTCGCCATGATCGCGCTCACCGCAATCGACCCGGCTGACTCGCCGGCGATCGTGACGCGCGCGGGATCACCGCCAAAGGCCGTGATGTTGTCGTGCACCCACTGCAGCGCGGCGACCTGGTCGAGCAACTCGTAGTTGCCGGACGCGTGCTGCGGCGACTCCCTCGTCAGTTCCGGATGTGAGAAGAAGCCGAAGATGCCGAGCCGGTAGTTGACCGTGATCGCAACGATCCTCTGCTGCGCCATGAACTCGCCGTCGTAGCGCGATTCAGACCCATCGCCGGCGACATAGCCGCCGCCGAAGAAATAGACCAGGACCGGGAGGTGGGCAGACGGCGACGGATTCGGCGTCCAGACGTTCAGGTAGAGGCAGTCCTCACTCATCCCCTTCGAGCGGAAGACCATGTCGCCGAACAGGTCGCGCTGCATGCAACGTGGGCCGAAGCTCGTGGCCTTGCGCACTCCCTTCCACTTCGCCGCGGGTTGCGGCGGCCTCCACCGATCGGCGCCGACCGGTGGCGCCGCGAATGGAATCCCCTTGTAGGCACGCACACCCGTCGTCGGGTTGAGCGTGCCGGCCAGCGTGCCGGTGGGAATCTTCACGCGCTCAGACGCCTGCGCGGCGACGTCATTGCGGCCGGCCGCAACGCCGACAATGGCGAAGGCGGCGAGCAGCCGCTGGAATCGTGTCAGCAGGCCGGAGGACATCCGGCCCCCGACCCCGGCGGGTGTTCGGTGCCTGAGTCCATCGACGGCCTCATCGGAGCGCTTGCACCACCGGCATGCGGCTCGCCATCCGGGCCGGGAAGAAGCCCCCGAGCACGCCCATCACCACCGCGAAGATCACCCCCGACAGGAGCAACTGCGGTGTCACCCGAAACGCGAAAGCGATCTCGCTGAAGCTCGACCAGTTGGTGGTGCTGGTGACGACGCCGTTGATAGGGAGGGCGATCAGGCAGCCCAGGATGCCGCCGAAGAAGGCGATTACGGCCGACTCGGCGAGGAAGCTGAGCAGGATGTTGCGTGGCTTGAAGCCTAGCGTGAGGAGGACGGCGATCTCCGGCGTGCGAGAGGAGATCGAGGCGTACATGGTGTTCACCGCGCCGAAGATCGCGCCGACCGACATGATGCCGGTGATCATGATCGCCAGGAAGCTCAGCATCGCGCCGAGGAGCTTCGACTGATCGGCGTAGTACTTGGATTCCATGTGCGCGTCGACCTGCAGGCGCTGGTCGCCCTCGAGCGCCCGCTTGGCCTCGGCGAAGCCGGCGGGATCCTTGAGGCGGAAGGTCACCGACTGGAAGGAGTTGCCGCCACGCATCACGCTCTGGAACTGCTCGACCTCGCCCCAGATCTCGGACTCGAAGCTCGAGCCTGCCGCCGAGAAGTGACAGACGACTGTCCAGTCGCGTCCCGCGAAGTGCAGCTTCTCCCCGATCGCTGTGTTCTTGTAGCGCGGGACGATCTTGTCGCCGACGCAGACCTCGCTCTGCCCGCTGGCGAAGCGGCGTCCCTCGATCGTGATGTTCTTGCGGACCTCGAAGGCGCGCGGGCTCACCCCGCGGATCACGACGTTGGCCAGGCCGACCGAGTCCGCGCCGCGCCGCTGCAGGTTCATCACGATGTACGTCTCGGGGCTCACCAGCGGCTTGCCGTCGCTGCCGAGGGCGATCTGCGGGAAGCTGCTGATGATGTTGACGTCGGCGCGCCCGATCCCGCTCGACAGCTCCGAGTCGGCGCCCTTGCGCATGACGAGGATGTTGTCATCGCCGCCGGTCTTGGCGAGCGCGGTGGCGAAGCCGTTGGCCAGTGCGAGCATGGCGATGAAGACCGCGACCACGAGGCCGATACCCAGCGCAGTGAAGGCGGTGGAGACGGGGCGCTGCAGGACGCTGCGCACGTTGTAGATCAGGGGGATCTTCATTCGACCCTCCGCAGCGCCTGTACGACCGGCATCTTCGCTGCCTGGTAGGCCGGAGCGAAGCCGCTCACCACCGACAGCAGCAAGGCGATCCCGGCGCCCACCATCGTCGTCCCGCTGGTCACGTGGAAGTCGGGAAGGAAGCCGAAGGCATTGAAGTGCGTCGCCCTGGGAATGATGATCGCCAGTCCGATCCCGATCACCGCGCCCGAGAGCGCGATGACCGCCGCCTCCACGATGACCAGCATGAAGATCGTCCGGTCGGCGAAGCCGACGGTCTTGAGCACCGCGACCTCGCTCGTGCGCTCGCGCTGGTTCATGAGCATTGCGTTGGCGGCGATGAGGAGGATCGCGAAGACGACCGCCATCCCGATCGTTCCCATGAGCAACTGGATGTTGCCGAACATCGTCATGAAGCCGGCGCTGAACGACTGTTCGGTCCCGGTCTTCGTCGGCGCAGGTGAGTTACGGAACTGGTCGTCGATGGTCCTGGCCACCGCGCCGGCCTGCGCGGGATCGTCGATGCGGAGGATGAACCATCCCGGGGAGACGCGATCCTTCTCACGCTCGTACAGGTAGTCGTAGTGAAAGAGGAACTGCTCCTCGCCATAGGCGGGATCCTTGAGCGAGTAGGTCCCGCGAATCGTGAAGGTCCAGTCGCCGGGGAAGATGGTCCCCTGCATCGTGACATTGTCGC
>JBDTUA010000226.1:0-8635 GCA_040007995.1 Gemmatimonadota bacterium | reverse complement strand
CATCCTCGATTGCGGGTCGCAGGTCACCCAGCTGATCGCGCGCCGGGTGCGTGAGGCGCGCGTCTACTCGGAGATTCACCCGGCGTCGCGTGACCTGGCGTGGATCCGCGCCTGGCAGCCGACGGGGATCATCCTCTCGGGCGGCCCCGCGTCGGTGTCGGACGAGGGCGCCCCGACCTTCGATCCGGCCATCCTGGACGTCGCCCCCATCCTCGGCGTCTGCTACGGGATGCAGTGGATCGCGGTTGCAGCCGGCGGGGTGGTGTCCGGGGGCGGGCGACGCGAGTACGGGCGCGCCGAGATCTCGGTGCGCGAGCCCGCCGGACTCTTCGCCGGCTTCGATGCGGGTGAGCAGTCGCAGGTCTGGATGAGCCACGGCGACCATGTGGAGCAGGTGCCGCCGGGTTACCTCGTCACGGCCACCAGCGCCGACAACCCGATCGTGGCCATGCGTCACGCGTCTCGCCCCATCCATGCGATTCAGTTTCACTCCGAGGTGCACCACACGGTCCGCGGCGCCGATATCATCGCAAACTTCCTCTTCGACGTCTGCCACTGCGTCCCGGGGTGGACTCCCGGTCACTTCATCGATGACGAGGTGGCGCGGATCCGCGCGCTCGTCGGCGACCAGCACGTCATCTGCGGCCTGTCGGGTGGCGTGGACTCGTCGGTCGCCGCCGCCCTCGTCCACAAGGCGATCGGCGACCAACTCACCTGCATCTTCGTCGATACGGGACTCCTGCGCATGCACGAGCGCGAGCAGGTCGAGCGCACGTTCCGCGCGCACCTGGGCATCACGCTCATCACCGTACGGGCGGAGGAGCGGTTCCTGTCGGCACTCGCGGGCGAGAGTGAGCCGGAGAAGAAGCGCACGATCATCGGCCACACCTTCATCGACGTCTTCGAGGACGCGGCCGCCGACGCCGGCACGAATGCGGCATTCCTCGTACAGGGGACGCTGTATCCGGACGTGATCGAGAGCGTGAGTGCGACGGGGGGGCCCAGCGCGACCATCAAGACGCACCACAACGTCGGCGGACTGAAGCCGGACATGAAGTTCGCCCTCATCGAGCCGCTGCGCGAATTGTTCAAGGATGAGGTGCGCAACGTGGGGCGCGAACTCGGCCTCCCCGAGGAGATGGTCGGGCGCCACCCGTTCCCGGGACCCGGACTCGCAATCCGCGTGTTGGGTGACGTGGATGCCGCCAAGGTCGCCGTGCTGCAGAAAGCCGATGCGATCTACCTGGAGGAGATTCGCGCGGCCGGGCTCTATGGCGAGATCTGGCAGGCGTTCGCCGTCCTGCTTCCGGTGCGCTCGGTCGGCGTGATGGGCGACTACCGCACGTACGAGAACGTCGTCGCGCTGCGCGCCGTGACCAGCACGGACGGGATGACCGCCGACTGGTATGCCTTTCCGCACGACGTGCTGGGGCGCATCTCGAGTCGCATCATCAACGAGGTGACGGGGGTGAACCGCGTGGTGTACGACGTGAGTTCGAAGCCGCCGGCGACGATCGAGTGGGAGTGACAGGCAGACGCTGGACGGAGGACGGGAGTGCGGGGCGCCTATGGGGCGCCCTGCTGCGTCTGCGTTGGTAAGCGCGTGACCCGGCCGGGGGGGGCGTGGCGACGGCCGACGGGGGTGGAGATCCGCGACGTGGCGCGGCTGGCGGCGCCGATCGTGCTCGTGCAGATCGGGTTGTCGCTCATGGGGACGGTCGATGCAGCGATGGTGGGACGCGTCTCGTCGACCGACCTCGCCGCCGTAGCGCTCGGGAACCTCTGGTGGGTCACCGTCTCGCTGTTCGGGGCCGGTGTGATCATGGCAATCGACCCGGTCGTCGCCCAGGCCGTCGGGGCGGGCGACATGGAGGGAGCGGCGTTAGGCGTGCAGCGCGGATTGCTGCTGGCGGCGGTGATGACGGTGGTGGCCTCGCTCTGCCTCTGGCCGACCGCATGGGTCCTGCGCCTGCTCGGGCAGCCGGCCGAAGTGATTCCCATCGCCGCGCGGTGGGTCATGGTCCAGATCCCCTCCACCCTCCCGTTCTTCATCTTTGTCGCCATCAGGCAGAGCCTGCAGGCGCAGCACGTCACGCGCCCCGTCGTCCTGGCGGTCGTTGTCAGCAACGCCCTCAACGTCTTCCTGAACTGGGTCTTCATCTTCGGGCACCTCGGCGCGCCACCACTCGGCGCACTCGGCGCGTCGATCTCGACGACGATCGGGCGATACGTGGGGACCGCGCTCCTGGTCGGCTTCGGGTGGAGCGCCATTCGTCCGCTCGTGCTCCCATGGCGCCCGTCGGCGGCCCGGTGGCGCCCCGTCGGACGCATGCTGCGCATTGGGGTGCCGATCGGTGTGCATCAGTTCTTCGAGGTCGTCGCCTTCGGAGGGGCACTCGCCCTCATCGGCTTGCTCGGCACGGTGCCGCTCGCGGGGCATGAGATCACCATCAGCCTCGCGTCACTGACCTACATGGTGCCGCTCGGCATCAACGCGGCGGCCGCGGTCCTGGTGGGACGAGCGATCGGCAGCGGCGATGGGGAGAAGGCGCGACGCGAGGCGAGCGCGGCGCTCGTGTGCGGCGTCGGATTCATGGCGTGCAGCGCCGTCTTCCTGATGGCCTTCCCTGGACCTTTGGGGCGCATCTTCACGCCGGATCCAGCCGTGCTGCTGGTCACGAGCGCACTGATACCGGTGGCGGGCGTCTTCCAGATCTTCGACGGCGTGCAGGGCGTATCGAGCGGTATCCTGCGCGGGGCGGGCGACACCCACGTGGCGATGTACATCAACGTCCTCGCCTACGCGATCGTCGGCCTGCCCGTAGGCGCGTGGCTCTGTTTCGGCGTGGGGCTTGGCGCGGTCGGGATGTGGTGGGGACTCGTGGCGGGGCTGGTCGTCGCCGCCGGTGCATTGGGCTGGCGGGTGCATACACTGCTCGGACGTTCGCTCGCGCGCGTGCGCGTCGACGTCGAAGATTCCGACCCTGCCGTAGCGTAACGCTCCTCCTCCGCTGACTCTACGCTGATCGCGCCCCCTCATCGTTCACGGGCGGAACGACGAGGGGGCGCGACAATCGTGCGGACCGACGCCGGACTGCTACACCCCTTTCTCCTCGAGCAGCGACATGAACTCCGCGGGCGAAGTGATTCCGAGCAACCGATCCGGGACGTCCGGCTCCTTGCTGAACTGGGCGATCTTGCCGAGCACGGGGAGATACTGATTGGAGACTTCGAGCGGCGGCGCGACGATGAGGAAGAAGAACTTCACCGGCTTCTCGTCTATTGCCTTGAAGTCGAGCCCTTCCGACTTCCGGCCAAAGGCGACGCGCAGCTTGTTCACGACCAGCGAGCGGCAATGGGGAATCGCGATGCTTCGGCCGATCCCGGTGGACCCGAGGTTCTCACGGCGCTTCAGCATCTTGAAAAGCATGCCGTCGGACTTCTCGTCGAGCTTTAGCAGTCCGATCAGTTCCTTCAGGATGTCGTCCTTAGTGGTTCCGTCGAGTTGCAGCTTGATTGCATCCTCGGAGAAGAACTCTCGCAGCTCCATCGAATTCCTCAGAACGTACGCAGTCGTGGTGCGACCGATCCGATCGGCGCATCGCGCGGATGCCCGGTGTCAGGCGCCGCGGAGTAGACCGTCGAAGTTACCCAGCACGACAAGTCGTGTCAAAGCATCACGTTGAATCGCCTAACCGCCCGGATTAGCTTTCGTCACATGGAGTTCCCCTATCCCGTCGCCCACGATATTCCGCTGATTCTGGCCCCGATGGCCGGAGTGTCAGAGTCGCCGTTTCGGCGTCTCTGCCGGCGCCATGGGGCGGACGTCGTCGTGACCGAGTTCCTCTCAGCCGAAGCCATCCGACGGGAGAACGAGGCCACGCTCTCGAAGCTCCGCTTCGGGGCCGACGAGCGCACGATCGGGGTGCAGATCTTTGGGGCCGACCCGGACGCCATGCGCGAGGCCGCGGCGCTCGTGACCGACGTATTCCAGCCGGAGTACATCGACATCAACTTCGGCTGTCCGGTCAAGAAGGTCGTGCGACGTAACGGCGGATCGGGGTGCCTGAAGGACCTCTCCCTGGTCCAGGCCGTGATCAAGGCAGTCATCGCAGGGACGCACCTCCCGGTCACGGTGAAGATTCGCTCGGGTTGGAGTGAGGAAATGCGCGACCCGGTGAAGATCGCGCTCTATTGCCAGGGAGCGGGTGCGCGTGCGATCGCGCTCCACCCGCGCACGCGCACCCAGATGTATACCGGCGCGGCGAACTGGGACGAGATCGCGCGCGTGAAGGAAGCGGTGGAGATCCCGGTCATCGGAAACGGGGACATCAAGACGCCGTTCGACGCCCTGCGCATGCAGCGCAGCACGGGGTGCGACGCCGTCATGATTGCGCGGGGATCGTACGGGCAGCCGTGGATCTTCGACCAGACGCGCGCCCTCCTCGAAGGGCGCGAGATGCCGGCCACTCCCGGAGTCGAGGAACGTTTTGCCGTGGCGTTGTCGCATGCCCGGATGGTCCAGGAGTACGAAGCGGATCCTGACGGGGCGGCGATCGAGTTCCGGAAGCACCTCGGCTGGTACGTGAAGGGGCTTCCCAATTCGGCCGATCTGCGCAAGCGGCTGCACGCGGTGAACTCTTTCGGGGAGATCGAGGGGATCTTCGGAGACTACCTGCGCGATCGAGAGGAGTGCGGGACACCGGAAGTGAGTCCCGACCACGCGGGCGCGTCCCACACGGCCGACCCCGCGCTGGAAGACGCCGCGGCGTGAGCTCGAATCAGCTACTCGACCTGTTGCGGCAGGTCGCCGGAGGACAGCTCACCCCGTCGGACGCTCTCCAGCATCTGGCTGCCGATCCGTCCGAGTCGCTCCCGTTCGCGACGATCGATCATCACCGGACGCTTCGGCAGGGTTTTCCCGAAGTGGTCTTCGGGAGTGGCAAGACCGCCGCGCAGATCGTTGCGATTGCCGAGCGACTCGCCGCACGAGGGAGCGGTTTCCTCGTCACGCGTGCCGACGACGCTGCGCGCCCGGCGCTCGCAGAGCGCTTTCCCGACGCGATCGTGAACGAGGTGGCGCGAACGGTGAGGTTGCCGGGGCAGGACGCCGTGGCGACAGGTACTGGAACGGTCCTCATCATCACGGCGGGGACCAGCGACCTGCCAGTGGCGGAAGAAGCGGCCGAGACCGCGGTGGCGATGGGAAATGACGTCGCCCGATTGACGGACGTCGGGGTCGCGGGGATTCATCGCCTGTTGGCGCGCGGCGAGGTCCTGCGCGAGGCGCGCGTGATCATCGTCATCGCTGGGATGGACGGCGCGCTTCCATCGGTCGTCGGCGGATTGGTTCGATGTCCGGTGATTGCTGTCCCGACGAGCATCGGGTACGGCGCCGCGTTCGGCGGGGTCGCGCCGCTGCTCACGGCGCTCAATTCCTGTGCAGCCGGCGTCACGGTCGTGAACATCGACAACGGATTTGGCGCAGCGGCGGCGGCCTCCCGCATTACCCACGGCTGAGTCGGGGGCTGCGAACGGCGTCGACTGGTGCGATGCTGAAGTACGTAAATCATTGCCAACGATTTGCTTACGGTGCGGACTTCACCGGTAGTCTTAGATGGACCGTTGACGCGGACCGCGAGACTCCATAGCTTCATCCTCGTAGTTCACGGGGGCGACCTGGATTCGACGGGGTCGGTGAAACTGTGGCTGCGTGCCCAGCTGCTGAGCGCTGGTAAAACACTCGGCAAAATATTAACTGCCAACACTGAACTGGCCCTGGCCGCGTAACTCTTAGGAGTTGCTGCTGGCCTTGCTCCTGATGAAGCCTGCCCGAGGCGGCGTCCGGAGTATCGAAATATCGGGATAGCTTGGCGTCGCGCCTCTTGGCGCCGGGCGAAAATTGAAGGAGGCTTGTGCAGCAATGGGCCGCTCGCCGGCCAGTGGCTGCAGACCTTAATCGGCGAGCTACGCACGTAGATGCTGCGGTAGATCTTGTCTCGGACCGGGGTTCGACTCCCCGCGCCTCCACTCGAAGGGCCCTCCAGTGTATCGGAGGGCCCTTCGCTTGTTCACCGCTCCCGTTCGCGACGGCACGAAGCCGCAAGTTGAGAGCCGGGCCTGTCGGGCCGACACGCCCGATGAGCTACGAGCCGGCGATCGCCGCCTGCGCGGCCGCGAGTCGCGCGATGGGGACGCGGAACGGTGAGCACGACACATAGTCGAGACCGATGTCGTGGCAGAACGCGATGGAGTGCGGCTCGCCTCCATGCTCGCCGCAGATGCCGGTCTTGAGCGAAGGGCGCGTCGCCCGACCGTCGGTGACCGCCATCGATATCAGCTTGCCGACCCCCTTCACATCCAGGACCTGGAACGGATCGTCGGTCAGGATGCCGCGCTCCACATACGACGGGAGGAATCGGCCAGCGTCGTCCCGGCTGAGTCCCAACGTCGTCTGCGTGAGGTCGTTCGTGCCGAACGAGAAGAATTGGGCGTGCTCGGCGATCTCACCCGCAGTCAACGCGGCCCGCGGGAGCTCGATCATCGTGCCGATCTGATAGTCGAGCGTCTCTCCCATGGCGCCGACCACGTGGGCGTGGCAGTCCTCGAGTATCGCGCGCTGGTTTTCGAACTCCTTGGAAGTCGCGACCAGCGGCACCATCAGTTCCACGTGCACATCGATGCCGCGACGCTTCGCGCGGACGGCCGCTTCAAAGATTGCGCGCCCCTGCATCTCGGTGATCTCGGGGTAGGTGATCCCGAGGCGGCACCCTCGATGCCCGAGCATCGGATTGGACTCGCGCAGCGAGTCGACGATGTGCATCAAGTCCTCGCGTGGGATCTTCAGTTGGCGGGCGAGCAACTTCGATTCCTCACCGCCGTGCGGAAGAAATTCGTGCAGTGGCGGGTCCAGCAATCGGATGTTGACCGGAAAGCCATGCATCGCCTCGAAGATCGCCTCGAAGTCTGCCCGCTGGATGGGGAGGAGCTTGGCGAGCGCACGCCGTCGCCCCCCTTCATCGCGCGCGACGATCATCTCGCGCATCGAGTGGATGCGTTCTCCCTCGAAGAACATGTGCTCGGTGCGACAGAGCCCGATGCCTTCGGCGCCGAAATCGCGCGCGACGCGGGCGTCGCGCGGTGTGTCGGCGTTCGCGCGCACGCGGAGGCGACGGGCGTCGTCGGCCCAGCGCAGGAGGCGCGAGTACGAGCGATAGAGCGGAGCGGCGGACTCGGGAAGCTGACCCGAGGTCACGCGCACGACCTCGGATGGAATGGTGGGGAGATCGCCGGGAAATACGCGACCGGTCCCGCCGTCGAGCGTGATCCACTCCCCCTCGCCGACACGCATGTCGTCGACCGTGAAGAACCGGTTGCGCTCATCGACCACGATGTCCTTGCAGCCGACGACCGCGCACTTGCCCATTCCGCGCGCAACCACCGCGGCATGGCTGGTCATGCCACCGCGCGACGTGAGCACCGCGCGCGCCGCCACGATGCCGTGGAAGTCTTCCGGGGTCGTCTCCTCGCGCACGAGGATCACGGCCTGGCCGGCGGCGGCGCGTTGCTCCGCGACGTCGGGATCGAAGACCGCCATTCCGGAGGCAGCACCGGGACTCGCCGGGAGCCCGACCGCGATCGGCTTGGCATGAGCCGCCGGATCGATGATCGGATGCAGCAACTGATCGAGGTGCGAGGCGTTCACGCGTGCGATGGCCTCGTTGCTGCTGATCAGCCCTTCATCGACCATTTCGCCCGCGATGCGGATGGCGGCGGCCGCTGTGCGCTTCCCGGTGCGTGTCTGCAGGAGGAACAGGCGTCCACGCTCAACCGTGAACTCCAGGTCCTGCATGTCCCGGTAGTGACGCTCGAGCAGGTCCTGGATGCGTAGCAGCTCGGCGTTTGCCTCCGGGAGCTTCTGCGCCATTTCCTCGATGTCGAGCGGCGTGCGGATCCCCGCGACGACGTCCTCACCCTGGGCGTTCACCAGGAATTCGCCGTAGAACTTGCGCTCCCCGGTCGAAGGGTCGCGGGTGAAGGCGACGCCCGTTCCCGACTCGTCGCCCATGTTGCCATATACCATGGCGACTACGTTGACCGCCGTCCCGAGGTCGTCGGGAATCGCGTTCACCCGCCGGTAGTCGATGGCCTTCTTCAGCGTCCACGAACTCCAGACGGCTTCGATCGCGCCCCACAGTTGCTCCTGCACGTCCATCGGAAAATCGTGCCCGGTCGTGGCCCGGATCAGGGACTTGTACTCCTCGACGATGTTCCGCAGCGTGGTCTCGTCGAGCTGGGCGTCGCTGTGCGCGCCGGTGGTCAGCCGCTTCGCCTTGAGGAGGTGTTCGAAGTCCTGCGACGGGACGTGGAGCACCACGTCGCCGTACATCTGCAGGAACCGCCGGTACGAATCGTAGGCAAACCGTGCATTGCCGCTCTGGTGCGCGAGCCCCTGGACGGTGCGGTCGTTCAGGCCGAGATTGAGGATCGTCTCCATCATGCCCGGCATCGACACCGCCGCGCCGGAGCGCACCGAGACGAGCAGCGGATTGTCGGGATCGCCGAATCCTCGACCGGTGACCGACTCCAACCGTGCGAGGTTGCTCGCGACTTCTTCCTCCAGTCCCTCGACCCG
>JBDTUA010000225.1:0-8658 GCA_040007995.1 Gemmatimonadota bacterium | reverse complement strand
GATTCACCCGCGACGCGCGCCGCGCCGGTAGTGCGCACGCCACCAGCGCGACGATCGCCAATGCCAGGATCACCATCAGGAACGTCGCCAGGTCGGTCGGTGCCACGCCGAACAACAGCGCACGCAGGAATCGCACGAGCGCGAGCGCCACCACGAGTCCGATCGCGAGCCCCACGGCGGCGAGCGAGAGCCCCTCCCGCAGTATCAGCCAGAACGCCCCCCCGCTGCCGGCGCCGAGCGCGAGGCGAATGCCCATTTCGCGCGACCGTCGCGAGACGGAGTAGCTGATCACACCGTAGACTCCAACGGCCGCAAGCAGGAGGGCAATGAGGCCGAAGGTACTCATCAGGAGCGCATAGAAGCGCGGCGTGGCCGTCTGCTCGCCGATCGCCTGTTCGACAGTGATGATGTCCGAGACGGTGGCGCCCGGTGCCAGGCGAGTGATCTCGCGCTGCGCGGGAACGATGATCCCGGTCGTCGCGTCGTTGGTGCGCACGACCAGCGTCATGCGCTCGGGGTTGAGCGTGATCGCTCGCGAAGCCGGACCGGCGTCGCGTGCGGCGTGCTCCGCGGAGAGGAAGAACATCTCCTCCGTCTCCTCCGCCGTCCATGCGCCCTGCTTCGCATTGCCGGCGACTCCAACGACCGTGAACCATTCGTCGGGATCGCCGACGCCGGCAACGGAGATCCGTCGGCCGACGGGATCCAGCTGCGGCCAGCGTCGCTCGGCCAGCCGTGCGTTCACGATCACCATGCGGGAGCCGTTCGTTCGGTCGGCGTTCCTGTAGTCGCGCCCACGGATGATGGGAATGCGCATCGTGGCGAAGTACGCAGGGTGCACGATCCGGAAGAGCGCGCGCGGCCTCGACGACGCGTCCGGATAGCTCTCTCCCTCCGCCGCGAACGAGAACGTCCAATTGTCCCCGTGCAGCGGGAGGTGATTGATGGCGCTGGCCGAGGCCACGCCCGGAAGCGCTGCGATGCGAGACACGAGTTCGCGATAGAAGGCGGCACGCGACGCCGGCTCGCTTCGGCTCGAGCCCTTCGCCGTGACGACCATCGAGGCAATGTTAGTCGGATCGAAGCCCGGATCGACCGACGTCAGGGCCGCAAAGCTCTTGACCACCAATCCCGCGCCAACCAGCAGGACGAGCGCGATGGCAAACTCGCTGATGACAAGCGCGCCACGGAGACGCCGACGATCCCGTCCCTCGCTCCCCCCGCGACCACCGTCCTGCATGAGACGCCCAACGCTTGTCCGTGAGGCGGCGACCGCGGGGGCAACTCCAAAAGCGAACGCCGACACGAGGGCGGCGGACACCAGGTAGGCGACGACCTTCCAGTCGATGGAAACGCTGGCGAGGCGTGGAATATCCGGTGGACCGATGGCCACCAGCGCACGCACGCCGAGAAATGCCAGCAGCAGTCCAAGCGCGGCGCCGGCGAGGGCAAGGACGAGACTCTCCTCCAGCGACTGCTGAGAGAGTCGTCGCCGCGTGGCGCCGAGCGCCATCCGCACGCCGAACTCGCACTCGCGGGCCGCGGCACGCATCAGTTGCAAGTGCGCGACGTTCGCACACGCAATGAGCAGGACAAAGGCCACCGCCGCGAGCAGGATGAACAACTTGTCGCGGATGTCGCCGACCACCTTCTCGCGCAGTGGAATCGCCGTGACGCGTCGTGGTGGCTCGCCGAGCCGTGCCTCGATCCGCGCGTTGACGTCCGCGACGTCGGCGCGCGCCGCCTCGAGGCTCACGCCGGCAGCGAGCCGCGCAAACGGACGGAGGGACGAAGTCTCGCGATCAGTGCGCCTGCCATCAAGGACCATCGGGACCCAGAGCGTTGCCGACGTTGCCCAGAAGGGCGCGAAGACGAAGTCCGGCGGCATGATACCAATGACGGTATACGGCTCGCCGTCGAGCATGATGGCGCGATTCAGGATGCGCGGATCACCGCCAAGTCGCGTCTTCCAGAACGCCTGGCCGACGACGACGACATGGTCACTCCCGGCGTGACCTTCATCGTCGCGAAAGGTTCGCCCCATCGCCGGTTGCACGCCAAGCATGGTGAACATGTCGGCGCTCACGTGCAGCCCGGTCACTTCCACCGGCGTTCCCGTCCCCGCAAGACTCGGAGTCCAGTATTCAGCGACCGCCATGCGCTCGAACGAACGCGTCTGCTCCTTCCAGTCGAGAAAGGTCGCTGGGGAGACCGTGGTCGTGTTCTCGCGCTGCAGGAAGACGAGCCGATCCGGGTCCGCGTAGCCGAGCGGCCGCAGGAGCACGGCGTTCACCACGGTGAAGATCGCGGCATTCGCGCCAATCCCGAGCGCGAGCGTGAGGATCACCACGGTCGTATAGCCAGGTGTGCGGACGAGCGTGCGGATCGCATATCGGAGATTTCTCCTGAACTCCTCGATCCACGAGCCGCCGCGTGTCTCGCGCGACTCCTCCTTGCGACCACGCGCGATCCGCAATCGCCGGCGCAGCTGGACGACGTTTCCCCACCACTCACTCCGGCGCGCAACCATGGACGCCTCCGCATGAACTTTCCCAGATGGACTCAGCGCAATCTCGCCACGAAGTACCTGCTCGCCTGCGTCCGTGGTCGGCGCTCCCCGCTGGACGACGCGCGTTGCGAGAGACCACGCGGTACTCACCCTTACCTCAGGACGTAGCGCGCTAGAGGCATCCACTCACCCGCAACAGAGGGACACCCTTCGATCGATGGAGGTTGCGTGGCGCGGATTGTTCGCGGACGCGCTTCGTGCATGCGCACTGCTACCGACGGGCGCCTCTCCCGGAAATATTCGGCGTTCCCTTCGCGCATGTGCGCGGAGAATCCTCCAAGTGGAGCGTGCGGCTCAGTTCGTCGGCATTCGGGGCGCTCTGCGGCATATCGGTGCCGCGCAGCGCGGAGGCACGGCTCGCGGCACGCAGACTCAGTCGAGCGGGATCGGGATGGCAGTACTCGGGAAGCCTTCGGCTCGGCGGATGTTCGGCGCGGTGAGCAGCGCCTTTCGCGGACGCGCCCGTCGTCCCGCCCGCCACCTTGCCTCTTCCGCCGTCCCAGCGGCGCTCCACATTTGCAGCAGACGATCCGGACGCTACGCTGCCGGCCGCCCCCCCATACGGGCCTGCTCCGCACACCCCACCCTCGCCGAAACCGGAATGCCATCCCTCGCCCCGCAGCTTCGTCGCGTCGCCTCGCGCACGGCATTGGCGGCCGCCTTCGTGTTGGTCGTCGCTCTCGCGTGCACCACGCAGGGGGCAGGCCAGGGGGCGCGCCAAGGCGCCGCCCCTCCACACGCTGGCCCGGTCATGCTCAAGCGCATCGCGGAGGCGGTTGATGGCACGCGCACCGGGGAATTAGTCTACGTCGTCGCCAGCTTCGAGCCGACGTCCCCAGTGCTCGGCGTCTTCCCCGACGCCGCGACGGCGAGGGCGGTTGCGGAGACCTCAGGGGTGAAGGCGGCCGTCTTTGGCCCCTACCAGACGGTTGTGGACAAGACCGACGCCGTCATCTCGGCCTGCGTGCACGACCGATACTCGTCACGCATGCAGCCCGACCGCTGCTCGCCACCGGTCAATCGTCGAGACATCGTCCACATGGAGCTTGTGTTGCAGCACAGCGGCGGACGTCGCGACACGCTTCCGCTGTCGCCCGATGCCGACGCGATCTTTCTCGGCATGGCGGCGATCGACAAGTTCGCCGTCCCCTACTATTTGCGCACGATCGGCCTTGGTGAAACGAGCGAGCTGCGCGGCGAACTCGAACAACGATTCAGCGCCGGTGGACGACCGAGGCCCTAACGTTTACGTACATCCCTCTCCTGATCGGCAGCCTGCGAACGAAAGACGAGCGCGGAGTCCGCAGCGATCGTCCTGAACCACGGCGAGCGCAGGACCCGGTTTCGTGAGGAGGGGGATTCGCGCAGCGCCTCCGCGAGCAGCCGAGACGCCGTCGCCCGCTCACCGACCAGCAGTCGCACGTAGGCTTCGGCTTCCCGAAACGGCGGTCGATCCACGCGACCAGCGCTCTGCGACCGTACGTATCGCACGATCGCGAGCGCGCTGTCGCGACGCCCCGCGCGCGCGGCGACGGCGGCCGCCATTAATCGGAAGAAGCCCCACTGCACGACGAAAGTCCCAGCGGAGTCCGGACGCTCGATGTCGTCGATCGCGTGCCAGGCGGACGACAGCTCGCGCGTGGTGCGCCCAGTCCATCCGAGCAGGATGAGTCGGCAACTCGCGAACCGCGGATCGCCAGGATACCGCGCCAGCCCCAGCGCGCACCAGCGATCCGCGTCGGCGAACTGCTCAAGCGATAGCGCCACGAAGAAGCGCTCGTTCACCACGGCAGGGAGCTCGGTCAGGAACGCATCGGCGTTGTAGGCGCGGTCGAGCGCGGTCGCCGCCTCCGCGAACCGCCCATCGAACGACAACAGTTCGCCGAGCGCGGACCAGCTCCGCGCGTCGTCCGGCCGCTCGGCGAGCGCCGCGCGCAGGTCGCGCTCACCCTGCACGAGCAGCGACTCGGGCCGGGTCGCGCCCGACGTCGCCAACCACTCTCGGGCGAATCCGCGCAACGCCAGCGCCTCTGGAGCGCCGGCCGACCGACGGAGCGCGCGGTCGGCGTAGGCGATGGCGTCGTGCATGCCGTCGGAAGGCAGCGTCGCGGGCGCGTCGGAGCGTTGTTCCTCGGCGGGCGGCGAAGCGAGCGCCAGGCGGAGCGCGACCCACCCGCGCCCGACAATCGGCGCAATCCATGTCGGGTCAAGGCGGCCGGCCGACGCGTAGAGCGAATCGGCGCGCCGAAGCAGGTCCCGGGCGTCGTCGTCGCGCGACGCGTTCGACGCGGCGGCTCCGTCGCGGGACAGTTCGTCCGCTCGTCGAACCAGTTCCCATGCCGGGGTCGAGCGCGTCTGCGAGCGTTGCGCACGAAGGCGGATCTCCTCACCCAGACGCTTCCGCAGGAACGTGGCCACCTCGGCGACGATGGCCAGGCGCAGGGCGAGCGCCTCGCCGCGCGGCACCTCGAGCGCGCGGCTTTGCAACTGCTCCCCGCTCGCGGGATCGACAAGCCGGACGGTCGCGCGCAGCACCGTGGGAGATGCGCTCACGCTTCCGCCGACCACCGTCCCCACGGCCAGTGCGCGCCCGATCGAATCGATCGGAACCGTGACATCACGAAACGGGCGCACGCCGTTCGGCGAAATGACATGCAAGCCGCGCACCGCGCCGAGTTCATCGATGAGGTCTTCTGTCAGGCCATGTGCGATGCGACCGACCCGCGGGTCATCGCTCAAGTTGTCGAAGTACAAGACGGCGATTCGTCGCTGGTCCGCGGCCGCCGCTGGCGCCGCCGCTGCAACCGATGCAGCCGATGCAGGCGCCGTCCCCTCGCCCCCCGGCCCATCGTTCGTTCGCCGCGACCAGCGCCAGCCCCCGAACGCCGTCGCGAGCACTACGCCTAACGCGCCCACGGAGAGGATGAGCCGTCGTCGCGTGACGGGTACGGCGGGGGGCGACCCCCGTCTCCCCCTCGCGACCGCCGGCTCCGCATCGGTTGCTGCGCTGGTGAGGGCGCGCATGAATTCCCCCGATGTCGGGAAACGATCGGCCGCCGCCTTGGCCATCGCGCGCGCCATCACCTCCTGCATTGCTGCAGGAAGCGCAGGCCGAAGGATTGTCAGATCGGGAATCGGTGCGTGCAGGTGCTTGGCACGCATCCCCTGCGCCGTCACGCCGGGGTACGGCAACTCCCCGGTCAGCATCTCGTAGACGACACACGCCAGCGAGTACTCGTCGCTGCGGGCGTCGATTCGATCGCTTGCCGTAGACTGCTCGGGACTCATGTAGGCCGGTGTCCCGACGACCATGCCGCGCTCTGTCAGTCGTTCGTCCGCCGCGCCCTGCACCGCGAGGGCGATACCGAAATCGGCGACGAGGGCGTGAGGGCCGCTCAGCAAGATGTTCTGCGGCTTGATGTCGCGGTGCACGATCCCCAAGGCCTGCGCTGCGTCGAGCGCCTCGGCGACATCGCGGGCGAGCGACAGGGCGACGTCGAGCGCGAGCGCACCGTCCGCGTCCATGCGATGCCGCAGCGACTCGCCCTCGACGTACGACATCACGTAGTACAGGATCCCCTCGGCCTCGCCGGAATCAATCAAGGGAACCACGTACGGATGGCGGAGACGAGCCACAATGTCGACTTCCCGGAAGAAGCGTGCGCGCTGTCCGGTTTCTGCGACGTTTGCATGCAGGATCTTCACCGCCACGTCGCGGCCATGCCGGGTGTCCCTCGCCAGGTGCACCACGGCGTTTCCGCCGCGGCCGATCTCGAGGAGCAGCTCGTAGCGTCCAGCCAGCGCCCGCGCGACCAGCGGAATCGCTCCGATCGATTCGCGCGCCTCACGCGCGGCCCCCGCGCGCACGAGTGGTTCGGCAAGGTCCGCTGCGCGCTGCGCGAGGAAGCCCTCGTCACCTCCGGCCTGCTGGCATGCCGCCAACAGGACACGTGCGCGGCCAAGGTAGTGCGCGTCCGCTCCACACCGCGCATGCAGGAAAGCGTCCCGTTCCGCCGTGGGCAGCAGCAGCGCCTCGTCGATCAGCTGCAACACCTCGCGTTCTCCGCGCACATCCCCCGTCGTGTCGTCCGCCGTCATGGGTCGCGCTCAGCGAGCGTCAGGCATTGATCGTCCCGCCGTCGCCCAGGTGAAGGAGGAGCCAGCCGCGCGCCCGCACCCAATCCCGCGTGACGGTCCGAGCCGTCACGCCGAGCAGCTCTGCTGTCTCCCGCTCCGTCAGCCCGCTGAAGAAGCGGTACTCGACCACGCGCGCGAGGCGGTCGTCGATCGCCGCCAGACGTGTGAGCGCATCGTCGAGCGCGACGAGGAGGTCCGCGCGCTCGCCTAAATCGGCCTCGGTGGATTGGGCGAGTGCAGCGCCAGACGCTTCGAGCGCCGAGAGCGAGACCGGATGCTGCTCGGCATGCCGCTTCGCGGCATGGTGTCGGCGCGCGTAGTCGACGAGGATCCGCCGCATCGCGCGCGCGGCGAGGGCGAAGAACTGCTCGCGATTGCGAAACGCCTCGCCCCGCTCGGACGACAGCTTGAGGTACGTCTCGTGGACGAGCGCGGTGGTCGAAAGGGTGTGACCTGCCGCCTCGCTCCTGAGGCGGTGATGCGCCACTCGCCGCAACTCCTCATACACCGCTGCGAAGCGCCCATCGAGCTCCCGCGACGCTGCCGGCTCGAGTGCCGCCGACGTGGGATCGTCCGCCGATCGCTCCGGGTCTGCTGTCATGACCGGCGGCGTAACCGTCGCGTGGCGCGTCGGCGCGGCGCGGAGTCGTCCCCCGGTTGACTTGAAAATGTCTGCATCTGCCAGCGGATTGCGCGTCTCCTGATGTCGAACGTCCTGCGCCACGCCGAGCGAACGTATCCCGGCGATGGAACGGCGGCAAGCTCGGCTCGGAATCGCGACTCGCGCGATGTGACACTGCTCTGTCAACGGACTTGGGGAAAGGGGGATGGGATCATGAATCGGGTACTGCTGGGAACGATCGTGCTGGCGACGCTGACCGCGTGCCAGGACTCCACCACGGCGCCGAACTATCGTGCACCGATCGATCGAGCGCCGACACCGGCGCGCGAGACAGCCAGCGAGGAGGTGTCAGGGCCTGGCGCGGCCGCGGTCGCACACCTCTACGCCGTCGTGTCGCAGAACGGCGCACTACTGAGTGGCAAGGGCGTCTCGCAGGTGCAGTGGCTCGGCACGGGGCGCTACGAGGTGTCGTTCAACACAAACGTGAGAAGCTGCGGATTCCTGGCGACCACGACGAATGCCTACAGTCAGGCGCTTGACGTGTTCACGGCGTCGGGCCACCTCAGCGCGCAGGGCGTCTATGTCGAGACGAAGAACCAGGGCGGCGGGTTGACGGATGGTCCCTTCAACCTCGTCGTGACCTGCGGGAACGACGGGATCCCGTTCGTGGCCGTCGGCTACTCCGCGAACTACCTGCGCGGGTCGGCCGGAACGTCGCTGAGTTACCTGGGTGCCGGTCGCTACACCGTCAACTTTCCGACCGCGGTGAACAGCTGCGCATTCCTGGCCACGGTCGCGGACTCCGGCAACACGCTGGTGTACTCTCCGTCATACGTGTTCACGGCCAGTGGGCCAACGACCAAGAGCATCTATATCGAGACCAAGAATCCCGGCGGTGGCCTGCAGGACGGCGTCCCGTTTCATGTCGCGGCGATCTGTCCGAACGTGGCCAAGACGCGCTATGCTGTGGTGAAGGTGAACGGAACGCTCCATCGCGCCAACCCCGGCACGACGTCCACCATGCTCGCGACAGGGAAGTACCAGATCACGCACAATCAGAACCTCACGGGCTGCGCGCGGATCGCGACGCGTGGCTCGGTTGGCACGGGCGTGCCGTTCAATCCCGCGCGAATGGAGATCGTCGCGGCAGCCGGTTCGGGCGCTTCTGGAGTCTGGGTGCGGGAGCTGGCCTTCTTCGGAGCGAATTTCACCAACCAGGCGTTTCACTTGGGCGTGGTGTGCTGAGCTGAACGAACCCATCGCACGCGTCTCGGTCGCCTCGTCCCAGTCGAGCTTGCTCCGCGCAAACGTCACCGCAGCGCCGGGATCG
>JBDTUA010000224.1:0-8675 GCA_040007995.1 Gemmatimonadota bacterium | reverse complement strand
GCCATGGGCGGAAGCGAGCATGCGAACATGCCCGGTATGTCCGACATGCCGGCGATGAAGACCCCGGCCAGTGCCGCCGACGAGCACAAGGGACACGACATGGCGGCGATGGGCGCTCCCGCGATGACGTCGGCGCTTCGAGCGCCTGGAACGCTCCCGGAACCCGCCACGCACGCACCTGGAACACACGGCCCACAGAACTCGATGGTGGCCATGATGTCGCGTTCCCGACTCGAGGAGCCGGGGCTCGGCTTGGGCAACGATGGATGGAGAGTACTCCGCTACACAGACCTTCGCGCACTCGCGCCGCGCGCGGATTTTCGTGCACCGCAGCGTGAGGTCGAGATTCACCTGACCGGGAACATGGAGCGCTTCACCTGGGGAATGGACGGCGTGCCATTCCACGACGCCAGTCCGATCGAGTTCACCCACGGCGAACGGTTACGCTTCACCTTCGTCAATGACACGATGATGAACCATCCGATGCACCTGCACGGCATGTGGATGGAGCTGGAAAACGGACACGGAGACCGAATCCCGCGCGTGCACACGATCAATGTGAAGCCGGCCGAGAAGGTATCGATGCTCGTCACCGCCGACGCAGCAGGTCGATGGGCCTTCCATTGCCATATCCTATATCACATGGAAGCCGGCATGTTCCGAGTCGTGCATGTCGGGCCGGCAATGGATCACTCGGCTCACCAGAATCACGATGGAGACGAGGTGCATGCAGCGGGCGAACAACTCGGCGATGCAGCGGGAGCGCCCTATGAGTTGTAAGGTGCGTGTCCGACAGATGCTATTGGCGATGGCCGCCAGCCTGGTGATGCTGACGCCTCCGCTGCTTGCACAGACGAGGTCCGACACGTCGGTCGCCCTCCACGACATGCAGTGGGGGCGTACGACCTACATACAGTCAGAGGTGCTCGAGCTGCTCCCGTCGCGTGCCGACCGTCCGGTTGTATTCGACCTGCTGGCTTGGAGCGGCGGAGCGACGCAGCGACTGTGGATCAAGGCAGAAGGTGAAGTGGCGACCCGCGGTGGGGGATCCACGGGTCAGTATCAGTTTCTGTACGGCCGCCTGGTTTCCCCGTTTTGGGACGCCCAGCTTGGCCTGCGCGCCGACGTCCGAAATTCAGGCGGTCGAACCAATTCGCGGATGGGCGCAGTGGCCGGATTCCAGGGACTCGCGCCCGGCCGCTTCGAGATGGAGCCGAGTGTCTTCGTCAGCACTGCCGGCGATGTCGCGCTCGACCTGACGGCGTCGTATGACGTCTACTTCACGCAGCGACTCGTGCTGCAGCCGCGACTCGAGGGGAGCGCCTCCCTGACGGACGTACCGGAGTTCGGCGTAGGCGCCGGCCTGAGCCACGGCTCGCTGGCGCTTCGCGCTCGCTACGAGTTCCGGCGCGAGATTGCCCCCTACGTCGGGATCGTCTGGGATCGCCAGTTCGGCGCGACGGCAGACTTCAGTCGCGCTGCGGGAAATGACAGCCGTCACGCCTCACTCGTAGTGGGACTGCGGCTCTGGCACTGAGGGATAATTGCGCCCGCTACTCGCAATGCCATAACGTCGGTAGCCCTCGGCGGCGCTTCGCCACGACGCCTTCACCGAGCGTTGCGGAGTTCGAGCGTGTTGGGCAGATCGGCGGGGGTGCTGCGCGGCGCACGGGAAGCGCGATGTTGCAGTTCCGCTGCTGGCTCCCGCACACGAACTCCGCCTTTTCCATAGCAGAGGACAAACGATGACGGAACAGAATCAGGGTCGTGCCCCCGGCGCGAAAATGATGATGATGAGCTGGGGCAAGTTTGCAACGATGATCGCGGTCTCGACGGCCATCATGTTCCCGCTGATGTATCAGCTAGTGTACAGCCTCGATCACGCGACGTTCAGCCTCACTCGGCTGGTGTCGTCGCTTGTCATGGGCTGCGTGATGGCCGCCGTAATGCTCGCCTTCATGTGGAACATGTACCGGGGCCAAGGGACCAAGCTCGCGGTCCTCGTCGGCTCGATCGTGCTCGGGATCGCGATCCTGCTGGTCAATCGCAACCAGACACTGATCGGCGATGTCGACTTCATGAAGTCGATGATTCCGCACCATTCGATCGCCATAAATAATGCGCGAAAGGCCGACATCCGAGACCCACGGGTTCGCAAGCTCGCCGACGGAATTATTCGAGCCCAAGTCAAAGAGATCGCCGAAATGAATATCCTCGTCGCGGATATTCAACGTAATGGCAAAAGGGGTTCGGTAACGCTACCCGCTCAAGAGGCGCGACTTACCCCCGACATGCAGCCGGAAATCGATGCGGCGGTACGGTGATCCCGTGTGTCGCCCGCCTCAGGCTTGTTTCACACGAGGCGGCCGCCGATCACAGCTTCACACGCTTGAGGAGCTGCGCATTAATGGCAACAATCACGGTGCTGGCCGACATCAGCAGCGCGCCCACCGCCGGAGTCAGCAGGATGTTCCATGCGCTTAGCGCACCCGCCGCGGCTGGTATTGCAATGATGTTGTAACCCGCGGCCCACCAGAGATTCTGCATCATCTTGCGGTAGGTGGCGCGTGAGAGCGTCACGATCCTCGGGATGTCGCGAGGATCGGACCTGACGAGCACGATGTGCCCGGCTTCTACGGCCACGTCTGTTCCTGCACCAATGGCGATGCCGATGTCCGCGGTGGCCAATGCAGGTGCGTCGTTCACCCCGTCGCCCACCATCGCCACCTTCTTGCCTTGTGCCTGGAGTTCGCGAACCTTGTCCGCTTTGTCCGCCGGGAGTACTTCGGCGAAGACCAGATCGATGCCGAGCTCCTGGGCGACCGCGTCGGCGACCGCCTGCGCATCGCCGGTAAGCATCGCCACCTCGATCCCCCCGTCGTGCAGCGCTCGTATCGCCTGCCGACTCTCCTCACGAATGGCGTCTGCGACCGTGAAGACGGCGATCGCCTCGCGATCCCGCACAAGGTAGATGGCGGCCTGCCCTCGGCGAGCCGCGGCTTCGGCCGCTTCCTGCAGGGCAGGAGCAACCTCGACCTGCTCGGCGCGCAGCAGCGCCGGGCCGCCCATGTGATACTCGCCACCTTCAACGGTGGCAGCGACGCCCTTTCCTGTCAGGGCGCGGAAGTTCTCGGCAGGAGGAATAGTCAGTGCGCGGTCTTCGGCCGTCTTCACGATGCCGCGCGCGATCGGGTGCTCGGACTCCGACTCGACGCCAGCTGCAATGCGCAGCGTCTCTTCCTCGGACCGCCCATTGGCTACGGTGAGGGCGACCACGCGGAACTCGCCGAGGGTGAGTGTGCCCGTTTTGTCGAAGATCACTGTGTTGAGATTCCGCGCCTCTTCGAGCCCGCGTCGATCCCGGATCAGGAGTCCACTCCGCGCGCCCAGCGTCGTCGAGATGGCGACGACCAGCGGGACCGCGAGTCCCAGCGCGTGCGGGCAGGCGATGACAAGGACGGTCACGACCCGGACGACGGTGAAATCGATGGGGGCGCCGATCCACCGCCACACGACGTATGTCAGGACGCCGGACACGATCGCCACCAGCGTGAGAAGCTGAGCCGCGCGGTCGGCGAGGTGTTGCGCCCTCGACTTGGATTTCTGTGCATCCGCCACCAGCCGCATGATGCCGGAGAGCTTGGTGCGTTCTCCCGTTCCGGTGACCTCCATGCGGAGAGAGCCTTCGCCGTTGATCGTCGCCGCAATCACCTCGTCGCCGTCCGACTTCTTGACCGGTCGCGATTCGCCAGTGATCATCGACTCGTTGACGTCGCTTTCGCCCTTTCGCACGATGCCGTCAGCGGGGACGCTCTCACCGGGTCGAACGAGCACGATATCGCCGTTTCCCAGGGCGCTGACCGAGACGCGCTCCTCCCCTTGATCGGTGATCCTGGTGGCCGTGTCGGGGAGTAGTTTGGCGAGTTCTTTGAGCGCGCCCTGTGCCTGATTGATGGACCGCATCTCGATCCAGTGGCCGAGGAGCATGATCGTGACGAGCGTGGCGAGCTCCCACCAAAGCGGAGTGGCGGAGATCAGCCCGAGCTGGACAACCCACGAAAAGAAGAAGGCGACGCAGATTGCGAGGGAAATCAGCGTCATCATCCCGGGCAGGCGGGCGCGCAGCTCTCGTCCCGCGCCCTGCAGGAAGACCCATCCTCCGTAGACGAATACTGCGGTGCCAAGCAGCGGTGGGATCCAGGCCGAGAAGGGAAGATTCGGAGCGGTGTAGCCGAGCAGATCCTCGATATGCTTCGACCAGATCACGACTGGCACCGTGAGGATCAGGGAGAGCCAGAACTTGTCCCGGAAGGCCTCGGGCGAATGGCCCGTATGGGCGTCGTGTCCTTCATGGGCGCTGTGCCCTTCGTGGGCGTCATGTCCTACGTCGGTCTGCTGGCCCTGTGCTGCGGGGAGATTCTGATGCGCAGCATCGTGGCTCAAGTGGGCAGACTGATCTCGGTGCTCCATGGAGTTTCCGGCGTAGGTGGAAGCCGGAAGCGCTTCAAGGATTCCGGCATGAGCAGCGCCGTTAGTCCGACGCGCTGCGCGATTGTCGAGTCTGAGTTTTTACGGACAATAAAGCAAGGGGGAGCCCCCTGACACGAAAATATGGGCTACCCCGCCGTGGTTTCCCCGATTCGCTTCGCGCCTGACCGCCGTCGGATCTTGTCGCGACCGGTAGGCGCGTTGCTGCCATACGCGCGCTGCTATGCGCGCGCCGCTGCGCACGGAGCGCTACTGTGGTGGCACACGGGGGGCGAAAGACGGTCAACCCACGAATCGCCGGATCGCTCAGCGCATCGACGGCATTGGAGTCGCAACGAGCACTGCCACAACCGCGAGTGCAGCAAGGGCGACAAGAGCTTCCGCACCGGCCGTCCGTTGCAGCAGGCGCGTCGACGATGGTGTCCCGGCTGTCGGAAGGACGCGCTTCCAGTTGAACGCACCGGTTGCAGCGACCAGCGAGAGAATCGCGAGCTTTATCAGGAGGACCCGACCGTACTCCGTCTGCCACAGGGCAGAGATCGACCCCAGATTGAGCGTCGCCAGAACCAGTCCTGTCACTCCGGCGAGGCCAGCCGAAACCAGCATAACCGGGCTGAATACTCGGAGAATGGCGGCGACCGTCGAGTGATCCGTCGACGGATCTCTACGAGCCAACGGCAGCGCGACGAGTGCCAACAACGCGACGGTGCCGAGCCAGCTCGCGGCGGACAGGTTGTGGATCGCGTCCAGGCCGACCGCCAAGGAGGGGCTGAAGTCAGAACCTGCCTGGTGCCCGGAGAGCCCGAAGCCGACGCTCACAGCGGAGACGGCGATGACGAGCAGTGGAGTTTGGAACGCTTTCGACTTTTCCGCGCTGAGGAATCCGACCGCGGCGACCACGGCACCCGCCAGAGTGAGTAGCAGTCCCGTTCCCCACGCGGTCCCGATTAACAACTCGCCGAAGCTGACCTCCATCTTGAAGTCGCCCCCTCCTTGCAACGTCACGCGTTGGGCGAGCATTCGCCCGATCTGCACGATGACGAGCGAGATCGACGCTGCTGCACCAATTCGTTGAGTCCGCGTACGGGTGCCGGCGAGCAACGTGTGTGGGTCCGCGAGTCGACCGGTGAGTGGCTGAAGCACGAACCGTCCGAAAACCAAGGCGCCGACGACGAGGAAGGCAGCGACGTACTGCGCCCACCGGATCACAACGTAGAAAAATGAGCGCTGGTCAAATAGCGCCACCTCGGCGTTCGTCGCAGCGACTGCATCGGGGCCGCCGCCCTTCCCAGTCGAGGAATCTGCGAACGAAGTGTTGGGGAGCGTGACAGCTGTCGATGGCACCGGCGGCGGCAGAACTGCCGACGTATTCACGGTAAAGGCGAATTGGCCGCGCGATGGATGTCCGTCGGCCCCTGCAGTCTGCCACCGTACCGAGTAGCGGCCCGGACCAAGCGTCGACCGAATGGCCGCGAGAATGACGGCGTGCCCGTCGTCGCCGAAGGTCACCGCGCCGAGCGCGATGGTGTCGCCCCTCGCGTTCGTCAGGAGCAACCTGGTGAATCGCGTTTCGACACGTTCCGAAAACTCGAACCGCAGTAGAGTGGGAATGGTGTCCAGTCGGGCGTCTGCCGACGGCGCGGAGCGCCTGAGGACCGCGTGTGCAGCGGCGGCGCGCGGAAAGGCGGCGAGGGCCGTCGTCACGAGGGCGACGACAAGGGCGAGACGAGCAACGACTGTAGAGCCGGAGCGAGTACCCCGGATGGAGTGGGAGGCGACCGGAATCACGGATACTCGATTGGGGAAGGTGAGCGCGCGTGCTGTGATTTTATGGACGATAAAATAGATGCGCGGTACCGCCGGCGCAATCGCGGCTACGGCGTGCCTCACGTGGGGGAAGACGCGCGAGGTGAACGGGGCGGGGCACGCGTCGGTCGGGTTGACGGCGCACCTCCCTCACTTCATTTTACGCCTGTTAAAGCCACGGGCTACGCCTTCGCGTGTCGCCCGCTGCGTCCCTCGAACCCGGCCTTCCATGCATCGCTCGTCGCTGTGGCTCGTCGCCAGTGCCATGCTCCTTGCTGCCCCGCTTTCGGCGTCTGCACAGGACGCCGACGGACAGGTACGCGCGGCCATGGCGCGTTACAATACGGCGTTCACCGCCAAGGATCTCACCACGCTCAAGTCGCTCCTTGCGAGCGACATCGTACTGTACGAGCACAGCGTTCGAAACATCGGCATCGACGACGTCTGGGAGAACCATCTGAAACCCGAGATCATAGAGTTTCAGAATGCCACGTCACGATTCACCGACGTTCGGGTATCGGCGACGGACAAGATGGCGCTTGTCACTCGCGAGTACGAGATCGAGGCGACGATGAACGGAAAACCCATCAGCGCCAAGGGACATGAGACGATGGTCTGGGTGCTGCGAGACGGTCGATGGGTCATCTCGCACATCCACTACTCGCACCCGTGTCCGCGACCAGCCGCGGGCGAATGACCCCGTGTTGCGACGAGCACCAACAGCATCGGTGTTGCCTCGTATCGCGCGATCGAGGCGACGACCTTTGCCAGGCGGCTACGCGGTAGTGAAGGAGAACACCATCCCGTAGCTGCCAGAAATCGGGAGCCAGCCGCTGCCCATCATGCCGGGTCCCATGGAGCCAGCGCTCATCATCCCGCCGCCCATCATCTGCTGACTCACGCTGCGTCCTCCGATCGAGGTGCAGGCCTCGTGGTTGAGTCGACCGCCGTCGTCCGTTCTCAGATCCGGCGCCAGGTGCAGGACGTACATCGTGCTCGATCGCAGCGGAGTATCCGGACGAAACGTGAGTGAGCGTCGATCGCTCGACCACGTATAGGCGCCTGCGATCGCGGCGCCCCTGACAGACCCTTCGTGCAGCACGACCAGTCGTTCCATCGCCGCCATCATCCCGCGATTGAAGGTCACGACGATGGGAGCGGCTGGATCGACACCAGCGGACGACTGCACCGGCGATACGCTGAGCACAGTCGCTGCGAGATCAACGGCGACGGACGTCGGTGCGGACGTACACGCGCTAACGATCGCGACGGTACTGCCGACCAGAAGTGAGAAGCGGGGCTTCATTGTGGGGGTCTCCGGAAGATTCCAAGCTGGCATGACCTACAATCTCGAATTTCCGAGAAGCACAACTCTTGGCTGTCCGGCGTGTCACCCGTCCTCGTGAGGGATTCTCCGCGTCAACTCGCGGCGAGATCCAAACTCCCACGTGGCGGACCGAGCGCGTCCGTTGAACCGAAGCCACTTTTCCCACTCATTCTCCTCCTCCACGAGAGCTACCCCGTTCGACCCTAACGAGCGATTGCGGCGGCCACAGGATGCGCTATACTTAGCACGACGAGAAGCAGTAGTTCGACCAACGCGACACGTCGCGGAGTAGGCGGCGAGTCTTCCGAAAGGAGTTCCATGCAACAAGCGACCCTAGGCATTTCTGGCATGAGCTGCGGCGGCTGCGTGAGCACCGTGCGAAAGGCGCTCGACACCGTTCCGGGCATACGCGTCGATGCGGTGACGGTTGGGTCTGCAACCGTCAGCTACGACGAGTCGCAAACGACCCCTGCGGCGATCGCCCAGGTGATCCGAGATGCCGGATACGAACCGATCACGGCGGGTGCACCCGTCACCGCCGGCGCTGGTGGCGGCTGCTGCTGCGGTTGATTGGACGAGACGACGAAGGGTCAGTCGACGTGACACGGCGATGTATAGCGGGCTTCTTTTTCCGGCGATCGTGGCGCGCGGAATAGCAGGATCCACCACTTTACCAAGAGAGCGGGGTGTCACCGTGAGAACAGGACTACAGATTGGCCTTTTGGGCGTTGCACTCATCACCGCGCCGCTCGCCGCTCAACAGCATCAGCACAGCGATACGATGCCAGGGGCCAACAAGCAGCAGATGAGCATGAGCGATTGCGCGATGATGGGCAGCATGATGTCGATGATGGGGCAGCGTGGTGGGATGCAGATAATGCCGATGATGCGATACGCCCCGTCGAATGTGCGGAAGCACAAGGGTCTCCTGAACCTGACGCCGGATCAGGCGTCTCGCATCGAGGCCATGATCGGCGAAGAGATGGGACACCACGGCATGGACGGTATGGGGACGACCGACAATCCCATGATGAAGCAGATGCAGGCGAGCCAT
>JBDTUA010000223.1:0-8759 GCA_040007995.1 Gemmatimonadota bacterium | reverse complement strand
CGGCGACACCGGTGGAGCCGGCGGCCCCGGCGGACGTCCGGGTGCCGACACCACGCATGCCGTCCCCGGTGTGCCACAGGCGCAACCATCTGCCGGCTACAAGGCCGAGAGCCCTTGTCCCCCCGCCCGCGACAGCGCGGCCGCCGGGGGAGGAGGCGGCGGCGGCCGCTTCGGCGGCGGCGCCAACCAGGGACCGCTGGTCGTGCCGGGCACGTACACCGTCTCGCTCCTGTCCGACGGCACGGTGCTCGATTCAAAACCGTTGCACCTGGTCATGGATCCGATGGTGCAACTGACGGGAGGCGACCGCGCGCGCTATAACGCCATCGCCAGCGACCTCCATGAGCTGCATCGGCGCGGTACCGATGCAGCACGACCCTTGGCCACGCTCTACGATGAAGTGCTGCGAGCGACCCCGAAGGTCGACTCCAGCAGCGCATCGGCGGCGGTGAAAGCGCAGTGGGCCGATTTTCGGAAGCAGTTCGATTCGGTGCGCGCCAAGTTCGGCGTGCCGGCGACGGCGGGTGGACGATTCGGCGGCGGGGGGGGCGGCGGCGCCGCAGCGGCCGCGGCCGCCGCAGCGAACGTCCTGGGACGCGTCGGAACGCTCAAGGGCGCCGTGCTCGGGATCTGGGAAGTGCCCACCGCGGGCACGAGGCGCCAGATCGGCAACGTGCGATCGGAGATGCAGGGCGCGATCGCCGAGGCGCGGGCCTTCATGGTGAAAGCGCGGGCGATGAGCCAGACGCTCTCGGGAAGCGGCGTTAGCCTGACCATACCGAACTAAGTCGACGGTGCAGTCGCACAGACGCCACGAGGCCGGACTGTCGTCCGGCCTCGTGGCGTACCCGTCCATCGACTCCGCGAAACTCAGAACGGCGGAATCACGACGCCGATAGTATCGCCGGCAAAGACGGCAATCTCCTGGGTCAGGCTGCTCTGGCGAGACGCCAGCGGGCGAATGGCGAACCGAATCGATGCCCCACCCACCATGTCACGGGGCAGGTCGAACGTCTCCTTCGTGAGACCGGTCACGGTGCCCAGGCGCACCGATCGGAGCCCCTGTACGACGAACACGTTCGCGTCGTAGAAGTTCTGATTGTCGACCTCGACCGACGCCTTCGCTTGCACGACGCGCGTCGAGTCGGCCAGAGAGACCGCGGCCACCGTCACGCCGGGCGTGCCAGTCGCCAGCGCGGCGCTCAGGGCCAGGTGCAGCAGCATGGATGTCATTGTGCCTCGCAGTAGATGTACACCCCATATACCCGACCCGAGCCCCGCGCGTTCCCGGCACCGCGTCACTGGGGTTTCGCAGCGCGTCTCGTTCATCTGCCGGAGAGAATGTGCGCTGTTCGGGTCGATGCTAACTACATACTGCTGGCGCCGACTGGGCGAGCGCAGGCGGAACGCGACGCCACCGGGCAGCAGGGGCACGACCACCGCGCAGCTCCCGGCAATGCCGTCCCTCCCGAAACCCGCGTCCCGGCACCATCGTAGGGGGCGACAGCCTTCGCCGCCTCGTTCCCCGACCACCGCGCCCGATGCCACTCCGCACGCCACTCCGCACGCCATCCCGCGCACGACTCGTCATGGCGGTCTCGCTCGCCGTCACTGCGTCGCTCGCCTCACCGGCTGGCGCGCAGCCGCTTCCCGACTCCACCCGGCTACGTATCGATCGTCTCTTCGGTCGCTACGATTCCACTTCGCCGGGCTGTCTCGTCGGCGTCGGCAAGGACGACAAGGTGCTCTTCGCTACGGGCTACGGCATGTCCAACCTGGAGTACGGAGTTCCGCTTACGCGTGCGTCGATCTCCGAATCCGGGTCGGTGGCCAAGCAGTTCACGGCGGCCGCCGTAGTCTTGTTGCAGCTGGACGGCAAGCTTTCGCTCGACGATGACATCCGGAAGTACCTCCCCGAGGTGCCCGACTTCGGCGCCACCATCACCATCCGGAACCTCCTCACCCACACCAGCGGGTTGCGCGACCAGTGGGCGCTGCTCGGCCTCATGGGGCGCGATCCCGGCACCGAGGTGCATACCCACGCGGAGATCCTCGACCTCGTGCACCGACAGCAGGAGCTCAACTTCCCGGTCGGCAGCGAGTATCTCTACAGCAACACCGGCTACGTGCTTGCCGCCACCATCGTGTCGCGCGTGAGCGGAATGCCGTTCGCCACCTTCAGTCGTGAACGTCTCTTCAAGCCGTTAGGCATGACGCACACGCAGTGGCGCGATGACTTCCGTCGCGTCGTCCCGGGGCGCGCGACCGCCTACACCTTCGAACGCGGCGCCTGGGTGCAGGACATGCCGTTCACCATGGTGCACGGCAACGGCGGGCTGTTGAGCACGATCGACGACCTGCTGCGGTGGAACGACGCGCTCACCGACGGCTTCCCCGGCTATCCCGGCCTCACCAAACAGCTCGAAACGACCCAGCGCCTGACGAACGGTCGGCAGCTCGATTACGCGCTCGGCCTGAGCGTCGCCCCGTGGAGCACTGGCGTCCGCGAAGTGTCGCACTCCGGATCGACGGCCGGCTATCGCACCTGGATGGCACGCTACCCCGAGGTGCGAACGTCGGTCGCCGTCTGGTGCAATGCCGGGACGGCGAATGCCGGGTCGCTTGGACGGCAGGTCGCGATGCTCGTCGTGCCGCGTACAACGGCGCCGCGCCCCTCCCCGACCACAGTTGCTGCGGAGGACCGGGACCGGGTGACGGGGATCTATCGCGATCCGCGCACCGACGACTACCTCACGATTGCCACGGTCGGCGACTACCTGCGCGTGATCGGTCCCTCCTCCGACTCGCTGCGCGCCGAACGGGCGCCCGGGCGATTCTCCACCGGCGCGGGATACCAACTCACCTTCGCGCCATCCGACGCAAAGGCAACCTCGTTGCACCTGCAGTTGCCCGGCGGGGACGTCATGGAGATGCTGGCGTCCCGGCCGCCCACGCTTCGCGCCGATGAACTGTCAACCTACGCCGGAACGTTCCGCTCCCCTGAGTTGGGGTCGACGCTTGTCTTTCGCGTTGACAAGGGACGGCTGCTCGTTCGCTTCTCTCCCGACGAAGAGGCGGCGCTCGTCCCGTTGTATGAGGACGGCTTTCGCATGTTGTCGTCGGGGTTCACCGCGCGCTTCACGCGCAGCCCCTCGGGGCAGGTCACCGGCGCCCGGATCTTTGCCGGGCGCGCCCGCAACGTGCGATTCGAACGCGTCCCCTGACGTTGGGCGCGCAGGACGTCAGCGTCCGCCCGACCGGGCGTGCCAGGTCATGCCCACGACGACCTGCCGACCGGTGAAGCCCGGCCACGTCTCGAGCAGGCGCTTGTCGAAGACGTTCGTCACCCCGATCGATCCCTCGGTCGCGAAGGGCAGCGATCGGGTGATACGCGCGTCCACGCGCAGCCATCCGGCGCGTTCGCGGCTCACCGCTCCGGTGAGGTCGCGATCGATCGGCGTGCGCCCGGTGTACAAGAGCGAGACGTTGCCGTGTACGCCCAGGCCCGCTGCTCCCGTGACCGAGCCACGCGCGCTGTGCGTCGGACGCCCGAGCAGTGCGCCTCCCCCGCCGAGATCGCGCGCGTGGAGATAGTCGTACGACCCCTCCAGCTGCCACGAGCGGAGCGACAGCCCACTCTCAAGTTCGACCCCGGCGCTGCGTCCCCGGTCGATGTTCTCGTAGGTGTACGTCCCGCTCGCATCCGGCTCGCGTGCTTCGATGAAGTTGCGGTAATCGTTGCGAAAGAGGGTGCCTCGCGCCCACAGCGCAGTCCCGGTCCATTCCACACCGAGTGACCCGCTGTTCGACGATTCCGGGCGGAGCGCGGGGTTTCCATTGACGGCATACCCCGCCGCCGCGTTGACGAAATCGAGGTACAGCTCCTTGAAATCCGGGGCGCGGAAGCCACGACCAAGTGACCCCCGGATCGCGAGCGCGTCGACGGGGCGCCACATCGCCGCGAGGCGGGGCGCCACGAAGTTGCCCCACCGATCACTCACGGTCACCCGGACTCCCGGAGTCACGTTCAGCTGACCCATCGTCCGCGTGAGCTGCGCGAATGGCTCGACGCTGAAACTGTTCGGCGAGTTCCGCGACAGGCGATCCGCGGTGATCGATTCGCGTCGCAGCTGCACGCCGGCGTCGAGCTGAGTGGCACCCCGCTGCGCGTTGTAGAGCAGGTCGCCCTGCAGGAGTCGCTGAGCGTCGCGTGCGCCGCTATCGCTTACGGGCTCCGCCAGGGTACTCGCGCGCGAGAGATGGTCGAATGCCGAGAGGTTCACCGTGGACGTGAGCCAGCCGCCGCCGAAGGCCGTTCGTGCACTGGCGCGCGCCCCCCACTGCTCGTTGTCGGCGAAGTGGAACAGCTGCCCCACGCGGTAGCGCTGCGATTCCGAGATGGCCATCGCACCGACATCGAGCTGCAGGCCGGAATCGGGCTGCCAACGCAGCGACCCGGAGCCGTTCCAGCGGTGCGCGTACGTATCCGCCGTCCCAGCGACCCCCGGCGCCAGCTCCTGCCGACGCAGCCCGCCGTCGATCGTCGCGCCGAGTGCGCCATGGCGCCAGAGTGAATTCGCCGACAGGTCTCGCCGGCGCTGCGTCCCGGCCGCGCTGGTCAGCCCGGCCTCCCATCCGAGCTCGGTCGCCCGGCGGGTGATGATGTTCACGACGCCCCCTAACGCCTCACTGCCGTAGAGCGTCGACTGCGGTCCCTTGACGACCTCGATGCGTTCGACCATCGACGTCGGGATGCGCGACAGGTCGAAGTTGCCGTTCACCCGCCCGACCATCGGCTGTCCATCCAGCAGGATCAGCACGCGGCGTGAATCGAAGCCGCGCATCTGCACCCCCGCGCCCGATGGGACGCCGCCGTCGACCTGCATTCCGGAGTGCTCGGTGAGGACCGCCGCCACGTCGCTCGCGCCGCGCTGCGCGAGCTCGCGGGGGCCGATCAACTCGGTCTCCACCACCGCGTCGCCGAGCTTCTGTTCTCGGCGGGCCGCGGTGACGATCACCGCGTCCAGCGGAATCGCCAGGGCGTTGAGCGCCGTCTGGTGCGGCGTACCGGCGGTCGATCGTCCGGCATCGACGACGAATTCCCGGAATGCGTAGCCGGGATGGCGTACGCGCACCCGCACGATGGGCGTCCCGGGGACACGAAGTTCCCACGCCCCGTCGCCATCGCTGCGCGCCCGCCCGAGCACTCCATCGTTCGCGAGGACCTCCGCGCCGAGGATCGGGCGCCCCGTCGCCGCATCCGTCACCCGCCCGTGCAGCGTGCGCCCCTCCTGTGCCCGGAGCGAGGACCCCGCCAGCAGCAACGCCGAGCCAACGGCCAACGCGCAGCCCAACGTGCGGGCCAGCGCGCGGGACCGCATCCGATGCGCGCCCCCGTGTGCCGTCCACGCCTCCTCCCGGTTCTTCGTCCGCTGCCGCATCGGTGGGTGTACCAGGGGTTACTGGAGGCGGGCGTAGCGGATCGTGATCTGCCGCGACGTGCCGGTGGTCCCGTAGTAGCTGGTCAGCTGCACCTTGTAGATTTCGTCCCCCCGCTTCACCAGGTAGACGTTATAGGTCGGCCAGATCTGGTTGTCCGTTCCCGTGATGTTGTATCGGTACCACGGCTTGGAGACAAACACGCCGGAGTAGGCGTCCTTCTTGAAGACCTGGGCCGGCGCAGTTGCAGCATACGCGGCGGTGATGCTGGCGTACGGCGTCCCGTTGTCGACCAGCGCGCTCATGCTCCCCGTCCCGCTCACGCCGCCATTCGCACGGATCTCGAAACCCGAGAAACGCACGTCCCAGCTTCCACCCGCCGTCGTCGTCGTCCCGGCCGACAGGTCGAAGTAGACCGGCCCGCTGCGGACGTCGACCGTCCGCGACTGTGAGGGAGCGAAGTCGCCCCCTGCCGTCGCCTGCAACGCGTACTCGAAGGTGACCTGGCCGGCACTGGTCGCGCTGGCGTTCGCCAGCGCGGTCACCCGGAACTTGCCTAACGTGACGGTCGTCGTCCCCTTGCGCAGGAGCCAGGCGCGACCGGTGGCGGCCGTCGACGACGCGCCCGAGCCGCTGAACCAACCGGCAATGGCCGGCGTCAAGGTGTCGCTGGTGAAGGCGTCGGCTGCCGGCACCTGCGCCGACGTCACCGCCTCGAAGCCCGCCAGTTCGCTCGATGCGGTCATGCCAGCCAGTGCCGCGTCGCTGACCGAGGCGTTCTGGCAGAGACAGTACGCCGTCACCCCTCCGGGGCCGACCGCGCCGCCGTTCACGATGACGTTCGTGGCGAAGAAGCCCAGGTCCCACGCCGCACTCGTCGCGGCGTCACCCGGCGTCACGGTCGTCGCCGTCGCGCCGAGGTGGACATAGGCAAAGTCTGTCGAACCGTCGACCGTCAACTGCGCGGTCACCGGCGTGATGGTCGGCGCCGTCGCCGCGTCGCTCCCGCAGGCAGCGAGAGCGAGGGTGACGACGACGACAAGCGGGACGCTAGCGTGCAAGCGAGACATGGGCTGATGCAGGGGATGTGAGGGGCGAGGTGGCCGGTGCCGCGCGACGGTCGCGCGTGGCGAGTCGGTAGCCGGCATAGATCAGGAGCAGTCCGAGCAGCTCGGTGACGTAGAGCACTTCCACGTATCCCATGCGCGTGAACGAGCCGCCGATCCCCGGCAGGATCGCGCCGACGCTGATAAGCACATTGCCGATCGCGCGATGGCGCTGGCCGGGAATGCGCGTGAAGTGCCATGCCGACCAGGCCGCGCTCCCGGCGAGCAGGACAAACGCGTAAATGTTGATGACGGGGCTGATGAGCCGCACCCAGTGCCACACGATCACCCGACCGGCGGGTCGGCTCGCTTCGACGAGCGAGTAGTCGATGGGCGTGAGCAGCACGGCGACGGCGCCAAAGAGCACGACGGCGAGCAGGACGACCGTTAGGCGGTTCGCCGTCCGGCGCCCCAGGTGCAGGTAGGCCGATCCCTGCGCCAGCGGGGCGCCACCTAGCAGCGCGCCGAAGATGTACCAGAGTCGGAAGAGCCCCTCATGCCAGCCGAAGAGCGTGATCGACGACTCAAGCAGCGTCCCGGCCCCATACGTCGCGGTGCCGATGGCCCACCAGAGCAGGTGCGTTCCACCACCCTTCCCGCGATAGCGCCGTATCAGCTCCGCGGTAAACAGCGTCGCGACGACCGTCGTGACGATGGGCAGGTAGTACACCAGACGATTCACGTCCCAAGTGTCGCTTCGCCCACCGTACGATCACATTCGGAGATGTACGTACGAAGTGCTACGTAGTGCGAAGGTGCCCGGAGACGGGGGATTCCCCTACCTGCCTGCGGGGTCGGCCGACGATGCTCGCTGCGATCGTCCCGTCACCTGGTCGAACGCGGGCGAGATGCGTCCAACTCGCGGCAGCGCCCCCCTCAACTCCCCGCGACGTCGTCCCGCAGCAGTCCTTGCTCCATCGCGAAGCGCGTGAGTCCAGCGGCACTTCGAATACCCAGCTTGCGGACCATGCTGTCGCGGTGCGCTTCGACCGTACGCACGCTGATTCCCAGCTGCACGCCGATCTCCTTATTGAGGAGACCGCGCGCCACGAACGAGAGGACCTCGCGCTCGCGATTGGTCAGCGCGTCGAGCGTCGGAGGGGTGGGTAGCGTCGAGAGCGCCGCCGCGACCGGCGGCGAGGGGACGGTGTCGTTCCGGAGTACCTCCGTCAGCCGCTTCGCGACGGCTGGACTGAAGTAGGCGTCGCCGGAGTGCACCGCCCGCACCGCGGTGCGCAGGTCGGCGGGAGTCGTGTCCTTCCGCAGGTAGCCGTGCGCCCCCGCGCGCACGCTCTCGAGGACATACTCGGCGTCGTCGTGCACGCTGAGGATCAGGACGCGCGACGCCGGCACCCGCTGGCGCAGGCGCTGCGCCACTACCAGTCCGGAGTCTCCCGGCATGGTGAGGTCGAGCAGGATCACGTCGGGACGATGCTGCTCGGCGAGCGCCAGCGCCTCGGTACCGTTCGCTGCCTCCGCCACCACGTCGAAGTCGCCATCGGCCTGCAACACCTGCCGCAGCCCTTCCCGCACTATGACGTGGTCGTCGACCACGAGGACGCGGATCGGTGTCATGACGCCACGACCAGACGGTGCGGGACGCGGATCGAGAGGTGCAGCCCGCCGTCGCGGCACGCGCCGACCGTGACACTGCCACCTAACGACCCGATTCGTTCCCGCATCCCGGCGAGTCCCATGTGTCCCTCGCGCTGCAGCCGCTCCGGGTCGAGGGGCCCATCGACTCCGCGCCCGTCGTCCTCGACCTCGAGGTGGAGCACCCCTTCGAGGTCGCGCAGCGACACCCGGACGTGCCGCGCGCGCGCGTGCCGCGCGACGTTCGACAGCGCCTCCTGCATGGCGCGAAAGAGGGCGAGCTCCGCGTCGTCGGACAGCGCCAGCCCCTCCTCGGGCGCCTCGAGCGAGACTTCGATTCCGCACTGTCCCTCGAAGCTGACCGCCAGCGAGCGCATCGCCGGCACCAGTCCCAAGTCGTCGAGGACCGTCGGGCGCAACGTCTCGGTGACGTTCCGGATGCTGCGCATGCCCTCGTCGACGAGCGCTACGGCACGTTCCAGCCCCGTCGCGACGTCGCCCGACACCCGCTCGTGCAGCAATCCCAGCTGCAACTTGACCGCCGAGAAGACCTGGGCCGTCTCGTCGTGCAGCTCGAGCGAGATCCGCCGACGTTCCTCCTCGTGCTGGTCGATCATCCGG
>JBDTUA010000222.1:0-8866 GCA_040007995.1 Gemmatimonadota bacterium | reverse complement strand
AACTCTGCTCCATGACCGACGGGCTTCCGACAAGAAACCGACAGCGAGAGGCCCCCGTCGACCGGCACTCGACCTCGAGCACCGCGACCGGCGCGCCGGCCACCCGCCCGAAGAGGTCGGCGAACATGCCGGTCGTGAGGTGGCAACTGGGGTGATCCATCCCGCTATTCGGGTCGGCCTCGCCCCAGTCGTTCGAGTCGAGCGTCGCGACGACGTCCCCGATCGATCCCACCGTGATCCCGCCCCACCCGGCGTCGCGAAAGAACTCGCTCGCGCGCGACTCGAACGCTTCCACGTCGAGCGACTCGGCGGGAATGTCGCTGCGCTCGGCGAGCCATCGCTTGAAGGCTTCCCACATGGCGTCGCCACCGGCGTAGCCAGCTTCCTGCAGGTAGACTGCGGCGTCAGGCCCGCCGTCGCGCAGCAGGGCGGTACGGAGCGTAGCGAGCGATGCGCGCGTGAGGGCGAGCATGCCGTGTCCGATGAGGTCGAGCGGCTGAGGCATTGAGAATCCCGTTCGGTTAGCGTCCAACTCGCCGAAGCAACTCGGCCTCGTCGAGGATCTCGACGCCGAGCGTCCGGGCTTTCTCGAGCTTGCTGCCGGCGGCATCGCCCGCCAACAGGAAGCTCGTCTTCTTTGTCACGCTGTCCGTCACGCGTGCGCCGGCGCGTTCGAGCAGGTCGGTCGCGTCGGCGCGGCTCAGGGTCGGGAGCGTGCCAGTAATGACGACCGTGAGCCCCCTGAGGGCACCATCCTGCGCGACCGACTGCGGTTCCGCCATCGTCAGCCCCGCATCCGCCAGCCGGCTCACCAGCGCGCGGGCGACCGGATCGTTCGCGTAGGCCAGGACCGAGCGTGCGATGATGGGGCCGATCCCGTGCACCGCAGCCACCTCGTCCTCCGACGCGCCAAGGAGCGCATCCATGGTGCCGAAGTGGCGGGCCAGCAACTCAGCCGCCCCGGAGCCTACATGGCGGATTCCAAGCCCGAACAGGAGTCGTGAGAGCGGTTGGAACTTCGAGGCGTCGATCGCCTCCACGAGGAGCTGGGCGCTCCGGTCGGCAAAACGCTCGAGCGAGACAACCTGCTCCACGGTCAGCAAATAGAGATCGGCGGGGTCGTGAACCATCTCGGCCTCCACCAGCTGCTCCAGCCGGGCGTACGAGAGCCCCCGGATGTCCATCGCCCCGCGCGAAGCGAAGTGCACAAGTCCCTCCAGCCGGCGTCCCTCGCAAGCAACATTCGGACAGTAGATCGCCACCTCCTCCTCGTCGCGGATGACCGGGGTCTCGCAGACCGGGCAGCGTTTGGGCATGCGCCAGGGGCGCTCGTCTCCGGCGCGCTTCTCCGGGATCGGACCGATCACCTGCGGAATGACATCACCCGCGCGCTTCACCTGCACCAGGTCGCCGATGCGCAGGTCCTTGGCGATGATGAGGTCCTCGTTATGCAGCGTGGCATACGTGACGGTGGTCCCGCCTATCTCCACCGGTTCGAGTACCGCGTACGGATTGAGCGCGCCGGTGCGGCCGACGTTCACCCGGATGTCGAGCAGGCGCGTTTCCGCGATGTCGGGGGCGAATTTTCGGGCGATCGCCCAGCGCGGCTCGCGTCCGCCCACGACCCCCAGGTCGTCCTGCACGGCGAGCCGATCGACCTTCACCACCCCTCCGTCGATCGCGAAGTTGAGCGTCGCGCGCACGGTGTGCTCCAGCCCCTGGGCCCACTCCACCACCTCGGCGAGCGTCGTGCATCGGCGGCGGTGTGGGGCCACCGGGATCCCCCATTCGGCGAGCGTGTCCAGCACGTCGGTCTGGGTCGCGACGGGGAGGGACTCCCCGGCGGCGGGAATCATCGTGTAGCCAAAGAAGCGCAACGGTCGCGTTGCCGTGATTGACGCGTCGAGCTGCCGGAGCGACCCGGCGGAGGCATTGCGCGGGTTGGCGAAGACCGGTTCGCCGTCCCGTACGCGCGCTTCATTCATCCGCTCGAAGAGGTCGAAGGGATAGTAGATCTCCCCGCGCACCTCGATCCGTCGCGGGTGCTTCTTGCCGTGCAGCCGCAACGGGATGTCGCGGACCGTGCGGATGTTCGGCGTGACGTCTTCGCCGATGCTCCCGTTGCCACGGGTCGCGCCGACGACGAGGACGCCATCCTCGTAGAGCAGGCTGACCGCCGCGCCGTCGATCTTGAGCTCGGCCGAGTAGCCGGACGCGCGCGCCTCCTCTCCCGCCAGCCGTACGATGCGGTCCTCCCACTCCTGAAGTTCCTCGTTGGAGAAGGCGTTGGCGAGCGACAGCATGGGAACGGAATGCGCGTGCTTCGGGAGCGCGCTGACCGGCGCCGCCCCGACGCGCTGCGTCGGGGAGTCCGGCGACCGCAGCGCAGGGTGCTCCCGCTCGAGCGTCTGCAGCTCGCGAAAGAGGTGATCGTATTCCGCATCCGACAGCGCGGGACGGTCGAGCACGTAGTATTCGTGCGAGGCGCGCTCGAGTTTCGTGCGCAGCTCGGCGGCGCGAGTGGCGTGGGCAGACATCCGGCGCGGGGGAGGTGGAGTAATGGCACGCGCCGACGACAGGTCGTGGCGCGCGCACAGGGCGAGACATGCGGAGACGTCGCCGGAATGAACGCAGAAGAGGGCCCGGCGACAAGCGCCCGGCCCCCGCACCAGCCGCGGCTGGCTCCCGTTCCGCTGTCGCGCGTCCTAGCCCTTGGCCTCCTCCTCGAGCACCTGCATTGTGACCGATACCAAGCGGTCCAATTCCTCGTCCGACTCCCGCGGAAGCAGCGTCTCGGACCAGCGCTGATCCTCGCCGCGTGCGTAGCGCTCCAGCAGTCGACGGAGGAATGCCACCAGGGCGATCCGCTCGAGTTCGGCCCGGTGCCGGCGCTCGGCCTCGGCGTTGGAGGCACGCCGAACCCGCTCGAAGCGGTGTGCATTGCGAAGGGCGCGCGCCGTGAGCGACGCGATCACTTCGCAGAAGGCGATGTCACGTTCCGTAAAAGGGGCGCCGCTCCGGTCGCTGCGCAGGACGATCGCCCCGATCACCGTGGTGCGCCAGCGCATCGGGGCCACGACAATCGAGCCGACCCCGCGCAAGTCGAGAGCGGCGCGCACGTTCGCCAGCCGCTCGTCAGTGCGGGCGTCGGGGATGAACACCGTCTCGCCTGACGAGAAGGCGTGCGCGAGTTCCGGATAGCGGCCCAGGTCCACGACGAGGTCCCCCAGCGTCGGATCCTCGTAGCTGGCGACCAGGCGCACCTCACGGCTCCCCTCGCCGGCCAGATAGATCGAGGACCGATCGAGGCCGAACAGCTCGCCCACACGACGCGCGATGCGCTGCAGGACGTCCGCCACCTGCAACGAACTTCCAAGCTCCTGCTGCAGGTCGACGACGGCCAAAAGCTGATCGCGCTCGCGCGTAAGCTCGTCAAGCTGCTCCCGGAGGAGCGCGACGTCATCGCGAGATTCGGTGGCGCGCAGCTTGAGATCGTTGGAGCGGTCGAGGGTGGTGGACATCTGGATGTGCGCCGGTGCGGAGCGGAGAATGCGAGTCCGTCGCTGCAGGGTACCGGACTCTCCCGTAGAGACGCGCAACAGCTGGCTCCGGTAATCGTGTGCGGACAGACGCGCGCCCCGCGTGACTACGGTCACGCGAGGCGCCAAGCGCGCGAGTCGACGCAGCTCCTACACGTCGGTGTGCGTCCGACTGAGCAGCCGGTTCACCTCGGCGAGGACCGCTCGCGGCTCGCACGGCTTCGCGAGATAGCCATCGCATCCCACTTCCATCGCCCGCTCGCGGTCCCCCGGCATGGCGTGCGCCGTCAGCGCGATCACCGGGATGTGACTGGTCGCCGCCTCCCGCTTGAGCGTCTGCGTGACCTCCCACCCGTCGATGAGGGGAATGGAGATGTCCATGAGGATGATGTCAGGGAGCTCTCGCCGCGCCTTGGCGAGGCCTTCCTCGCCGTCGAGCGCCTCGCTCACTCGAAAGCCGTGGTGACGGAGGATGGTCGAGTACACGATCCGGTTGTCCTCGTTGTCCTCCACGATCAGCACTGTACGGTCGCGGGCGTTCATCGGTCGACTTCTCCTCTCACTTGAGTTTCCGCAGCGCGGCATCGGCCTCGCGCTTGTACTGCGGGTCGTTCACGTCGGTCCTTTTTCCGTTGATCACCTGCTCGAACTGTTCGCGCGCTTTGTCCTGTTCGCCGACGTCGACATAGATGCTCCCCAGGTCGAGATGATGCGCGAGTCGGTCGGGATCGAGCGCCACCGCACGTTCCATGTACGCAATTGCGTTCTTCCAACTCGCCTCGCCGAAGGTTTTCCCGCCTAACACGTTCCTGGCGAAGAAGCGTTCGAAGCCGTTGAGCCGCATAACCTCCGCGTTCCAGACGCCCAGCACGTGCAGCGCGCCCGGATGGTCCGGGTCGAGCTGGAGCGCGAGGAGGGCCTGCGCTCGAATGTCATTGGCGTAGCGGACGCGGTCCCGCGCGCCGAGCGTCAGGGCGCGTCGCCCCAGCGCGCGCGCCAGGTGGAAATGGGCTTCTGGATCGTTCGGGCTTGCCGCAATGGCGCGGCGGGCGTATTGCTCCCCCTTGCGATACAACGCCGCGCGCACGTCGGCGTCAGCGGCCTGCTCGCCGAGATCCACGGCCGCACGCGAGGCCTTGCCGAGCGCCTCTCCGTTGGTCGAATCAGCGGCGATCGCCGCCTCGTAACGGACGAGCGCGGCAGCGGAATTGAAATTGGCCTGCTCGTGGTCCCCGAGCGAGATGTCTTGGCCGACGCTCTGGCCCCGCGCGATACTCGGCAACAAGATCATGCTGGCGAAAGCCAGACGGTGAAGGGTTCGAAGATGCCACATGGTGAATCTTCACGTCTCCGCGATTGGACGCGCTCTGGCGCGTCGAGGTTGAGGTCGTGGGGGCTCGTGATAATACCCGAAACATGCCACGTATGCTTGCCCAACGATTGATCGAGCGGAAGCGGGACGGGGGGCGGCTTTCATCCGCCGAGTGGGATGCCTTGGCTCGGGCCTATCAGTCCGGAGGGATGACGGACTACCAGATGGCCGCCTTCCTCATGGCGGCGTTCATCCGGGGACTCGATCGCGCAGAGGTCGGAGGACTGATGCGGGCGATGCGCGAAAGCGGCGCGTCGCTCGATTTGTCGCACCTTGCGGCTGGACGAATCGACAAGCACTCGACTGGTGGAGTGGGTGACAAGGTCTCGCTCATTCTCGCGCCACTCGTCGCGTCCCAGGGAGTGATCGTGCCGATGATGTCGGGGCGCGGACTCGGGCACACGGGGGGGACGCTCGACAAGCTCGAGTCGATCGAGGGCTTCCAGACGCGCCTCTCGCTCGATCAGGCGCGTCGTCAGCTGGAGGAGCTCGGCTGCGCGTTGATCGGCCAGAGCGAGGAGATCGCCCCGTTGGACCGTCGCCTGTATGCGCTGCGCGACGCCACCTGTACGGTCGAGAGCATTCCGCTCATCGCGGCCTCGATCATGAGCAAGAAGCTGGCAGAGGGGCTCACCGGCCTCGTGCTCGACATCAAGCGCGGCTCCGGAGCCTTCATTCCGGAGTTGGACCGCGGGTTGGAGTTGGCGCGGCTGATGATCGACCTCGGTGCGGAGCACGGATGCCCGGTCGTCGCGCTCGTTACGGCGATGGACCGCCCGCTCGGACGGGCATGCGGCAACGCGCTCGAGGTGGAGGAAGCTATTCATGCGTTGCACGGTGACGGCCCGCCCGACTTGATGCAGGTGACATACGCATTAGGTGCGGAGATGCTGGTGCTGGGTGGCGTCGCCCCCAATACCGACGCCGCCCGACGCCGCATGGAGGTTGCGATCTCCAGCGGGCGCGCCGCCGAGTCGTTCCAGCGGATCGTGGAGGCGCAGGGCGGCGATCCGCGCGTCGTGGATGATCCGTCCCGGCTTCCGCAGGCTCGCGAGGTCGAGATTTTCTCCTCGCCCCGCGCGGGCGTGGTGGCCCGCGTGGAGCCGCGCGCGGTCGGGCGCGGCGTGACCGCGCTTGGGGGCGGCCGGACGCGTATGGAGGACACGATCGACCCGAGCGTCGGCTTCGTGATCCGGGCGCGGCCAGGCGATGTGGTGCGGGTGGGTGAGCCGCTCGCCACGATCTTCGCGCGTGACGAAGCCGGGATCGCTGCCGGCATGGCGTCGTTGGCCGAGGCGTTCCTGATCACCGAGGAGGCCGAACCCCCACTTCCGCTCGTCTCGCATCGCGTCACCCATGCCGGCGTGGAGCCGTATGAGGCGGAGCCATGGGTCCGTACCTCGGAGTTTCCGGTCTTCGTGGAGCCGCGCTGACAGGTCGCAGTGCGGGCTTCACCCGCGGCGAACCACTCGCCATGTTTCCGGTCGCACGAAATAGCGACACACGGTTGAAGGCGGCCGTGCGTGCGCTGTTTGCCCACGGCGACGGTATTGCCACGTCGACTCTCGGCTTCTCGGACGGCACGGCGTCGCTGCAGGCGGGTGGACGGCACGGTCGGCGCGCGCACGCGCATCTACTTCGCAGACTTCTTTCAAAGAGCGCCATGGACATCGACATGAAGAAGTACGGCAAGCTCGCGTCGCTTGGCGCGATGGGAGTGGCGGCAGGATGTGTGGCGCTGTACGCGCTCATTGCCTGGGGCTCCACCCCGAGCGCGACAGGGGGTATCGACGGCGTGCACGCGACGATCGCGTACATCAGTGCTGCCATTCCGATCGGCGCCATTGTCGCCGTACACGTAGCGTACGCTCGCATCCTCTTCGCGTACGCCAAGGACAAGGCGTAGTCGCTCGCCGTGGCTCGACGTGCTTCCCGCGTCGACGCGAAGCGTACTTCACCAGGTGGGAACTGACATGAGTGGGCGGCGCCGCGATCGGGAGCGCGTCGCCGCCCGATGTGGATCAACGTCCGCCGAGGGCGAACGAGATGCCGATTCCCCAGGTCGTCTTGTAACCGCTCTTGAGCGGCACCGTGACCGACGGACGGAGCGAGACGGCGTCGGTGAGGACGATCCCGAGCCCGCCGCCGATCAGGCCGATCGTGTCAGAATCGGAGAGCGACGTCCCCTGGTAGTCGCTGTCATAGCGGCTGTATCGGAGCTGCAGAGAACCGAACGGAATGAGGCGCATCGACGGAGCCGATCCGAAGTTCGCGCCGATCGCGAGGCCCGCCTGTCCGACGGTCGTATGGGAATTCGCTGTCGTGCCGCCATCGGGGTTGAACGTGTAGCCCAGCGTGCCGACGGGGCAGATGGAGACATTACGGCTCGCCCCGGCGAGATAGGAGAGGCCGCCGTCGACGTAGATCCCCTTGCTGGTTCCATCGATGTTGTCATAGCTCACAACCTGCGCAGCGATGCCGCCAAAGGCGATCGAGGAGCCGAAACCGAAGCGGCCATCAAGGCTCTTGGCCCCGTCGGTGAACTGACCGGTCACCGTGACGTTGGTAGGATGGGTGGTCAGCGGCTGCAACCCCAGGCAGCTCTGCGCGGACGCGCCAGCGGCGGGAATCAGTGCTGCGGCCACGAGGCCGGTGATCAGGAAACGATGCATGCGAACTCCTGCTTCGCGGTGATTGCTTGTCGACTCGGCCGAGCGGCCGGACGTATGCGCTAGATACTCCGGTCGTGTCTGCCGCCGCAAGCCGCCCTTAGGTGCAGCCCCGCATGGCCCGATAGAGATAGGAGGTTGCTCGCGCTGTGCCGCGCCGTGGGGTCCGCATGCGCCGCGAGGTCAGGAGATCCAGCGCCCGATCGCAACGCCCAAGAAGGCGAGCACGATCGCTCCCGCTGCCACGAGACTCGCGAGCACGGAGGCCCCGCGCACGACGGCGAAGGCCACTCCTCGCGCACCCGTGGCGCTCCGTTCCCGGTCCGCGATGCCCCAACCTCCAATCGCCGACAGCAGTACCAATGGCGGCGCCGCACGCCACCATGTGGGCGCGGCAAGGGCGACGGCGCCGGCCCCGACGAGCCCGACGATCACGAAAGCGGCGAGGAGCTCGTCGGGGCTGCGCCGTGTCATCGAGGAGATCAGCACGCCGAGTGTAGGCTCGACGGACCTTTCCGCGGCACGCGTTGACTCGGTTGATGGCGGCTCGGTTGATGGCGGCTCGGTGGATGGCAGCTCGGTGGATGGCAGCTCGGTGGATGGCGTATCGGCTGGCGCCCGCGGTGACATAGCGAAGGCGGTCTCGCGACCCGACGGCCGCGGTGGGTCGGCCCGTCCCGCAACGTCGTCGCTCGGGCGTTCGCGCTCGTGTGGCATCTGCAATTCCTCGACGTGTGGTCGGCCGTAAGCCGAACGTGGGAGTCGTAGCAGGATCGTGCGCCGTCGTCAATGCGAGGGAACCGCTGGGTGACCCGTGGCCGTGGGCCGTTGGAGGCTCGCCCCATCGAGGAGCAGACGACGCGAGGGCCGCCCCCGGTTGGGAGCGGCCCTGGCCCGTGTGCTCACGTGGCAGCCATGCCGCGGGGCGTCTGACGCCGCGCGGGCGATCGTGCTACACGTCCAGGTTGCTCACGAAGCGCGCGTTCTTCTCGATGAAGAGCTTGCGCGGCTCGACCTCGTCGCCCATGAGGTCCTGGAAAATCTTGTCGGCCTGCACTGCGTCTTCGACATTCACGCGCATGAGGGTGCGGCGCTCGGGATCCATCGTTGTGTCCCAGAGCTGCTCCTTGTTCATCTCTCCCAGCCCCTTGTAGCGCTGGATGTTCACCGAGCCGCGCTCCGACCCGCCGAGGCGCTCGGTGTACGTTTCGCGCTCCTTCTCGTCGTACGCGTAGAACTCCTGTTTCCCCTTTGCCACCCGGTAGAGAGGTGGCTGGGCGATATAC
>JBDTUA010000221.1:0-8898 GCA_040007995.1 Gemmatimonadota bacterium | reverse complement strand
CCCGGCGTCCCCGCCGACGCGTATGTCGCGCGGATCAAGGCGTCGCAGCACGAGGTCAACACCGCGTACGCTGTCCTCACCAACCACCAGAACGGCGACTTCAAGCCCTACGCGCTCAAGACGACGGATGCCGGCCGCACCTGGACCTCGATCAACGGCGACCTCCCGGTGCGCGGCTCGACGCATGCCATCGTCGAGGACAACGTCGACCCATCGCTCCTCTTCATCGGTACGGAGTTCGGCGCGTACGCGACACGCGACCGGGGCGCGCACTGGTTCAAGCTCGCCGGGGTGCCGACGATCGCCGTACGCGACCTCGTCCTCCAGACGCGCGAGAACGACCTGGTCATCGGGACGTTCGGGCGCGGGATCTACGTGCTCGACGACTACGGGCCACTGCGCGCCAGCACGCCGGCGACCCTTGCCGCGGCGGCGACGCTCTTCCAGCCGCGGAACGCGATGCTCTATATCCCGACGCAGCAGTACGGCGGGCGCGGGAAGGCGTTCCAGGGGGAAATGCTGTATGGCGGTGACAACCCGCCGTACGGCGCCGTCTTCACCTACCTGCTGAAGGAGCCGATCCGGTCGCTCAAGCAGAAGCGGGTGGAGGCGGAAAAGGCGGCGGAGAAGGCGGGACGTCCGCTGCCGTACCCGACCAACGATCAGCTGCGTGCGGAGGCGGAGGAAGAGGCGCCGTCCGTCCTGCTGACTGTCAGCGATTCCGCGGGGACGCCGATTCGCGTGATCACCGGGCCGACCGGCAAGGGGTTCCAGCGCGCCGCGTGGGATTTGCAGCTGCCGGCGCACGTGCTCCCGCGCCCGTCCAGCGCCCTCGAGGAGCTGTTCGACAACGGCCCGAGCGGCCCGTATGTCGTCCCGGGACGCTACAGCGTCACGCTGGCGCAGCGCGTGGGTGGAGTGGAGACGCCACTCGCCGGTCCGATGAACTTCCAGGTCACGACCGAACCCGGGACCCCGGTCACCCTTGCCGACCATGCCGCGCGCGGCGAGTTCCAGCGGCGCCTCCAGGTCCTGCGTCGCTCGGTCGCCGGTGCCGTGGAGCTCACCACCTCGACCGGGCAACGGCTGGACCAGATCCGACGCGCGCTCGACCTCGCCCCCGCGGCCCCGCGCACCTTGCACGAGCGGGTGCGAACCCTGCGCCAGCGCGTCACCGACGTGGCGCACGAACTGTCGGGCGATCGCGCCGTCGGAAGTCAGGGTGATCCGGTTCCGACGTCGATCGCCGAACGCGTCAACGGCATCAGTGGAGAGCAGCAGCGTACATTGGGACGGGCGACGGGGACGCATGAGGAGCAGCTGGCCATCGCCAGCGAACTCTTCGCCGCCCAGCTGGCGTCGCTGCGCCAGATCGTGGACACCGACATTCCAGCGCTGGAGCGCGACGTGGAGCGGGCTGGGGCACCGCACACCGCGGGACGGGTGCCCGGGCGTTGAGTGGACGCACCACACACCACGGGAGGTTGCTCGCCACGCCTCCCTGGACGGCTCACCGTTTGACCGAACCACGGAGCTTGCCCATGCATGCCGCAGCACGCAGCCGAGGACTCGTCGTGTTGGCGCTCACCATCGCCGCGGCGCTGCTCTGCAACACGGCGCCGCGAGTGCTCGCCGCACAGGCGAGCCCCAAGGCGCGGGCGATGCTCCCCGGAATGGATGGGCCGATTCTGCTCGATACGATGGGGATCGCGATCCCCATCAGCGGCGATCGTGATGCCATCTTCGCAGCCCTGGGCACCGTCTTCACCGAACTCAAGATCCCGGTCGAACTCAACGACCCGGCGCACGGCCTCATGCGCAACCTCAACGCCGAGATCTCGCGACGCCTGGGCGGCGAGCCCATGTCGCGCTATGTCGACTGCGGGCGCGGCTTCTCGGGCAGCAACGCCGATATCTACCGCATCACGCTCGCCGTCGCGGCATGGATCGAGCCCGCCACGGGAGACCCGAAAGACCTGGTGGTCGCGATCGCCGCGAGTGGTCGTGATCCGGCGGGGAGCAAGAGCGCGTACTCGGTGTGTACCTCACGGGGGGCGCTCGAGCATCGCATCGCGGAGCGGGTGCAGGCGATTGTGAAGAAGAGTTAGGAGAAGACGAGAAGACGAGAAGACGAGAAGACGAGAATGGACGTACACGACTGGGATCGTCGCTATGCGGCTGAAGCGCTCCCGTACGGGACCGAGCCGAACACCTTCTTGACCAGTCAGGCGGCGCTGCTGGCTGGTGCGGACGTGTTGTGCATCGCCGAGGGGTACGGGCGCAACGCGACCTGGCTGGCGCAGCAGGGGCACCGGGTGACGGCGGTGGAGCAGTCGGGGGTGGGGATCGCGAGGGCGCGCGCGCTGGCAACGGAGCGTGGCGTCGCGATCACCTTCGTGCAGGACGATCTCGCAACCTTCGACCTCGGGCGCGAGCGGTGGGGGGCGATCGTGTCGATCTTCGCCCATCTTCCGCCCGCGCTGCGGGCCGACGTGCACGCCCGGGTCGTGCGCGCGCTTGCGCCTGGCGGCTACTTCCTGCTCGAAGCATACAGCCCCGCACAACTCGGCTTCGGGGCCGGGGGACCGCGGCATGTGGAGCTGCTGATGACCAGCGACGCGCTGCGGCAGGAACTCGCCGGCCTGGAAGTCATCGTCGCGCGGGAAGTGGAGCGCGAGGTGAACGAGGGGCCGATGCATCGCGGGCTGGCGGCGGTCGTGCAGGTGGTCGGGCGCAAGCCGCCGGCCGTGCATCTTCGTTAGGCCCCCCTTCCGGCACGGCTGACGGCGGACCTCAGCGCCGCGGCGACTCCCGCTGTTCGTCGCGCCACGCCTCGAGTGCATCGATGCGCCGCTCGAGGCGAGCGAGCGGGCCCTCGGCCGCGTCCGCGAGGGGCGACGCCACCGGCGGCGCCTCGTTGGTCCGCTCCCCATCGCTTGGCGCGGCGCCATTCGGGGTCCCGTGTAACGAGGGCTCGATCTCTGGAGCTGGAAGACGTGCCGCTACAGGCGCAGTACCCACGTTCCCACCGCTGTTGCGCGTTGGCGTGCGGGTGACCCCGGTGCGCACCCCGGTCACGGGCGAGGGGGTGAGTCGCGCGAACGCATGCACCGACCCCGCGGCGAGGTTCGCCGCATGGTCGACGCCCCGTGACGCGAGGGCGAGAAAGGCTCGACCGATCGGCCCGAGCCAGATGCGACGAAAGAATCGCTCACCGATCGGCATGCGGACCGGGCTGCGGGCGAACAGGACCACGCTTACACCGATCATCATCATCGCCGAGAGGACCATCGCGACGCCACCGGTCGGCATGCGGAACTGCCCGGGGGCGATGACCTCGCGCATCTGCAGCGCCACCCAGACGAGGGCGAGCGCAATCGGCAGCTGCGCGGCCGCCACCCATAGCGTCTTCCGCCGACGGCGAAGCGTCGGCACGTCGGTGCGCAGCGCCGCCCGCAACCCCTCGCGTTCATCGACCGCATGATGCATCCCGGTCATGATCGACTCGCGCGTGTAGCCGGCCTCGAACAGGCGATGCGCCTCGGAGAGCGCCTGCAGCACACGCGTCAGCGCCACCGAGAAGAGGATCACGACGGGGAGCAGCGCGTCCAGGGACGCTACGCGCGCGGAGAGCGAGCGGAAGATGTACCAGCCGATCAACGACACGAAGACGACGACGAGCGACATTGTCCCCAGTTCCTGCGTGAAGATGCGGACCGGAAGGGGGATCTCGGGGCCGGCGAGTTGCGAGTTGTCCACCGCCTCGACCAGCGCCTCTGCGGTGGCGAAGCGGTCCTCGGGCACCTTCGCGACACACGCGTCGATCGCCGCCGAGAGCAGGTCGGGGAGTTCGGGGCGGATCGACTCCACGGGGAGGACCGCCTCGGTCAACTGCTTCACCAGGATTTTCTGCGTCGACTCGCCGGTCATCGCCGTGCGCCCGGTGACCGCGAACCAGGCCACCAGCCCTAACGAGTAGATATCGCTGCGACCGTCCACGACGTCGCCCGCCGCCTGCTCCGGCGACATGTACTCCGGCGTCCCGACCACTTCGCCCACCCGGGTGAGCCCGCGCGCCGAGGACGCGCTCTCCATGACGCGCGAGATGCCGAAGTCCATGAGCATGGCGCGCCCGGTCGCCCGCTCCAGCATGATGTTGTCGGGCTTGATGTCGCGGTGCACCACGCCGCGTCCGTGAGCGTAGGCGAGCGCGTAGCCGATATCCTGCAGCATCCGGACGATCTCGCGCACGGCAAGCGGTCCGCTGCGCTGCACGCGTTGCGCGACACTTTCGCCCTCGATGTACCCCATCGCGTACGCCACGACGTGCTCGCGCTCCTCGACCGCGTAGACCGGAACGATGTTGGGGTGCGAGAACGAGGCGGCGGTGCGCGTCTCGCGGAGAAATCGCTCGCGCAGTGCCAGGTCGGCGACGAACTCCTCGGGGAGGACCTTGAGCGCGACGGGGCGCTCGAGACGAAGGTCGCGGGCGAGGAACACGACGCCCATCCCCCCGCGCCCGAGTTCACGCTCGATGGCGTAACGATCTCCAAGTTCGCGCTGCAGGACTCCGGTGCTGATGTCGCTCACGCATGCCTCATCGAGGGACCCGTTCCACGGGCGACTGCGACAGCTGGATCACGTCCCAGTACGAGCTCACCGCGCCTGTCCCGACCGCCGCGAGAAGCTCGCGCACCGGCGAGAGCATCGTGACCGAGCGCGGGCCGCGCGGCATCCCCGGATCGCGAGATCCAGCGTAGTTGAAGACAGCACGCACGAAGAGGCTCCGGTCGTCGAGTGGGAGGGTGGCGACGTTGGCGTAGTAGCGGCGCCAGGCGTCGTCACCCCGAAAGAGATACTGCTCGACGTTGGATGTGTAAATCGCCGACACCACCGCGTCGTGCGATGTGAGATATGTCCCGACGGCGCGCAACGCCTTGGCACCCGCGAAGTCGCCGACGAGCGGGACGACGAGATTTCGCATTTCGAGGTCCTTGAGCACCGCGAAGTTCTCCTCCGAGGCGAGGTAGCCGCGCGCGACCCCGTCAGCGACGCTCCATCGGCCTGGAAGGCCTGCAGGATAGACATCGTGGTGAGCATGGCCCAGAAGTCGGCGTCGCTGATGCGCTCCGGGATCGAGCTCCGCTCGGCGCGACCGAGCGGCCTGGCGGACGGGCGCCCCCAGGTGAACGCGGCCAGGACGGTGACGAACAGGGCGAGCGAGGCCCCTCGCGTCGCACGGGTGATGGCCATTCGCGTGCTCCACTCTCGTTGATGGCGTCGTCGCGTCGGCGATCCGGGCACCGTCCTGCGCGAGGCATCCACCATCGACGATACGCCGGGTCACTGAGAGTGTCAAAGTCGGGTTGCGGAGTCTGTGGCGGGGGGGGAGTATCGTGCCATGCTGCTGCCTCGTCCCACCTCCGCGCATCGCGCCGGGGCGCACCACCTGCTCGCCGACTCGCTCTCCTGTTACAACGAAAGGAGCGGCCCGTACCATGTCCATTCCACTCCGTGACCGGATGCCCCGACTCCTGCTCGCCCTCGTCGTCCTCCTCGGTATGTCCCTCCCCCATCGTCTGGCGGCGCAGGCAAAGGGGGACAGCGTCTGGGACGTCACCGTCGCTCGCGGAACGACGCGCGAGATCGACTTCACCACGACCGAGGGGACGTGGACGTCGGTCGACATTTCCGGCGACGGCTCGTTCATCGTCTTCGACCTCCTGAGCCACATCTATCGGATGCCGGCGAGTGGAGGGACCGCCGTCGCGCTCACGCAGGGGAGCGGAATCGCGTCGAACTTTCACCCGCGCATCTCTCCCGACGGCAAGTCCATCGCCTTCGTCTCCGACCGAGCCGGGGGCGACTACAACCTGTGGGTCATGGACGCCGATGGCGGCAACCCGCACGTCGTCGCCAGCGATCCGAAGACCCGCATGTTTTTTCCGCAATGGACGGCCGACAACCAGTACATCATCGTTGGGGTCGACCGCGACGGGGAGCCTCGTTCGCTCGTGATGTACCACCGCGACGGCGGGACCGGCATCACTCTCGTAAAGGGGACCGAAGGGAGCAATCCCTACCGCACGGCGATCTCGGCGGATGGGCGCTACCTGTACTACGACGTGTACACCGCGCGTCCTACCGGCTTCTGGGGACAGGAGGACGTGCTCAAGGGGACGGTCCAGCTGCATCGCTACGACCTTAAGACCGGGGTCGTGCGCCCGATCACCGGCGGGGAATCGGCGCAGCAGGACCGCGGAACCAGTGGTGGCGCGTACGCGGCCGAGCCGAGTCCCGACGGGCGGTGGCTCGCCTTCATGCGCAAGGTTCCGGGCGGGACGCTTGAGTACAAAGGGCAGCGCTTCGGTCCGCGCAGCGCGCTCTGGATCCGCGACCTGCGCCTCGGCACCGAGCGGCTGTTGATGGATCCGGTGGAGATGGATCTTTCGGAGGAGAGCATCCCGGTCAACGGGAGCTATCCCATGTACCGCTGGGCGCGCGATGGCGCGAGCATCGTGATCCATCAGGGGGGAAAGATCCGCCGGGTGGACGTCGCGAGTGGCGCGGTGGCCACGATTCCCTTCTCGGCGCACGTACACCGCACGATCTCCGAAGCGGCGCTGGCGCGGCGGCGGGTGAGCGACGCCCCCCTCGAGACGCACTTCATCCGCTGGGCGTCGGCCTCGCCCGACGGGCGGACGCTCGTCTTTCAGGCATTCGGCCGCTTGTGGGTACGCCCCCTCCCCTCGGGGGCGGCGCGGCGACTGACGCCCGCGGATTTCGAGCCCTTCGAGTTCCAGCCGGCCTGGTCACCCGACGGACGCACGATCGCCTTCACCACCGTGGACGCGCGGAACGCCGGCGCGGCCTGGCGCGTTGCGGCTGCCGGAGGCGCACCTGTGCGCGTCACGCGCGACGCGGGGGAATACGCCAATCCCACCTGGTCGCCCGACGGGGCAACGCTCCTGATGGCACGCGGCTCCGGCGCCTCGGCGCGGGCGTCGACGCGCGCCCGCAGCACCTGGTTCGACCTGGTGCAGCTGCCAGTCGCCGGGGGCGACGAGGTCGACATCGTGCAAGCCTCCCGGCGTGGAAACCGTGGTGTGGAGGTGCGTCCGACGATGGGGAGTGACGGACGCGTCTACTGGGCATCGCCGGCCAGCGGCGAGGTGCGCGGCGCCGAGGTCTCGTCGGTCCGGCTCGATGGCACCGACAAGCGCCTGCACGCGGTAGTGAAGAACGCCGACGACGCCGTGATTGCGCCTGACGGAAAGTGGATCGCCTTCATGCAGGGGGGCAACGTCTATCTGTCGCCGCTGCCGCCGGGCGGAAGCGGTGACCACCCGCCCATGGTCGCCAAGGAGGAGGGCAACCTTCCGGCGACCGCGCTCTCCACCGAGGGCGGGCTCTACCCGCGCTGGCGCTCGGCGACGGTGCTCGACTTCACCAGCGGCAATCACGCCTTTGCCTACGACGTGAGCACGCACCGCACCGATACCGTCACCGTGACGCTGTCGCAGCCGCGCGCACTCCCCGGTGGTTCGATCGCGCTGACCGGGGCCCGGATCATTCCGCTCGACGGCAAGCCCGTGATCGCCAGCGGCACCGTCGTCGCTCGGCAGGGGCGCATCACGTGCGTCGGACGGTGTTCGGTGAGCGGGGTGGATCGGGTCGTCGACGTCGGCGGAAAGACGCTCATCCCGGGATGGATCGACATGCACGCGCATCACCACCGCGAGCACATGGGGCTCATGCCGCGCGACAACTTCGAGACGGCGATCTACCTCGCGTATGGTGTCACCACCACCAACGACCCGGCGCCGACCTCCAATGCCTCTTTCCCCACCGCCGAACTTGTGGAAGTCGGCGAGATGGTCGGACCGCGGGTGTTCAATACCGCTGAGGCGCTGTACGCGGGGGACGCGGGGCTGACCAACGACATCGCCTCGCGCGACGTCGCCGTCCGCGAGGCCCGGCGTCGCCAGTCGTGGGGGGCGATTATGCTCAAGCAGTACCTGCAGCCTACCCGCCGCCAGCGGCAATGGGCCGTGGACGCCGCACGCGAGGTAGGATTGCGGGTGACCGCCGAGGGGAGCGATGACCTGAACTACAAGCTCGGGATGATCATGGACGGGCACACCGGGGGCGAGCATCTCACCGTCCAGGCGCCGCTGTATTCCGACTTCACGACCTTCATCGGACAGGCCAGGTACGTCTACTCACCCACGCCTCTTGTGAGCGGCTTCGCCGCGTGGAACGAGGAGTGGTTCTGGCAGGCGAGCCCCGTCTGGAAGGACGTGAAGCAGGGGAAGTGGACACCGTGGCGCCAACTCATCCCGCACACCCGACGATTCATCATGCGCCCCGAGACCGACTATTCGAAGGACATCGTGGCGCAGGGGGTGGCCGACATCGTCGCCGCCGGCGGCTATTCCTCGGTTGGCTCACACGGTCAGCAGCCCGGCCTCGGCTCGCATTGGGATGTCTGGATGACCGCCAAGGCGACCGGCAACATGACCGCCCTGGAGATCGCCTCGATGCATGGCGCGACGTTTCTCGGTATGGATCAGGACCTCGGCTCGATCGCCGTCGGGAAGCTCGCGGACCTGATGGTGCTCAACGCCAACCCGCTCGACAATATCCGGAACACCGCCGACATGCGCTACGTGATGAAGGGGGGGACGCTGTATGATGCCGACTCGCTGGACGAGATCTGGCCCAGGCCGCGGCGCTTCGGCGACGCCTGGTGGTATGTCCCGGAGATGTACGACCAGAGCACGAAGCCGGTCGGGACGTACGATCGGCGGTGACGCGAGTGGGAGCGGACGCGATCGGAGATAGGGGGCGCTGAGGCGCAGGCAGAGTCGTGCCTCCTCCGTCCTCCGCGACGCGAAG
>JBDTUA010000220.1:0-8906 GCA_040007995.1 Gemmatimonadota bacterium | reverse complement strand
CCACGCGCGCCGAGAGCACGATCGCTTGCTGCGTCCACTCGCCGCCAGCAGTGCGCGTGTAGGCGAAGACCGCGCCCCTGTTCGACGAGCGCCCCGGAGCGCCGACCGCGAGACGATCGCCATCGACGGCGATCGCACTACCGAACCGGTCGCCGGAGGCCGCATCGGAGACGGGGAGGCGGCCGGCGGGACGCCAGCTTCCATCGCCCTGTCGCCGGAAGAGGTACACGACGCCGTTCTCTTCAGCCGGGGCGCCGACGTAGGCCAGGTCGCCAGCGATCGCGATCGCCGTCCCGAAGCTCGCGCGCGCCTGGCGGCTCTCGGCAACGAGCACACCCGCTGGAGTCCACGCGCCGTTGCTCGCGCGCCGGAACGCATGTACCGCCCCGCGCCCGCTATCGGGCCCGAAGACCATGTCGACGCGTCCCACAAGGAGGGTGGTGCCATCCGTCGTGAGCGTCGCGCCGAAGCCGTCGCGCTCCTTCGGCTCGTCGGCCCTGAGCGTTCCCGTGACGCGCCAGGTCGTTCCGGTGCGCTGGTAGATGTGGACCGTACCCGGAGCCGATCCGCGCGTTTCGCCGACGAATGCAACGTTTCCGGTGATGGCGACGGCAGCCCCGAAGGCCGCCAGCTGCGATGGCTCGTCGCGCAGCGAGTCGTGAGCGGTGGTGGCCGTAGGCAGGGTGGTTGCTTCGCGACCATCGAGGCCCGAATCGACCGCGGGTCCCAGCAGTGCAATCATCAACAGGGCACGAGTCATCGCAGCGTCCTCTTCGAAGGGGGGATCGGGCAAGCGCCGAAGTTACCGCACGCATCGGCCCGGGAGAATCCACCAGGGGCGAGCCGCCGCGCCTTTCGACCGCGGCTTCCTGCGGATTTTCGTCCCGTCGGTGACTGGGCCTACTGAGGTGAGGCGGTCGCGATCACCCTCCGAAGAGCAGGTGTGGGTCGGCCCCGCCCGTCCCCCGACCCTCGTCCCGGTCCAAGCGTCCGACCGACGATACACCACACTCCGGTGCGCATGACGCCCCCGTCGCCTGACGTGATGCTCTCCTTCGTTTGCGTGACCGCGCGAGTGCGCCGCACTGCGGCGAGCATCGGCGTGGTGCTCGGCGCCCCATGAGGGTGCTCCAATGCTTCCCTGCGCCTCGGCGCGACGTCCCACAGTTAGCTTTCACGGTTCTACCGCCCGCGGCCGGTGCGTCCGACCGGCGCGCGACGCGTATCGTTTCCCGTTCGCCCTCGCATGTCGCCCGGACCTGCCACGCGCGGTCGTACGCCTGACTGGCTTGCCTTGACCCTTCTGGGCGTCGCCTTCCTGGTGGCGCATCAGATCGGGATGCGCAGCATTACCCCGCTCAGCCCACTGTCTCCTGTGTGGCCGCTATCGGGGGTCGCGCTCGGTGCCTTCCTTCTGCTCCGGCGACAGCTTTGGCCCGTCGCATTGGCGGTCGTCATCGTCGCCGACATTGCGTCGAACGCGATGTCCGGCGCCCGCATCCTCGTCGGCACCGCATATCTCATCCCCAGCCTCGTAGAACTGGCGATCGCGCTCTGGCTGATGCGCCGGATCGCCGGGAGCCACATCACCTTCCATCGCGTGCGCGACACGTTCGCGCTGGTGGTCGCCGCCAGCGTCGGGGCGGCGGTAAGCGGACTCGTCGCCGGGGCGATCGCCGTCTCCACCTCGAACGTCGGCCTGGCAGCGAGCGTCGCGACCTGGGGGTCCTCGGACCTCCTCGGCATGCTCCTGCTCACCCCACTGATCGTCGCGTGGGCGCGCAGCGACTGGAAGCTGGCAGCGATCCGATGGCCCCGCGTCGTGGAGGGAGTGCTCTTCATGACCTGTTGGGTCTGGAGTGCGGCGCAGATGTTCACTGGCGACCTCACGATCGGCTGGCTTCGCCCGCACCCATACATGCTGGCGTCCTTTATGGTGTGGGCCGCTTTCCGGCTCGGCATTCGCGGCGCGACCGCGGCCATGTCGAGCGTGGCGGTGGTAGCCATCTACGTCGTGCTCACGCGACCCGCGTCGTTTTCGCTCGGCGGGACGAACATCACCGAGCAGCTCTTTCTCCTGCAGGTCTATCTCGCCGTGATGGGCCTGACGGGGCTCCTCCTCGCCTCGGCGCTGGCGGAGCGGAGCGAGGCGGCCGACGCGGCGCGAGAGAACGGCGATCGGCTCCGTGCCCTCGCCGACAACCTGCCGAATCGCGTCATCTTCCAGCTCGTGCAGGACGCCAGCGGCGCGCGACGATTCCTCTACGTGAGCGCCAGCGTTGAGCAGGTGTTCGGTGTCGCGCCGGGCGAGGTGCTCGAGCGGAGCGACGCGCTCTACGCCCTGGTCGACCCGAGTGATCGTGCGCGACTGTTGCAGGCCGAGGCCGCGAGTGCACAGAACCTCTCCGAACTTGGTGTCGAGCTGCGCGTGCGCGCGCCGGACGGCGGCGAGCGATGGGTGATGATCTCGTCCATCCCGCGTCGCCCGGATGCGCAGCGGATCGTCTGGGACGGAATCGCGGTAGACATCACGGAGCGTCGCCGCGATGACGCGCGGCGCCTTCGCGCCAACCGGGCGCTGCGCGCCACCAGCAGCTGCACACAGGCGTTGGTGCGCGCGCGGACCGAGGATGAGCTGCTGCGGGAGGTCTGTCGCGTCATCGTGGCCGACACGGGCTTCCGCCTCGCCTGGGTCGGCTTCGTGAATGACGCAACACCTCGGCAGGTGCAACCCATGGCGCACGCCGGCCACGACGACGGCTATCTGGACCACGTCACGATCCGGATCGATGAAGCGCCCTGGAACGCGGGTCCAGTCGCCACCGCGGTGCATACCGAGACGGTGGTCGTCTGCCGCGACCTCGACGCGGACCCGACGATGGCGCCCTGGCGCGCGGAGGTGATCGCCCGCGGGTATCGCTCCTTGCTGGCGCTTCCGCTGCAGGACGGCACGCGTGCCTTCGGGGCGCTGTGCGTCTACTCTGCCGACGTCGACGCCTTCGACGACGATGAGATCGCCCTGTTGACGGATCTCTCCGGCGACCTCGCCTATGGGATCCTCGCGCTCCGGGCGCACGCCGAGCACGCGCGCGCAGAGGCCGCACTCGGGCGGAGCGAGGAACGCTTTCGGCAAATGGCCGAGAACATCCGCGAGGTGTTCTGGATGCTGGACGCTCGCAGCAACAAATTGCTCTACATCAGTCCTGGGGTCGAGCGTCTGTACGGCGTCTCGGCGGCGGCGCTGGTGGAGTCGCCGCTGCTCGGACTTGATCGCATCCATCCGGATGACCGGCCGCGCGTCCTGCGTGCGTCGGCCGCGGCCAGCAGTGGGGGCGTGTACGACGAGGAGTATCGCGTCGTCCACGTGGACGGCACGGTGCACTGGGTGCACGCGCGCGCCTTTCCGGTGCGGGACGCGTCGGGCGACATCTATCGGGTGGTCGGCCTGTCGGACGACATCACCGCCCGCAAGCGCATCGAGGAGCAGCTCCGCCAGGTGCAAAAACTCGAGGCCATCGGGCAGCTGGCGGGCGGCGTCGCCCACGACTTCAACAACATCCTCGCCGCGATCCTGCTGCAGGTCGGCATGGCGCGCGGACTCTCCGGCATGCCGGATGAGGCAGCAGAGCTCCTGCAGGAGATGGACGCTGCCGCACAGCGCGCCGCCAACCTCACGCGTCAGCTGCTCCTGTTCAGCCGCAAGCAGGCGATGCAACTACGCCCAGTCGACCTGAACGACCTCGTCGCCGCGCTGATGCGCATGCTGCGCCGCGTGGTGCCCGAGCATGTACAGGTACGCCTCTCGCTGCACCCGCGCACCCTCACCGTGCACGCCGACCCCGGCATGCTCGAGCAGGTGGTGATGAACCTGACGGTCAACGCCCGCGACGCGATGCCCGACGGCGGGATCCTGTCCATCGAGACGTACGCCCGTGACCTGTCGGATGCAGACGCGCGCGCCTTTCCAGGGGCGGCGGCGGGACGCTTTGGCGGTGTTCGCGTGCGCGACTCCGGCTGTGGCATCGCCGCCGACCACATCACCCAGATCTTCGACCCGTTCTTCACCACGAAGGAGCCGGGCAAGGGGACGGGGCTCGGCCTCGCCACCGTCTTCGGCATCGTGCAGCAGCACCGTGGCGCGATCTTCGTTCACAGCGTTGCCGGTGAAGGAACGACGATGGACGTGCTCCTCCCCGCGAGCGATGTGCCCGAGGTCGAGCTCCCGCTCCCCGAACCGGCGCTCCCGGCACCACGAGCGGAGCGCCGCACGATCCTGGTCGTCGAGGACGATCGCGCCGTGCGCGCTATGACGCGCCGGATCCTCGAGCGACACGGCTATCACGTGCATACCGCCGCCACCGGGCGCGAGGCGCTCGACACGTGGTCACGCTATTCGCCGCCCGTCGACCTCGTCCTGACCGATCTCGTGATGCCGGACGGCGTGGGTGGGATCGAGCTTGCGGCCACGCTCCTCATGCGCGAACCGCACCTGCGTGTCGTGTACAGCAGCGGCTACGATCCCGACCATGCCACTCGCAATGTGCGGTTGGAGCCGGGCGTCAACTTCCTGCAGAAGCCCGCCACCGCGCGACAGATCGTCTCGACGGTGGCGCAGATGCTCGAGACGCGTTGAGGCCCGCGCGCGTCCGGCCGCGGCTGGGCACCGTGTGTAGCTGGCGGACCGCCACCTCCCGCGGCGCACGCGCGGGGCGATGACGAGGCGCTACGTCCCGGACGCGCGTCGAAAGACGGACAGCGTCGAGGCGGCCGCGTCGTCCAGGAGCACGACCGCGCGGGCGGCGCCACGCAGCGCCAGCGCCACCGGTAGCACACAGGTGGGCTCCTCGATCGCACAGCGCATCACGTCGCGCTTGCTGGCACCGAACGCCGCCACCACGAGGCAGCGTGCCCCGGTGACGACGGGAAGCGTCATCGAGACGCGCTGACGCGGGAGCTTCGGCGCCTGCTCGACCCCGATCACCCATCGCGCCGCTTCCGCGAGCCCGGGCAGTCCGGGAAAAAGCGAACCGACGTGACCGTCCTCGCCAACTCCCACGACGAGAAGGTCGAGAACCGGCGGCGTGCCTAACGTGGCAGCGAGCTGCTCCGCGTACCGGTCCGCAATGCGCCCGGGCGGTTCGACCGCGGTGACCATCGGGTGTATCCGTACGCCGGATCCGGCCAACGGCTGCAACCATCCCGTGCGCGCCGTGCCGGAGTTTGAATCCGGGTGGTCTTCCGGTACCACACGCTCGTCGCACCAGTAGAGGTCGGTCTGCCCCCACGCCACCGTATGCGGGGTGAGTGCCGTCAGCAGCCTGCTCGCCACCGACCCGCCGGGGACCGCGAGGGCAAAGCGCTGCCGACGCGCAATGGCGTCGCGCCCCAGGTCTCGCACAAGTTCTACAAAACCGACGCGCAACGCCTCGATCGGCGCGACGACGACCTCGTGTTCCGGTACCGAGTTTGTCATGGTCCGTTGCGTCCCCTGCCCCGGTTGGCGACATATCTCATCATGCATCGTAACCTACCGATGCTCGCGTGCCGGGGCGATGCCCGGCGGTCGCGTCGGGACCCCTGAACGGAGTGAAGCATGGACGTCGGGATGATCGGACTCGGGCGGATGGGCGCAAACATGGTGCGACGCCTGATGACCGCTGGACATCGATGCGTCGTGTACGACCGCAGCCCCGAGGCGGCGACGCTGCTGGCCGCGGACGGCGCCGTGGCCACCATGACGCTCGAGGAGTTCGTCGCCGCCCTCCCCACCCCGCGAGTCGTCTGGATGATGGTACCGGCCGGCGTCGTCGACGACTCGATCGCGTCGCTCCTCCCCTTGCTCTCCGAGGGCGACACGGTGGTGGATGGTGGCAACTCGAATTTTCAGGATGACATCACGCGCGGCGCGACGCTTGGCGAACGCGGCATGCACTACGTGGATTGCGGCGTCAGCGGCGGCGTCTGGGGGCGGGAGCGGGGCTACTGCCTTATGATTGGCGGAGAAGCGCCGACGGTGACACGCCTCGATCCGATCTTCGCATCGCTAGCTCCCGGGCAGGGGGCGGCGCCGGCCACACCAGGGCGCACGAGCGACGAGCGCACGGCCGACCGCGGATATCTCCACTGCGGCGCACACGGGGCCGGCCACTTCGTCAAGATGGTGCACAACGGGATCGAGTACGGGCTGATGGCCGCGTATGCGGAGGGATTCAACATCCTCCAGCACGCCGGTGCCGGACGGGCGGATCAGGAGCATGATGCCGAAACGACGCCGTTGCGGCATCCCGAGTTGTATCAGTACGACTTCGATCTCGGCGAGATCGCCGAGCTGTGGCGGCGGGGGAGCGTCGTCTCGTCGTGGCTCCTCGACCTCTCGGCGCAAGCGCTCGCGCGCGACGACAAGCTCGAGAAGTTTGCCGGACGCGTGTCGGATTCCGGCGAGGGGCGATGGACGCTCGCGGCCGCGACCGACCTCGCCGTCCCCGCCAACATCCTCGCCTCCGCGCTCTTCCAGCGCTTTTCCTCCCGGGGAGAGGCCGAGTACGGCAACCGCATGCTGTCTGCGATGCGCTTCGCCTTCGGCGGACACCTGGAGAAACCCGCCTCATGACGGCTCCGCGCTCCGACGCCCTCGTCTTCTTCGGCATGACCGGCGATCTGGCGTACAAGAAAATCTTCCCCGCGTTGCACAACCTGGCCCGCCGTGGCCTGCTCGACCTCCCGGTCATCGGCGTGGCCTCATCGGAATGGACGATCGACCAGCTGCGCGAGCGCGCCCGCGCGAGCATCACCGAATACGGGGGGGGCGTCGACGAGCGGGCATTCGGCATCCTGTCGGCGAACATGCAATACGTGCGCGGCAACTACACGGCGCCGGAGACGTATGCCGAACTGCGTGCCGCGTTAGGCAGTGCGACGCGCCCGCTGTATTACCTCGCCATTCCCCCGTCCCTCTTCACCGCCGTCGTCGAGGGGCTCGGAACTGCCGGCTGCACACCGCATGCCCGGGTCGTGTTGGAGAAACCGTTCGGGCGCGACGTGGCATCGGCGCGTGCGCTCAACGCCACGCTGCACCAGCGGTTCGACGAATCGGCCGTCTTCCGTATCGATCACTACCTCGGCAAGGAGGCGGTGCAGAATCTCCTCTACTTCCGCTTCGCCAACGCCTTTCTCGAGCCGATCTGGAACCGCAACTACGTCGAGAACATCCAGATCACGATGGCCGAGGCGTTCGGCGTCGCCGGGCGTGGCAAGTTCTACGAGGAGACAGGGGTCATCCGCGACGTCATCCAGAATCACTTGCTGCAGGTCGTTGGCTTCCTGACGATGGAACCCCCGACGGCCGCGTACGGCGAAGCGATCCGGGACGAGCAGGCCAAGGTGCTGCGCTCCATTCCACCGCTCGACCCGGCGAAGCTCGTCCTCGGACAGTTCGAGGGCTACCGCGACGAGGACGGGGTCGCGCCCGACTCGCGGGTCCCCACCTACGCCGCGATCGAGCTGCGGGTCGATTCCTGGCGCTGGGCGGACGTCCCGATCTTCGTGCGCGCTGGAAAGGAATTGGCGCAGACGGCGACCGAGGTGATGGTCGAGTTCAAGACGCCCCCGCCCGTCGTCTTCAAGGAGGCGCGCCCTGCGATGGGCAACTATGTGCGCTTCCGGCTCGGTCCCGATGTCGCAATCGCCATTGGGGCGAGCGCGAAGCGCGCCGGCGAGGCGATGGTAGGCGTTCCGACCGAACTCTCGCTGATGCGCCAGAAGTCGTCCGATGAGATGGACGCATACGAACGATTGCTCGGCGACGCGATGATTGGCGATGCCACGCTCTTCGCACGACAGGACGCGGTGGAGGCGGCGTGGGAGATCGTCGATCCGCTCATCACCTCTCCGAAGGAACCGACGCCGTATCCTCGGGGGAGTTGGGGCCCGCCCGAAGCGGATCAGCTTCCGGCCCACATCGGCGGGTGGAACACGGCGCACTGAGCGGACGCCGCGGACGCCGCGGACGCCGCGGACGCCGCGGACGCCGCGGACGCGCAATATCGGCGATTGCTGCTGCGCCATGGCTGCAACGATGCACGTCACGCACAGCAGCAGACCGCGATCGCAACCTCGACGTGAGCCCGCAGCGGGAGTAGCATCGGGGGGGCCGATACTCGTCCGCGCCGCGCCCCGTCCTTCGTTCACCCCGTTCACCCCGTTCGCCTCGAGCCTGTGAGAATTCTGGTCATCGATGTCGGCGGAACGCACGTCAAGATCGCCGGATCCTGGCGTCGTACGCCCGTGAAGTTTGAGTCGGGTCCCCGGATGACGGGGGCGCAGATGGTGAAGCGGGTCCTCGCCGTCACCGCCGGATGGCGCTACGACGTCGTCACGATCGGCTTTCCGGGTCCGGTGCGGGCGGGACGTCCGATCGCCGAGCCGCACAACCTCGGCGGCGGCTGGCGACGCATCAACTTCGAAGAGGCGTTCGGAAAGCCGGTCCGCGTCGTGAATGACGCCGCGATGCAGGCGCTCGGGAGTTACGACGGCGGGCGCATGCTCTATCTCGGGCTCGGGACAGGCCTCGGATCGGCGATCGTCGATGACGGACGGCTGCAGCCGCTCGAGTTGGCCCACCTTCCATATCGAAAAAGCGAGTCGTACGAGGACTACCTCGGAGCGGCAGGGCTCAAGCGGCAGAGTCGGAAGCGCTGGGGGTACCACGTCGGCGTTGTCACCGACCTGCTCCGGCGCGCCCTGCTGTGTGACTATGTCGTGCTCGGCGGCGGAAACGTGGCCAAGCTCACCACCCTTCCGCCGTATTCGAGGCGTGGTTCGAATGATCTCGCCGTCGAGGGCGGCATCCGCCTCTGGTCCGAGGAAGCGACGCTCATCGCGATCCCTGTGCGTCGCCGCCGCAAGGC
>JBDTUA010000219.1:0-8975 GCA_040007995.1 Gemmatimonadota bacterium | reverse complement strand
GTCACGATCGACCAGCGCGAGAAGTCGAACGTCTTGGTGCCTCCGCCAAGGTACCACGAATCGGCCTGTGCTAGCCAGTACGCTTCTGAGCTGTTTACCGACGGATTGGTCCCACCGTTGGGGTTGCCAGGGTTCAGGAGATTCCAGACCGCGGTCTGGATGCCACCCCACTGCGACGTTTGAACGCTCGCATTCCGGTACATGGAGGCGAGGAATGCCGCCTTCTGATACGACGACTTGGCGTCGATCCCGTGCCGGGTGGCGCTGAAATCGTTCGAATTCAGGTTGGTGTAGGCACCGGTCCACTTCTGCCCGAACTGCACACTGTTGAGGATGTCGACGCAGAACAGGTTGATCGTGGGACGCGTCGGGTCCGAGAGGACCGTCCCCGTGAACGGTCCGACGTAATAGCCGAAGGCCGTGACAGCCGGACGTGGAGCCTGCGTCTGGAACTGGAGGTTCTTGAGTCGCCATGCAGCGACCGAACTGGCCGGTAGCTGCAGCGCGGACGCCGGAGCAGCCGAAGCGACGAAAGCCAGGACGGTAAGGAACGATCGGGTGTGGCGCATGAGGCGACTCGGGACGCAGGTGGAAGGGAACGTCGGCCAGAATGATCAGGTGGCGCACATCGGATGGAATCACCGCTCGGACCCCGTTCCGGCCAACGGCGAGTCTGCCCCGATGTGCGTTAGATCACAGAAGCAGGGGACGTGCCGCGGGTTCTGATTTCTGGCGAAGCACTCGCCGGTGTGCGAGCGAGAAATCGTGTAAGTAACCGCCGACAAGCGACTTACACATCTACTGGCGTTCGCTGATCATGGCGAGCTCTCCCATTCGAAGCGGCACCATTCGTCGTTGTTACTTTTCGCGAGTCAGGCATTGTCGCTGTGATCCGCCATGAACGTCGTTCATGTTCTACGTTGCATTTCGCATGAGTGTCACCTTCAGGTGTCCTGCCAGACGCCACGGGACGCGCGAGAGCTGCGCTGGAGCTGAATCCCCACTTCGACGCGGCGCTCGTACCGTTCCGTTGGCGCAGCAGAGTCGGAGAGGTATCGACGGAGGCCGGACCATCACAGACGAAACGAAGCCGCCGATCCAGCGTGGGGGCGCTGAACCGGCGGCACTGGGAGGGAACTGGATGATTACTGCGCTACGCGGTGGAGATCGGTAGCATGCCCTTCGTGGAGACCCGCGCGCCGAGGCGGCCGGGCCCCCGCCATCCCTACTTTCAGGCGGCCTGGGCGCTGTCGTAGCCGCCCATTCGCAGCGCATCCGTGATCCCTTCGTTGGCCGCAGAGGCCATCCGAAGGGCGGCGGTGAACATCCGCTTGGAGACCATCATGTCGACGGTGCCGTCGAGTAAGCCGGTCTCCTGCGTGGCGAGCGCCGCGGCCTCCTTGGCGTTGGTCGGCGCCTCGGAGACATTCGCGGTCGTGGCGCGCGCAATCTTTTCGGCAGCGCGGTCCATCGACGCGCTCTGGCGCTGAATGGCGTTGAGCGAGCTGGAAATCGCGTTGATGGCCATGCATGCACTCCTCTCTACAGGGTGAGCGCCCCAAACATCCGGAACGCTGGCGGTGCGAAACCGCCCCCGGCGCTGTTCAGCGATCCGGGTACACTTCTGAGTGGGAGTGTCGGCTGCCGCGGGAAAAACTTTAGCACTCTCCGAAAAATGGCTCCGGTCGCTTCGCGCTACACCGTAAGGTCGGCTCCACCCTCGATGAAGGCGGAGATACGGGCATGATGTCGCTCCGCGTCCTCTTCGCCGAGGGCGATAACGCGTCGCAGGAAGTCTTCCTGGAACATCACCAGCGAGAGGATGTCGGGACTCGAGGCCTTTCGCGTACCGAGTCCGCGCGTCAGGAACCGAAACACGCGCGGGAGGCGGGGCTCGTATTCCCGCGCCAGCTGCCCGAGATCGACCGACGGTCGCATGACAAGGATGTCGACAACGCGCATACCGTCGCGCTTCTCGGGCGCCATCCCTTTCACCAGGCGGTTAATCATGTTCATGCGGAGCACGTCGTCATCGATGACGTCAAGGAAGACCGCGTTGTAGAGGGTGCCGAGCACCTGAGCAGGCGGTGGATAGCTCGGCGGTAGCTCCGGATCGTCGATCACCTTGGAGTCGGTCGACCGGGTGGAGACCGTCATGATTCGCGACGCACCGAGGTGCAGGGCGGGCGAGAGTGGTGCGGTTAGACGGATGCCGCCGTCGCCGTACCACTGGTTCCCCACGCGCTCGGCCGGGAAGAAGATTGGAAGTGCGGCCGACGCGAGGACATGGTCCACGCCTAACCGCGCCGCTTCACTTCGTCGCTGCGGTCGCTCCCAGAGCGTGGGGCGGCGCCCTTCGACCCAGGTCACCGACTCTCCGGTGGTGTAGCTGGTCGCGCTCAGCGCCACGGCGTTGAGCGTGCCGCGCTCCAGGTTGTACCGGATCCCCGGGAGCGACCCGTCGTCGTCGCGCTCGAGCGTGCGCTCGAGGAATTCCCGTAGTGGTCCGGTGTCGACCATGCCGCGGGCGCGCTCGCGTTCGCCCGCGTCGCCGGAGAGCAGGCCGTAGCTCGACCGGATGACGTTGTTGAGCAGCGATCGCGCATCCACGCGATAGACCTGCTCGGGCGAAAGCGACAGCCATAACCTAACGAGTGAGTCGGTCGACTCCTCGAAGTTGCCCCGATGCGACGCCAGATGGATGGTGTTCACCGCGCCGGCTGACACCCCGACCAGGATCGGGATGCGCAGGTGCGGATAGCGGCGGGCGATCTGGCGCAGGAGCCCGGCCTGATACGCGCCGCGCGCGCCGCCGCCGCCCAGCACGAGGGCGAGGTCTTCGGTATGCGGGGTGGGTCGCGACACGCGGGACATGGTGGGTTGTACTGGATTCCTCGATGTTGCGTTTCCTGTTCCGACGTTGTTACCTCGCAGTAGGTCACTGCGCAACCGGGCCGTCTCGTCTTCTCGTCTTCTCTAGACTTTCCTCCCCTTCCACGCTCCCCGGCGGAACAACACGGCACTGACGACGGCAATAGAGGTGTATGCCACGGTCATGGCGAGGAAGACGCCGTGCGGACCCATGCCGAAGGTCATCGCCAGCGTCCACGCCAGCGGAATCTCCAGGCACCAGAAGCACCCGAGGTTGATCAGCGTCGGCGTCCAGGTGTCGCCGGCGCCGTTGAAGGCCTGGGTCAGCACCATGCCGTACGCGTAGAAGACGAAGCCGGTCGCCACCAGCCGCAAACAATCAACCCCGTAGCGCGCGACGGCCCGCTCGGCCGTGAACAGTGCGACGATCTGCGGTGCCAGCGTCACGAAGGCGAGCCCCACCAGCCCGAGGAAGACGAAGTTGTAGCGTCCCGCGATCCAGACGGCCTGCTCGGCGCGATCGGGTTTGCCCGCACCTAACGCCTGTCCCACCATCGTGGCGGCGGCATTGCTCATCCCCCACGACGGGAGCAGGGCGAAGGCGATGACGCGCATGGCGATCGTGTAGCCGGCGAGCGCGTCGCTCCCGAAGGTGGAGATCACGCGGATGAGCAGGATCCAGCTGGCCATGCCGATGAAGATCTGGAACGTCCCCGATGACGAGAGGCGCACGAGTCGCCACATGAGCCCGAGTTCGAGCCGGAAGTAGCGCGTCGACAGGTGCACGCGTCCTCCTGGACGGAGCAGCCGCGAGAGCGCGTAGAGCGCGCCGGTGCTGCGCCCGATCGTTGTCGCGATGGCTGCCCCGGTCACGCCCAGCTCCGGGAACGGGCCGAGGCCGAAGATGAGGCACGGGCCGAGGGCGATGTTGATGGCGTTCGCCAGCCACAACGTGCGCATCGCGATCGCCGCGTCGCCTGCCCCGCGGAAGATGGCGTTGAACAGGAAGAGCATGAGCACGCTCGCGTTGCCGCCCAGCATCACGCGGGCGAACGTCCCGCCCGAGGCCACGACCGCCGGCTCCGCGCCCATGAGCGCCAGGAGTTGCGGACCGAACAGCGCGCCCGTCAGCCCCAACACCAGCGACAGGATGACGCCCAGCCAGATCGCCTGCATGGCGGCCCGCGCCGCGCCGTCGGGGTTATGTTCGCCGATGCGGCGGGAGACCATCGCGGTGGCACCAATGCCGAGTCCCATCGCGATCGTGTAGATGAGGGTGAGCATCGACTCGGTCAACCCGACCGTGGCGATCGCCTGCGGGCCGAGTCGCGAGACGAAGAAGACGTCGACGACGGCGAAGATGCTCTCCATCGACATCTCGAGGACCATCGGGATGGCAAGGATCAGGATGGCCTGGCCGACCGGGCCCTTCGTGTAGTCGAGGTGCGCGCCACGCAGCGCGAGGCGGACCAACTGCCAGGTGCTCCTTGGGCCCCCGGTGCCTTCCGCGCGTAGGTCGCCTTCGGTCGAGGCGTTGGTGGTGGTGCCGCCAATAGCGGCCGCCGCCGGTTCGACGGCGGAGATATGTGGATCTGACATGATGTGGTGAGTCTTGGGAGAGCGCGGCGCCACTGAGGCGACGCAGGCGAACCACTCGGACGAAAGCCGCGCCTAACGCAGGCGGATCGTCGGGACCGTGTACACGCAGACGCTGTACGGCGTCCCGCCGAACGCGGGGACGGGCAGCGCGAGGTGCGCGGGGTGGGTGGGGAGAGTGGGGAGGGTTCGCATCGTCAGGTCTCTCGTTTCGGAAGACCCGGATCGGCCGAGGTCCGTCACAACCGGAGCGTCAGTCGCGAACCACCGCCATCGCTTCGATCTCGACCTTCGCCCTCGGTTCGACGAGACCGGCGACGATCACGACCGCCATGGCCGGGTAGTGACGCCCCACGATGTCGCGGTAGGCCTGGCCGACGTCGCGCAACGCGGCGACATACTCGTCACGACTCGTCACGTACCATGTCAGCCGGACGAGGTGTTCGCCCGACGCTCCGGCGGCGTCCAAAATCGCGACGAGATTGCGAAAAACTTGTGCACACTGTTCGGCGAAGTCGTCGGTCGCGATCGTCATCGTGCGAGGGTCCCACCCGATCAGTCCGGCCGTGACTACGACACGACCGCGCGCGGACATCCCGTCGGAGTATCCTGACGGGCGGGGCCACCCGGCCGGAACGATGGGCGACGGAAGCGGGGTGTCTGAGTCGGCCATGTGTCAGGGAGTGCGTGTTGGAGATGTGGCCGGCGCGCGCTCGCAATCGCGCAGAACGAAGCGCTGCAGCTTGCCGGTGGCGGTGCGGGGCACGCTGTCGACGAACTCCACCGCCCGCGGATACTTGAAGGGTGCGAGCTGCTCCTTCACCCATTCCTGCAGCTTCTTCACCATCTCCGGCGATCGTTCGAAGTCCGGCTTCAGCACGATGAAGGCCTTCACCAGCTGTCCACGCCGCTCGTCGGGAACGCCGATCACCGCGCATTCGTGCACCGCGAGGTGCTCGAGCAGGACCCCCTCCACCTCGGGACCGGAGATGTTGTAGCCCGACGAGATGATCATGTCGTCGGTGCGCGCCTGGTACCAGAAATAGCCGTCAGCATCACGTATGTAGGAATCGCCCGTGAGGTTCCAGCCATCGCGCACGTAGGCGTGCTGCCGGTCGAGATTGGCCAGGTAGCGGCATCCGGTCGGGCCGCGAACCGCGAGCCGGCCGATCGTTCCGTCGGGCACGTCGTGCATGGCATCGTCGACGACGCGCGCCTCGTACCCCGGGACGACGAGTCCGGTCGAACCGGGACGCACGTCGTCGCCTGCCGCGCTGATGAAGATGTGCAGCAGCTCGGTTGCGCCGATGCCGTCGATGATCGCGAGCCCCGTCGCCTCCCGCCAGGCGTTGAAGGTCGCCAGCGGTAGCGTCTCCCCCGCCGAGACGCACGAGCGGAGCGAGGAGAGGTCGAAGTCTTGCCGTAGCCCTAGCATGGCGCGATACGCCGTGGGTGCGGTGAAGACGGTCGTGGCGCGGTACTCCTGGATCGCTGCGATGAGGTAGGGTGGCGTCGCCTGCTCGAGCAGTACCGCGCTCGCCCCGAAGCGCATGGGAAACAGGACGACGCCGCCGAGGCCGAACGTGAAGGCAAACGGTGGAGAACCAATGAAGACGTCATCCGCCGTCGGGCGGAGGACGTAGCGCGGGAAGCAGTCACAGATCGCGAGCACGTCGCGATGGAAGTGCATCGTCCCCTTTCCCTCGCCCGTCGTCCCCGACGTGAAGGCGATGAGCGCTACGTCATCGGCGGCAGTTTCGACGTTGGAGAACGTCACCGGTTTCCCGGCCATCAGCTGCTCGAGTGACGGACCGTGGCTCGCTCCATCCGCGGCCCCGTACTCGAGCACCCGAGCGTCCTCCCGGACCGCGCCATCGGCACGCTGCGCCATCGCCTGGGCGCAATCCGGGGCGAGCCGGGAGTCGGTGAACGCCAGCGTGACCTCGGCCTTGTCTGCGATGAAGACGAGTTCACGCGCGCGGCTCAGCGGGATCGTGCAGACAACGACCCCCCCCGCCTTGAGCACGGCGAACCAGATCGCGGCCAGCATCGGCGAGTTGGGGCCGCGCAGGAGGACGCGCTGGCCGGGGACGAGCCCCACGTCGTCCACGAGCACGTGGGCGACCTGGTTGGCCCGACGCAGCAGCTCTGCGTAGGTCCAGGCGACATCCGGGGCGCGGAAGACGATGCGATCCCCCCATCCGCGTGCGACGGCGGCGTCGAGTAACTCGGCAGCGCAGTTCAGCCGGTCGGGATAGGCCAACTCCGGGATGCCGCCGTAGTCCATGACGGGCCACGAATCCTGCGGAGGGAGGGCGTCGCGGGCGAAGGTGTCGCGGTGGGCGGTGGAGACCCCGCCGGGGAGGTGCCGCGCGCTCGGTTCAGCCATCCCTGGTCTCCTCGTCGTGTCGGGCGCCCTCGAGCAGCTGGCCGGCGATCACCAGCTTCTGGATCTCGCTCGTCCCTTCGTAGATGCGCAGGGCGCGGATTTCCCGGTACAGCGTCTCGACGGGGTGCCCGGCCTGCACGCCGAGCCCGCCGAGCAGTTGGACGGCGCTATCGATGACCTGCTGCGCCGATTCGGTCGCGTACAGCTTGGCCATCGCCGCCTCGCGGGTCACGCGAACATTGCGGGTGTCCTTCGTCCAGGCCGCGCGATAGACGAGCAGGGCGCTCGCATCGATCGCCAGCGCCATGTCGGCGATGCGCGCCTGGGTGAGCTGGAAGTCGGCCAGCGGCTGGCCAAAGGCGTGGCGCTGTCGCACGTGCCGCACCGCCTCGTCGAGCGCACGGCGGGCGAAGCCGAGCGCCGCCGCCCCCACCGTGGAGCGGAAGACGTCCAGCGTGCCTAACGCGATGCGCAGGCCCTTGCCCGCCTCGCCGATCAGCGCGTCCGGGGCGACGCGGCAGGCGTCGAAGGTCAGGCGGGCAAGCGGGTGCGGGGCGATGATCGACAGCCGCTCCGCCACCTGCAATCCCGGGGTCGCGGCGTCGACGACGAAGGCAGCGAACGCACGGTCACCCCCTTCGGGATAGCGGGCAAAGACGGTGTAGAAGTCGGCGATCCCGCCGTTCGAGATCCACGTCTTTTCGCCATCGAGTCGCCACCAGCCGTCGGTATCGCGCGTGGACGTGGTGGTCATGGACACGACGTCGCTCCCGGCGTTGGGCTCGGAGAGCGCGAAGGCGGCGATGAGTTCCCCGCGCGCGACCCGCGGGAGGTACCGCTCCCGCAGCGCCGTCGATCCATAGAGCGAGATCGGACCGCTCCCCAGTCCCTGCATGGCAAAGGCGAAGTCGGCCAGGCCGTCGTGATAGGCCAGCGTCTCGCGGGCGATGCATAACGAGCGCACGTCGAGCACCGGATGCATCCCGCCGTAGGGCGCGGGGACTGTGTGGCGCAGCCAATCCAGCGCCCCCAGGCGCCGAACGCGGGCCACGCAGGCGGCATCCACGTCGTGTGACGCCGGATGCGCCCACGACGCTGCCTCGCGCTTCGCCGACTCGGCGAATGAGCGCGCAAGCTCGCGGTGGGCGTCGTCCAGGAAGGGCCAGTCGAGATAGCTCGTATCGCTCACGTGATCCCGTTCGCCTCGCGCACCCTAGTTGCCCTCGAAGCGCGGGACCTCTCGCGCCACAAAGGCACGATAGGCGCGCTCGAAGTCCTGCGTCCCCATGCACACTGCCTGCGATTGCGCCTCGTGCTCGATGGCAGCGTCGATCGACATCCCCCATTCGGCGTGCAGGCAGGCCTTCGTGATACCATGTGCGACGCTCGGGCCGTCGGCCAGCCCCTGCGCGAGCGCCAGCGATTCGGTCGCCAGGTGCTCCGGCGCCACGAGGCGGTTGAAGAAGCCCCACCGTTCCCCCTCAGCGGCGCTCATGGTGCGTCCCGTGTAGAGCAGCTCCGAGGCGCGACCCTGACCAATGATCCGCGGCAGGAGCGCGCACGCCCCCATGTCGGCCCCGCTCAGCCCGACGCGCACGAAGAGGAAGGCGACCTTCGCCCGCTCCGTCGCCAGGCGCAGGTCGCTGGCCATGGCCAGGATCGCTCCCGCACCAACGCAGATGCCGTCGACCGCGGCTACGATCGGCTGGGGACAGGCACGCATCGCCTGCACCAGGCCGCCCGTCATGCGCGTGAATGCGAGGAGCTCTTCCATGCGCCCGGCATTCTTGGCCTCGACGAGGGGCCCGATGATCTCGTGCACGTCGCCGCCGCTGCAGAAGTTCTCGCCGGCGCCAGTGATGATGACGACCTTGACGTCGCTCGCCTGCACCAGCGCGCGGAAGAGCGTCGTCAACTCGGCGTATGACTCAAAGGTCAGCGGATTCTTGCGCTCCGGACGGTCGAGCGTGACGGTGCCGACGCCACGCGCCACGCGCCACTGGAAGTGGGCGGGGGAGTAGCCGGCAAAGGAGAGGCGCTGCGTGGTGGCCATGGGCGTCGAGAGAGATCGGGCGACGTCAAGCTGTGACGCGCGCGTCGGGCGCGCGGAGCGCGCGTC
>JBDTUA010000218.1:0-9044 GCA_040007995.1 Gemmatimonadota bacterium | reverse complement strand
GGCGCACTCCCCCCCTTGACAAAATCGCCGGTCCGGGGGGTTAGGTAGAGGGGTGCGTGAACGCGGTGCCTGAACGCGGTGCTTGAGCGAGACGACGCGGCGGAGGATCCTCACTGCTACCGATTGGCTGCGAAACGATAATCGGGCACGATGCACCGCTCGTTGCGACTCATACATCGTAGGCGGCGCGGAGTGCACGGGGCTCGGCGCGGGTCAGCCTGCCGGCCAAGAGTCGGCGACCGACGGTACGTCGCCATCGTCGGCGCACGAGACGGACTGCACCGCCCGACGTGCAGCGTGTCCGGAGCCGCGTGGAGCTGCACCGGTGTCTGGGCAGGAGGCACGGACCATTGCACCACCTGCAACGCCGGTGAAGTGGCGCGACGCCCTCACAGGGCTCGGCAGATCGGCCACGATCCGGGCGGGCGCGGAGACGAGATGCGCTGAGCCGACGCGACTGCGGCCGGCCGCGCCGACACCGCGCCGCATCCCGGCGTCGCGCGCGCGGCATCGCTCACCACGCGCTCCCGCAGGGCGGCCGGGCGCCACGTAGCGATCGCTGAGCGGACTGCAGCGATGGAGGCGCCGAGGACATCGCTCCTGAAGCGACGCACTCCGGTCGCGGCGGCGCCCGCTCCGCTAACCACGCAGAGCGAGCCGCGCCCGGCACCGATCGCTCCGCCTCCGCGTCGCACTGGACCGGCGGCAGGACCATCCCACCGCCGACGGAACACGCCGTCCTCCGCACGCGGACGGCGCGCCAGGAATCGCGAGGCGCGCGCCAAGGAACGCTGCCCGACTGGCCGGCAATGCGGCGCGTATGTCCACGGGCAGCGAAACGCAGACCGCGCCGCACCGACGCGCGCCGCAGCAGGCAGCACCACGCGCACGCGACCCATGGGCAGCGGCGTGAAGGACGCGCACACGCTTCCGTCATCCGTCGCGTCCATCCCTTTATAGAGAGGTAGTGCCTATGCGAATCCGCACAAAGCAGGGACTGCACACGCTCCGGCGTGCGCACCAGTTCCTGGTGGCGCGGGAGTACTCGTTCGCGGTCGGGGAGCTGGCGCCGCACGCCGTCGCCCTCGCAGCGTTGGTGACGAGGCTGCAGCTGCAGACCACCGAGCAGGACACCCATGCGCAGGGGGCGCGCGCGGCGACCGGCGCGAAGATCACGCTGAGACGGGCGTTGCGGCAGGAGTACCTGCGCCCGATCGCCGAGGTGGCAAAGAAGCTGTTGGTGGACGATCCGAAGGTGCGGCTGGCGCACCCGCTCCCGTCGGGTCGCGACGACGAGGGGTTGCTGCAGGTGGCGAACGGATTCCGGCGGAATTCGGTGGCGGTGTTGGAGACGATGAGGGTGGCGCCATATCGTGGGTGACGAGCGAATGATTCGGGCCGCTCTCGGCCATCTCCGCGAGATAGCGCGCGCCCTCCTCCACTTGCCGCCACTCGAGAAATGGCGGACGGCTCGCTCGACGACCTCGCCCGCCGCATCGCGAGTCGGCGTCCCCGCCACCGATCCCCTCAATTGCCGCATCGCCGTCGTTGTCCTTCTCGCGGTCGGAGTGCTGGCCAGCGTCCTGCCTGCGCGTCGAGCATTACTCGTCGACCTGTTGAAGCAGCAGCGCGGCGGTTGAGGAGGTAGATGCGTACTACTCTCGCGGACTATACCGTCGCCGGACTCTTCGGGGCATCTATACAACGGTACGCCATTCCATGGCGCGCCCGTTTATCTGTTAGCGTTCGATCGCTCGTCTGCCGGCTGGTCTGCGGTCAATCGCTCGTCTGCCCACAGGTCGGCAGTCGAACCTTCAGCTGCCGTGCAACAGCGCCTCATGGCACGAATATCCGGAGAGCACGCATGTCCTTCGTCATCTACCTCATCGGTACCGCGATCTTTATTGGCGGCGTAGCGTGGGCGCTCGTCTCGATGCACCTCGCGCCACACTGGATCATCATCATCTGCCTCATCCTGCTCGGCATCGGGATCTTCACCGGAGCGACGAGGACGCGGACCAAGGATCCGTCGTAGCGACGCCGAACGAGGGCTGATGGTCGTCCGAGTGTATCGCGAGTCACTCGCGCAGGCAGGGGCATCCCGCGCGAGCCGGCGAGGAAGAGCCCCGCATCGGACTTGGACACCGCCGCCGCGCGTCGTCAACTGGCCGCGGTCATCACGACAGAGGTCGCTCGACGTCCGAGAATATGTCGGACGTGCTTCATTCCTCTGACGACTGCAGGCGCGACTGCGCGTCCTCGCAGCGTGCCCACACCGAGTCCGGGATTGCGGCACGTGCGCGGTCTGCCAGCGCCAGCGCATTCGCGTGCCACGGATTCGGCTGCCACGCGGCCACCTCGCGCACCTTCCCGCGACTCGTGATCTCGTACGACGGTGAACTCCCGCCAACCGGGATGTCGTCGTCGTCCCGGGCACCGGGCGCAATGCGGAGTGGCGCCGCGAGCTCCCACAGTATGTCGAGCGTTACGCTGTCGATCGCGAATTGTGCGGTCACGCTGAGCGAGTCGTCCCGTGCATAGCCCGGCCGATACGTCAGGGCCGCGAGACCCTGACTCACGATACGCAGGTCGTAGTCGTAGTGATAGACGGGTGCGAGGGCCCCAGTTCCGTGGTGCAGCACCAGCGCGAAGTCGTTGGGGCGCGGTCCGGGCATCGTGAGCGAGGATAGCGTCCCCAGCACGACTTCGTTGAGGGGGGGAGGGACACAGCAGGGGCGCGAGTACCACTCGGAGGCCTTGTAGCCGACGCCGAGGAGCGCGGCGACCAGCGCGAGCTTTACGAGCGGAGCAGACCTGGGCATCGGGACATGCAGTGCGAGGGATGAGATGCTCTCACCTATTCAGGCGCAGAATCGCCCTCCGTCGGCTCACCCAGCGGGCGCACCGCTCTTCGGGCACCACGGTGGCGGCTGCACTTCCGTCTATAGCCACCCGAGCCCCGCCTCGTCTCTTCGAGCCTGCGTTCGCCCTCGATTTCCTCGCCCCCACGTTCCCGCTGGCTGGACAGCTACAGGCGCGGAGGCTGGGGATGGTAGACGACAAAGAGGTGACTCTTCGAGAGTAGGCGCTTCCTGCATCGCAGCGCGACGGACGTCTTGGTTGTAGATACGCTGTCGATGGCGACATCTTCGTCGTGCAGTTTGCCGTCACGTTATGAAGCGCACCGAAACACTGTTCGCGCGCACAACCTGATTCAGGGACAACGGACGATCACAACGCGCAGTGGAGAGAAGAGATGACACGCATTTCATACAAGGATGTCGCGCAGGGCGGATATCGAGCCATGCTTGGGCTTGAGCGCTACGTAAGTGAATCCGGACTGGAACACGCGTTGTTGGAACTCGTGCGCACACGTGCCTCCCAACTGAACGGATGCGCGTTCTGTCTGGACATGCACACCAAGGACGCAATTGCGGCTGGCGACTCACCTCAGCGATTGCTCGTGCTTTCCGCCTGGCGGGATGCACCGTTTTACACCCCGCGCGAGCGTGCCGCTCTCGCTTGGACGGAGGCCGTCACACAGCTGCAGCCCCATGGCATCCCGGACGCGCTCTACTCCGCGACGGCTGAGCAGTTTGATGAGCGCGAATTGGCCGATCTGACGATGGCTATCGTTGCCATCAACGGATGGAATCGCCTGGCAATCGCGTTCCATGCACCAGAACCCGGCAGCCATGTCCCGGCCGCTCAAAATCGGTCGTAGCCGGTGACAATTGCGGCTCCGTCGAGCATTCGCCGTGATCGGTCGGCGGGTTCGTTCAGCCTGACGTCACCTTGCGAGCGGGACCTCGAGACGGACCAGCGTTCCGCCCGCGGGCCGACTTGACCGGCGGCCCAGACCGTTCGGCGCATGGGCATGCCGGCGGCTTCGTGAGTCTATGCGCCTAGTCGCTGATGGGACCGCGGCTCCTCACTATCACATTGGGAACGTTTCGCGCGCGAAGCAAGGCATTGAAAGCCGAGAGGTCCCGGTTGATCAGTCCTTCAAGGCGCGAGAGCTGTTCCTTGAGTTCCCCATTCAGCAGCGTCTGGACTTCACCCTGCTGGCTCGTCGGCCTGAAGTCGCTGCTCCCCATGCCATTCGCGAGATAGTTGAGTTTGGCCAGAAGCTTGGAGCCGAACCGAACGCCATCCTGCCCGCCACCCGTCAGCCGCAAGTCGACGAGGTGCAGTTCAAGGTCGGTGAACTGATGGAGCAACGAGTCCGCGGATTGCTTCACCTCGGCGTCGTCGACGACGCGGCGAATGGCTTCGAGTTGCACCCGCACTCCCTCGATGCGATGCACCGCGTCGGCGCCGTCGTTCATGTCGCGTCGCAATGCCGTCAGCGCGCGCACCTGCTGCGCGATCTCGTCGTCCGTTCCACCCGAGTTCGGATCCTTGAGCACCTCGAGTGACTGCCGCTGGTCGGTTCCACCGGCCGAGAGTGTGACCGTGTAGCGTCCGGGTGGTGCTAGTATTGCCAGTCGACCAGTCCCCGGGGCCACTCGTCCATCCGGACCCGGAACGATGTGATCCGCGAACATGGGACTTGTCTGCAGCCGCACCTCTGTCGACGGCTCATGCCGCAGGTCCCAGTACACACGATTGAGCCCGCCGACATTGGTCCCGGTCAACGAGCGGATCACCGTTCCCTGCGCGTCCGCGATGGTCAACTTCACCCCGCCGGTTGCGGGACCCTTCAGGAAATAGTTGATCGAAGCGCCGTACTGCGGATTTTCGCCGGTCGTGGGATCGTCATACGTACTCGATGGTGCGGTGATCGGGCGGAATCGGTACGCGGCGCGCGGAGCGAAGAGGGTGACCGGCTTCGCGATGACTTCCGTCGTCAGCGACCGCAGGGCGCTGAGATCGTCGAGAATCCAGAAGCCGCGTCCGTACGTGGAAATCACCAGGTCGTCGAAGTTCTCCTGTACCACGATGCCAGAGAGCGGGGCGTGCGGCAGGTCGTTCTGCAGCGGTTGCCAGAGCGCACCGTCATCGAAGGTCACATAGATCCCGTTCTCGGTGCCGACGTAGAGCATGCCGCGTCGCTTGGGATCTTCCTGGATGATGCGCGCGTAGCTCAGGTTGCTGCGCGGGATCCCTGCCGTGATGCTCGTCCAGCTCCGACCATAGTCCGTCGTCTTGTAGATGAACGGATCGCGATTATTCACCTGGTGGAAGTCGACGGTGAGGTACGCGGTCGCGGCGTCATACCGCGACGCGACGATGCTTCGGACGGAGCCCCACGCCGGGAGATTGGGGAGGTTCCTGGTCACGTTGGTCCAAGTGCCGCCGTTGTCGCGGGTGAGTTGTACCTGCCCGTCGTTGGTCCCTACCCAGATGGTTCCCTTCTCGCGCGGCGACTCGGCGATTCCGTAGACAACCCCCGCGTATTCGACGCCGATGTTGTCGGGCGTCAGCCCACCCGAACTCACCTGGCGACTCTTGTCGTTCAGCGTCAGGTCCGGGCTGATCACCTGCCAACTCTGCCCGCCGTCAGTCGTCCGATGGACGTGCTGGCTGCCGACGTAGATCGTGTTGTGATCGTGCGGCGAGATGAGCAGGGGAGCGTCCCAGACGAAGCGATAGCGCACCTCGCTCGCCGGACCGTTCGACTGTTGCGGCCAGACCTCGACATTCCGGAACTGGCGCCGATCCTCCTCGAATCGCACCACGATTCCGCCGACCATCCCCGATCCCGAGGCGGTCGACCAGATCAGCTTCGAGTTGGTGGGATCGGGCGTAGCCCATCCGCTCTCGCCTCCCCCGACCGAGTGCCACATCCCGCGCGGTATGCCGCCGTCGCCGCCGAATCCCTGCAGTCGGCTGTTGGACGGACCACGGTACGATGGCTCGTCCTGCTTGTTGCCGAGCACGTTGTACGGGATCTCGTTATCCACCGTCACGTGATAGATCTGCGCGTTCGGCAGGCGTTGCCGGAACCAGGTTCGGCCGCGGTTCTGGGTGATCGAGAGTCCCTGGTCGTGGGCGACGATCTGGCGCGCGCCGTTGGTGGGATCGATCCAGATGTCATGGTGATCGCCACCCGGTGCCTCTCCGCGTGGCACGACGGTGATCGTGGTGCCGCCGTCGGTCGACTTGGCATACGACGCCGTCAGGAAGTATGCCTCGTCCGGGTCGTCGGGGGCCGCGACAATGCGTGAGTAGTAGTGCGCCCGCCCCATGGCGTTGCGGTCCCTGCTCGTCAGCGCCCAGTTCGCGCCGCCGTCTTCGGACCGCCACAGCTGACCGCTTTCGGTTGGTTGTCCATCCCAAGGTATACCGTCGCCCGTCTCGATCAGGGCGTAGACGCGCGCGGGGTTGGACGGGGCGATGGCCACGGCCACCTTGCCCACCGGTCCCTTCGGAAGCCCGTGCCCCGTGAGACGCGTCCAGGTGACCCCACCGTCCCGCGACGTAAACAGCCCGCTCCCGGGTCCACCGCTCGTGCGTCCCCACGTATGAATCTCGATCTGCCACATGCCGGCAAAGAGAATCCGCGGATTCGACGGATCCATCGCCAGGTCGGAGCATCCTGTATTGTCGTCCACGTGCAGGACGCGCGTCCATGTGACGCCCCCGTCGGTGGTGCGATAGACGCCCCGCTCGGGCTGCGGGCCGTAGGCGTGGCCCAGCGCGCACACCAGCACGGAATTCGGATCCTGCGGATGGATCACCACGCGCGCGATGCGACCGGTCTTCTCGAGCCCCATCAAGGTCCACGACTTTCCGGCATCCGTGGACTTGTAGATCCCCTCGCCGAGCGAGATGTGACTACGAATGTGCGCCTCGCCAGTTCCCGCCCAGACGACGTTGGCGTCGCTGCGGGCAATCGCCAGCGCGCCTATCGACTGCACCGGTTGGTCGTCGAAGAGCGACTGCCAGTTCACCCCGCCGTCGGTTGTCTTCCAGATTCCTCCCGACGCCGCGCCCACGTAGTAGGTCAGCGGATCGCCGGGAATTCCGACCGCCGACGTGAAGCGATTTCCCTCGGGACCGATCGTCCGCCAATGCAGCTGGCGATAGAGCTCCGTCGCAATGCGTGGGGCCGGCGCGACGGTCCCGGCGTTGCCCTGTGCGGGCAGCCGCATGGAGGCGGCGAGTGTCAGCGCCAGCGTCGAGAGCGCGGCGAGCGCCATTCGGGCGATGGTCGTGACGCGCGGGTGGGATCGTGTCGACGGTCGCACTCCCGCGAGGCGCATGTGATGCCCGCGATCGGGGCGCAAGGCGGGGCGGTGCCGACCGGGACTCGTCTGCGAGAGAGCGGGGGACATGTGCGGCGGATCGAGAGTGGGCGAAGTCCTCGCCCTCCTCGCGCCGACGCGTGACGGACCGGCGCGAGCCTGGGAGGGTGTGGGTGGGCCTATCCTACCACGCGTGATCACCGGCGTCAAAGCGACGGAAGCAGCGTGGCGGGTGCGCATGTCAAGCACGACGTGCGGACGAACGGCATCCTGGCGTTGGACGATAGGCGCGTTCGTCTCCCGCGCAGCGCACCAAATCGCGGCCTGCCATCCCCGCTGCGCTGCTCCCTGTTCCGGCGTACATTGACCAAGCACACTCAACGGGGAGGGGAGATGTCCGCCGCAGACCTCCGCACCGACTTGCAGAGCGCGCTGGCCGAGGAGTACACGATTGAGCGCGAACTCCCACGCGGCGGCATGTCTCGCGTCTTCGTGGCGGTCGAAGAGGGATTGCAACGGCGCGTGGTCATCAAGGTGCTCTCGCCCGAACTCGCCGCCTCTCTCTCGGCCGAACGCTTCAAACGCGAGATCGCCTGGGCGGCGCGTCTGCAGCATCCGCACATCGTCCCGCTGCTTTCGTCGGGACAGGCGAGGTCGCACCTGTACTACACGATGCCGATGGTCGACGGGGATTCGCTGCGCGAGCGCATGAATCGCGAGCGGCCCATGGCCTTCGCCGATATCTGCCGCATCCTGGAGGAGGTCGCCGGGGCGCTCGCCTACGCGCACGAGGAACGGATCGCCCATCGCGACATAAAGCCCGAGAACATCATGTTCTTTCACGGGCGCGCCGTCGTGCTCGACTTCGGCATCGGCAAGGCGCTACTCAACTCGGCAACCGCCGAGACCGAAATCCTCCGCATCACGCAGACTGGAATGAGCGTCGGCACGCCGATGTATATCGCGCCAGAACAAGCGCGCGGCGACGCGGGGCTCGATCATCGGGCAGACCTGTACGCCCTGGGGGTGGTCGCGTACGAGATGATAACCGGGCACCCGCCATTCACCGGGAAGTATCCGTCGGATATCCTCGAGGCGCACGCGAACAAGACGGCGGAGCCGATTCTCACCCGCCGGCCCGACACACCGCGTCCCCTGGCCGACATCGTCACTCGCTGCCTGGCGAAGAGTCCGGACGATCGTCCTGCAACCGGGCAGGCGATCATCGACGCGATCGCGCCGACTGTCGGTGTGCCGAAGCGCGCGGGGCCAAGTGCGGCGGTGACAGCGCCAGCGGCGCTTCCGTGGTGGGTCCCTTGGGCTATTACAGCGGTCTCGATACTGGCAGCGGTCACCATGGCGATACTGTATGCGAGCCGGAGCTAACATTACGAAGTGCGAACGGCGCGACCCATCCTCTCGCACACGGAACACCCGAACCGGCCCCCGCGACCAGATGGCGCGTTCGTATCACTCGGTAGGCCTGCTCTTCGCGACGGCCAAGCTTGTTCGCGCCAGGGACATTTACTCGCAGGATCTCGCCCGGCTGCGGGGGCCCGAAGCCCTTGTTGGAAATGTAGAGCATGCCGTCGGGCCCGAAGCGCATCCCGGTCGGGAGGAACAGCCCTTCCACGACGACTTCCCGGCTGCCGTTTCCGGAAATGCGGGTCACCCGCCCCGTGAACGGCGTCGGATATCCGGCGCCCGGCGTGCTCTCGAGCACGTAGAGCCTGCCGCGCCGGTCAAAATCGAGCCCGAGCACGGTCGCGAACCCCGCGGCCACCACCCGCACCTCGCCACTCCTCGACACGCGCAGGATGTTGATGGCGCCAGGCGTGACTGGAAAGGTCCCCA
>JBDTUA010000217.1:0-9082 GCA_040007995.1 Gemmatimonadota bacterium | reverse complement strand
GCCGCAGCTCGCTAGCGGGTCGTAGCCGCAATATGGTACGTGCCGAGGCGCGTGAGGCGCCCGGCTGACGCGTCGAGAGGAGCGTGCGTAGCAGCGCTACGGAGGCGACGAGCGATGACGTCGATCGAGATGCATCGCGCGGCGAAAGCATCCAGAATTTCGCGTAAGGTCCATCAGGCATGAAGCTGGCGCGATCGGCCCGCCGCGCGCCCGGTGACCTTCATGCCGACTGCAGCACCTCGAGCGCCAGGGCAACCTTGCCGAACGGCGCGGAGACCTGCACCCCTTGAACCTCGTGTCGCACCAGCGCGAGCATCTCCTGCCCGATCGCGACGCCCTCGGCGATTGCGTGATCCGCCGACCGCTGGTTGGCGCGCCGCATGCGATCGAGCACCTCGTCCGGCACGACGACGCCCGGAACTTCGTTCGCGAGGAACTCCGCATTCCGCAGCGACACCAGCGGCCAGATGCCGGCCACGATCGGGATGCGCGTCGATTCCACCTCCCGCAGGAAGTGCTCCAGCTGCCGCGGATCGAAGACTGGCTGCGTGATTGCGAACTCGGCGCCAGCGTCGACCTTGTAGGCAAACCGCTTCCGCTCGTGCGCCGGGTCGATTGCGGCCGGGTTCACGCCGACCCCGATCACATAGCGCGTCGGAGCACCGATCGGGTGACCGCCGGGGTCGAGTCCGCGGTTCAGGTGGCTCACCAGGTTCGTCAGCCCGATGGCATCGATGTCGAAGACAGCCGTCGCGTCGGGATACGGTCCCATCTTCGGCGGATCGCCCGTGATGACCAGCAGGTTGTGGAGCCCCATCGCCGCCGCGCCTAACAAGTCCGAGAGCATGCCGAGCAGGTTGCGGTCGCGACAGGCGTAGTGACAGACCGTCTCGATCCCCACCTGCTGCTCGATGAGGAGGGAGGTCATCATCGCCCCCATGCGGCTCTGTGCCCGCGGGCCATCGGGAACGTTCACCGCATCCACGCCCGCCAGCTTGAGCGCACGCACGTCGTCCAGCATGCGCGAGGCATCGACTCCGCGCGGCGGGACGATCTCCACCGACGTGACGAACGCGCCGGTGGCGATCTTTGCCCCCCACCGCGAGCGCTCGGCCAGGGGGACCGGCGTCACGCCGGGATGCCGCACCGGATGGGCGGCAGCGCTGCTCTCCATCGAATGCTGGGCGTCGGTGCCGCGGGGGGTCGCCCGCCGCTGCCGTGGCACCAACGGTCGAATGCCTTCGACCACCGCATGGATGTGCGCGGGAGTTGTCCCGCAGCAGCCGCCGATCACCTTCACCCCCGCTTGCAGCAGGTGACGGGCGTAGGTCGCCATGTATTCCGGGCTGGCCATGTACATCTTGCGCCCGCCGACCTCTCGCGGCATGCCGGCATTTGGCATCGCACTCAGCTTCGTGCGGGTCACAGCGGCCATGCGTTCAATGGCCTCGAGGATGATCTGCGGACCCACAGAGCAGTTGAGGCCGATGACATCGACGCCCAATGCGTCGAGGCCGAGGGCCAGGCTCTCGGGCGACGCGCCGTAGACGGTCCTTCCCTCGACATCCACGGTCATCTGGGCGATCAACGGGAGGTCGGGAGCGACTGCTCGCGCGGCACGCACCGCCTGCGTGATCTCCTCGAGGTCGGCAAAGGTCTCGAGGATGAAGGCGTCAACGCCGCCGTCGCGCAACGCCGTCAGCTGCTCCTCGAAGATCGCGCGCGCCTCCTCGAAGCTGGTGGGACCATACGGCTCAAGCCGCACGCCGAGCGGGCCTACAGCCCCGGCGACCAGCGCGGCGTCGCCGGCGGCCTCCCGGGCGACACGCGCCGCGGCTTCATTGATCGCGCGCACCTCGCCGTCGAGCCCGAAGTGCGCCAGCTTGACGCGGTTCGCACCGAACGAGTTGGTCTCCAGGACCTCAGCGCCTGCGCGCACATACTCCTCGTGCACCCCGCGCACGAGGTCTGGGGCGCGCAACGAGAGCTCGTCGTAACATTGGTTGATGAAGACGCCACGCGTGTAGAGCATCGTCCCCATCGCCCCGTCGACGACGACGACGGCCTCCGGATCGACGAGTCGCTCGCGGAGCGTGTCGCGGCTGGTCATGCGGGGAAGGTCAGGGGGAACGCGTCAGGCACTGGTGGGGGCGGCACGCACGTCGCGCTCCACGAGATTGGCATCGATGAAGAACTTGGCGGCCCAGTTGGGGAGTTCCCACGTGAGGTAGCCTCCGTCGCACGGCAACGATCCCTTCACGCCACCGACCACGCCGGGGTCGCCATTGCGGCGCAAGGTCTTTCGAACGAACGCATTCGCCCGGTAGGCCGATTCGGCGAGCGACGTGTCGCCCGTCAGCTGCGAGAGCAGGAGCCAGCAGTGGGCGATCTGCACCGTCCCGGTGAGGCAGACCCAGTCCGAGGCTTCCTGCCAGTTGTGCCCAAGGCGGCCTGGCAGCCGACCGTCAGGCGCAAGCGCGGACTGCGCCCCACGCGCGCACCGGAGCGCCGACGCGAGGAAGTCCGCCTCGCCGGTGAATCGGTGCGCCTCGAGCACGCCCCGCATGACGTAGCCAATGGTGTGCGTCAGGGGATGTTGCGGGTCGTTCAGGCAGTTCTCGGCGAACCAGCCATTGGCTCGCTGCTTGGATATCGCCCAGCGCACCTGGCGATTCGCGGCCTTCACCCACGCGGCATTGGGCTCCACGCGCGCCGCCTCGTACAACCCCCACGACACGTGGGTCTCGTAGGCCTTGTCACTCGGCTTGGCAAACGGCGTGCGGTGCTTTCGCCAGCAGCCGTCCGCATCCTGCGACGTGGCGAGCCACTCGGCGGCTCGGCGCATCGGCTCGCGATACCCGTCGCCGAAGACGCGCGCTCCCGCCGCGAGCCCGAGCAGGATCTGACCCGTGTTGAAGGTGACCGGGACGCGCGGCGTGGCGTCGACCAATCCCCCCTGGAATCCCCCATCAGGAAACTGGATCGAGACCAGCCAGTCGAGCATGCGACGGGCGCGCGCCGACAGGACGGGATCGCCCAGTCGCTCGCTGCAGTCGAGCAGTGTCGGGATCACGTAGCCGGTAGTCTCGGGATACGAGGATGACCAGCCGTCGATCAGTGAGAAGTGGCGCGCCACACCATCATCGCCGAGCTTCGTGTGGTCCTGGGCGCGACCCAACCAGTCCAACGCTGCGCGCACGGCGGCGTCGATGCCGGGATCGTCCTCGAACGGGGTCGTGCGATCGCGCGCCCGTTCGGACTTGGCGAGCGCGGGAAGCTTGTGTTCGGCGAGAAGTCTTCGTCCAAAGCGCACGATTCGGCGCATCATGTCCTGGCGGTGGGGATTTTCTCGCGCTCTCGGTCGGATCGTAGCGCGAAGGAATACGGAATCAGGTGTTCGCGGATCACGTAGCTGTCGAGTCGGCGACCTGCGCCGCATTGGGGACGTCAGACGAGGTCGCCGGCGTCGCGGCACCGTCGCTGCCGGAGCGCGCATCCGCCGTATCCGGGCGCCCCTCGCCGCGCACCGCATAGTACTTCGCCTCGGGATGGTGCACGATCAGCGCCGCCGTCGATTGCTCGGGGATGAGCTGGAACGCCTCGGTGAGCGTGAGCCCGACCGCGTCGGCCGGGAGGAGTGAGAAGACGGTGCCGTGATCATCGAGTTCGGGGCAGGCGCCGTAACCCCACGAGTAGCGCTTCCCCTGTGTGGGCGGGAGTCCGAGTTCGGTCCGAATGCGACGGTGCAGCCATTCGGCAGTGGCCTCCGCGGCCTCGACCGCGAGTCCATGCGAGTAGAAGGCTTCCGAATATTCGCCGAGCCCCTGGAGTGTCTCGAAGCGTCGGGACGCCTCATCGCCGACGGTCACGACCTGCAGCGCGATGACATCCATTTCGCCCGACTCCACCGAGCGGAAGTAGTCCGCCAGGCACAACCGGTCGCGCCCCTCCTGTCGAGGGAAGTGAAAGCGCGCCACTTCGCGCCGCGTCCCGCCGTCGGCGTCGAAGGCGTCCGGGTCGTAGACGATCACATCATTTCCCTGCGACTGCGCCGGGAAGTAGCCGTACACGGCCTGCGGGACGATCCACCGGTCGCGGGCCGCGTCGGCAGACAACCGAGCGAGTGCTGGCTCGAACTCCTCACGCACGGCGGTGTGGTAGGCCTCGCCCGAGCCACGTCCACCCCACTGGAGGCGGTACAGTTCATCGAGGTCGAGCAGCGCCAGCACCTCGGGCAGCGGAATGTCGCGCAGGATGCGCGTCCCGAAGAACGGGGTCGCCGGCACTGGCGATGTAGCCGAGACGTCGCTGCGCGCCCCGGCGGCATCTCCGCGGCTGATGTCCTTGCCAACGGCCGTATGCAGGAAGACGTCGGCGCGCGCCTCGGCGGTGGCCCGCTCGACGTAGCCGGCCCGTGCGCCCGGCTCCTGCAGTCGGTCCATGGTCTCCAATCCCTCGAAGGCATCCTTGCAATAGAAGACGCCGGAGTTGTACGCGCGATCACCCTCGACGAAGAGCGCGCGGCGTCCGAAGCGTCGATTGATCGCCGCGCCGCCGATCAACACGGGGATCTGCAGGCCGCGGCGATCCAGTTCCTGCACGCAGAGCGGCATCTGCTTCGACGTGCTCACCAGGAGCGCCGAGAGTCCGATGGCATCGGCGTTCACCTCGATCGCCTTCTCGATGATCGTATTCACCGGGACCTGCTTGCCAAGGTCGAAGACGGTGTAGCCGTTGTTCGCGAGGATCGTATTCACGAGCGACTTGCCGATGTCGTGCACGTCGCCATACACGGTGGCGAGCACCACGCGCCCCTTGGTGTAGCCGTCCTGCTTCTCGAGGAACTGCTCGAGGTGCTTCACCGCCCGCTTCATGACCTCAGCGGACTGCAGCACGAACGGGAGGATCAGTTCGCCCGCGCCGAACTTGTCTCCCACTTCCTTCATCGCCGGAAGCAGAACCTCGTTCAGGACGCGCACCGGTTCCTCGCGCACCCCCGCAGCGTCGAGCGCCTCCTCGATCCCTTCCTTCTTCCGGTGCACGACCATCCATTGCACCCGCTCTGCCGGCTCAAAACCCTCGGTCGGATCGACGCGGCCGTCCCCGGCCTCTCGCCCACGGTCTGCTGGCTGCTTGTCGTACCGTTCGATGAAGCGCTGCAGGGCGTCGGCGCGGCGGTTGAAGACCAGGTCGTCAGCGAGCTGGCGCTCCTCGCCGGAAATCTCGGCGTACGGCGTGACGTGCGCGGGATTCACGATGGCCGCATCGAGCCCGGCCTGCACGCAGTGATGCAGGAAGACGGAGTTGAGGACGGCACGTGTCTGCGGCGCGAGGCCGAAGCTCACGTTCGAGACGCCGAGGATCGTGAGGACGCCCGGCAATTCCCGCTTGATCAGCCGGATCCCCTCGATCGTCTCGTGCGCCGAGTCGATCCATTCGGCGTCGCCCGTGGCGAGCGTGAAGGTCAGCGCGTCGAAGATCAGGTCGGCCGAGTGCATGCCGTACTCGTCGACCACGATCTCGTGGATGCGACGCGCCACCTCGAGCTTGCGGTCACGCGTCTTGGCCATCCCGACCTCGTCGATCGTGAGGGCGACCAGTGCCGCACCGTGCGTGATCGCGAGGGGGACGACGCTGTCGATGCGGGTCCGGCCGTTCTCCATGTTGATGGAGTTGATGATCGCCCGACCCGGGATGTGCTCGAGCGCGGCCTGGATGACGCTCGCCTCGGTGGAGTCGATCATGATCGGCGGTTCCACCGACATCGAGAGCAGCTTGACGACGCGCGCCATCTGTTCGCCTTCATCGCCCCGCTCGGTCAGGGCGACGCAGACATCGAGGACGTGCGCGCCGGATTCCGACTGCTCGCGCGCGACTTCGAGGATGCCCTCGTAGTCGTCCGCCAGGAGCAATCGCTTGACCTTGCGCGAGCCCTGCGCATTCACGCGTTCGCCGACGAGGAGCGGGGGCGGGGACTGATGCAGGGTGATGGCCCGCATCGCCGAGGACACCCGCGGCACCTCGTGGTGGTGGGCCGGCGAGGAAATGGTGGGCGAGGCGCTGGAATGATGCGGGGGCGCGGGGGGCGAGGAGCGATCGTTGGTTTGGGGGGGGGCCCCCCACGCCGTGCTGCCAACGCCGTCACCCACGCCTCCTCCAACGCCGTCACCCACGCCTCCCCCACTCCCGTTCACGCCATCCCCCCCCCCACCGCGCACACCCAGCGCATCCACCGCGCCACAGATCGCGGCGAGATGCTCCGGCGTCGTGCCGCAGCACCCACCGACGATCCGCACGCCGAAGTCGCGCACGAACTCGGCCAGCATCGTAGCCATCGGCGCCGGCTCGAGCGGGTAGAGCGCCTCCCCCGTCCCCGTGTTCAACGGGAGCCCCGCGTTCGGGATCACCGAGACCGGGAGTCTCGCATGCTCGGATAAGTAGCGCACCGGTTCGCGCATGTGCTCGGGTCCGGTCGAGCAGTTGACGCCGATCACGTCGACCCCGAGCGCCTCGAGCGTCGTCATCGCGCTCGCGATGTCCGTTCCCAACAGCATACGCCCGCTGATGTCGAGCGTGATCTGCGCCTGCACCGGTACGCGATAGCCTAACTCGTGAAAGAGTCGGGCGAACCCCGCCAGCGCTGCCTTGACCTCGAGGATGTCCTGCGACGTCTCGATCAGCAACACGTCGACGCCCCCTTCGACCAGGTAGCTGGCCTGCGTATAGAAGTCGTCGCTCAACGCGCCGAACGTCACGTTGGAGAGCGCGGGATCACTGCTCGACGGGAGCATCCCTGTCGGACCGATCGATGCCGCGACGAAGCGCGGGCGATCGGGGGTCGCGAATCGATCGCACGCGGCGCGCGCAAGCCTGGCCGCCTGCACGTTGATCGCCTGCGTCCGGTCGAGCAGTCCCCACTCCGCGAGCCGACGTGGGGTCGCCTGGAACGTGCACGTCTCGACGACGTCGCACCCGACGGCGAGAAACGACTCGTGAATGCCCTGGATCACGTCGGGGCGCGTCAGGACCAGGTGGTCGTTACACCCTTCCAGTGCCTTGCCGCCGTAGTCGTCCGCCGTGAGCTGGTGGCGCTGAATGTTCGTCCCCATCGCACCATCGAACACGAGGACGCCGCGCGCGAGCGCGGCGAGATAGGCGGAGCGGATGGGAAGTTGGGCGACGTTCTTGGGAGCGCTCACCGGGTACCTCACAAAAAAGCAGCCCGGCACAGGGAGGCGCCGGGCAGGCGCTTTAGCGAATTATTTAACGTGGCCGCAAGTTGCCGGAAAATCGCCACGACGTATCAGTTGTGTGTCCTCTGCGCCCGGCGCACGAGCTGCGGCGCGCTGGGGCCGCGTGGAGGAATAGCGAGCGTCGCGTCGCGAAGCAAGCGGTCCGCGGTCGCTCGCGAGCGTCCCGCCGCCCGGGCGGTATCGCTCCGATGTCTCCGACCGCTCCTAGGGCACCCGTTGCTCGGGTGGGGTATCGGATCGCGCGCGGCCGCTCCCCCGTGCCCGCGCGCCGACATACTGCGCCAGCGCGAGCAAGCGCTGCCGCTCGAGTGGAAGCGAGAGATCGGCGAGGGTCTGGCGCGCGATCGAATGCGGGAGGGCCAGCGATCCGCCCTCCTCGGTCATCGCACGATAGAGGACATACGCCCCACCGGGAGCCAACGCGATCTGACATACCCGCGCGCCACCGTCGTCCGTCACCAACTCTCGATTCACCACCACGAGCAGCGGTAGAGTCTGCACCGCGATCTCTTCGGCCTCGGCGACCGAGTGGGCAATCCGCACGCGCTGACCGTTCCCGGCCAACAGCTGGGTGAGCCCCTCCAACAGCGATTCGTCCGTCCCAATCAGCAGTATCACGTGTGCTAGTCCTCCCCGGCCAGTCGCGTTACCGCGGTGGCATCGATGCCCTCGACCTCTACCACCTTGCTGCGGGACGAGGTCCCTGTCACGATCCGGATCATGCGTCGCGGTACATGGAGCACCGACGCGAGAAACTGCACCAGCGCGTCATTCGCCGCACCGTCGACGGGTGGCGCCTGAAGGCGGATCTTGAGCGCACCGGCATGCACCCCGGCCAACTCGGTGCGCGACGCCCGCGGCATGACCCGCACCGGAAAGCGTACGGCATGGTCGCGAACGTCGATCCTGACCCCGCTCACATCAACCCGACGACGAACCCCTCCAGGAGACCCAGCAGCACGTACGCGATGATAGGCGTGATGTCGATCATCCCGATCGTTGGGACAATTTGTCTCAATGGACGAAGTATCGGTTCGGAGAGCGTAAAAGCCCAGCGAACCCAGCCGGAGTAGGGTGAGACGCGGACCCAGGAGCTGATGACGCGCACGATGATCGCGATGCGCAGGATGCCGAAGACGGCGCTGAGGAGGATGCGCAGCACACCACGTGTTCCCGTCTGCGAGGCGAAGTAGAACGCCCCCACCTGCGTCTGCACGAAGTCCAGGAGACTCAGCACGACGATTCCGATGACCGCGATCCCCGCGAGCGCCCACCAGGGTGCGTGCGTCGGAACTCCTCCGGCCCGAACGATTCGTTCTTCCACCGGAGCCATCAGCGGCTCGACGCTCTGGCGGAAGAAGCGCGCCACTTGGCCGAACGGATTCAGGCGACGCGTGCGCACGAGCCAATCGACGCCGCAGACGATGCCGAGCACGACGAAGATTGCGAAGAATCCGATCTTGAGGATTTCGCGGAGCGAGTCGAAGGCCTGCATGAACACTGGCACGACCGAAAGTTCGCGGAACGCACAGCACGCTTCAAGCGGCGGCGGTGACCGATGCGAATTTCGGGACTGGAAATCCGGGTCGAACGTCGTCGGTACCTGGCAACGCCGTCCAAAGCTCAATACCCGGCGACCACGGCGCTACGACACTGTGGCCGCTTAGTCGCGGTGGGGCTCGCTATCGTCGGTGTCGGCGTCCCTTCAGCGCGCCGAGCGCGCCGAGCGCGGTGTCGCCCAGCGCCCAAGCCAAGGGGCCGCGAAGGCGCCGGTGAGCGCGCCAAGGGCGAGACCGCTCCACTCCCACAGCGAAGCCGGAGCGAAATGT
>JBDTUA010000216.1:0-9094 GCA_040007995.1 Gemmatimonadota bacterium | reverse complement strand
GCTCGATGGTCTTCGCGGGGCTCTATCCGACGGACACCTCGCAGTATGAGTCGCTACGGGATGCGCTGTCGAAGCTGCAGCTCAACGACGCTTCGCTCAACTACGAGCCCGAGACATCGACGGCACTCGGCTTCGGCTTCCGCTGCGGCTTTCTCGGGCTGCTGCACATGGAGATTGTGCAGGAGCGGCTGGAGCGCGAGTTCAACCTCGACCTCGTGACCACCGTCCCGAGCGTGGAGTACCACGTGTACAAGACGGACGGCGACATGGAGCTGATCGAGAACCCGTCCAAGCTCCCGCCCCCGGCGTCGACCGATCGCATCGAGGAGCCGTACGTCAAGGCTCGCATCGTCGCGCCGGCGGAGTACATCGGGCCGATCATGACGTTAGGCACCGAGCGGCGCGGCATCTACCTCGGCATGAAGTACATCGACACCGCGCGCGTGGAGTTCGACTGGGAGTTCCCCCTCGCGGAGATCATCCTCGACTTCTACGACCGGCTCAAGACCATCTCGCGCGGTTACGCGTCGTTGGACTACGAGATGGCCGACTACCGTCCGGGCAAGCTGGTCAAGCTCGAGATGCTGATCAACGGCGAGGTCCTGGATGCCTTCTCGGTCATCATCCACACGGACAAGTCGTACGACTGGGGCCGCAAGATCGCCGACAAGCTCAAGGAGCTGATCCCGCGGCAGCTCTTCGAGGTCATCATCCAGGCGGCGATCGGAACGAAGGTCATCGCCCGCACGACGGTGAAGGCGTTGCGGAAGGACGTGCTCGCGAAGTGCTACGGCGGCGACATCTCCCGCAAGCGCAAGCTGCTCGAGAAGCAGAAGGAAGGAAAAAAGCGGATGAAGCAGGTCGGTTCGGTGGAGATTCCGCAGGAGGCGTTCCTCGCGGTGCTGCAGGTGGACTAATAGCGGACGAGAAGACGAGAAGACGAGAAGACGAGTGACCTCCTGGGGGGTGAATGGGGAATCGAAGCTCTGGCGTCGACGACACGAACTGATGGCATGAGCCGCTCGCTCGTCGTCCAGACCTCCTTTCTCGGTGACATGATCCTGACCACCGCCTTGCTGCGCGCGCTTGCCGTGCGCGGCCCGGTGGATGTGGTGGCGACGCCGGCAAATGCGGACCTCCTCGCGCATCATCCAGCGGTGCGCCACGTCTATCGCTACGACAAGCGCGGCACGCATTCGGGCGTTGGAGGGTTCCGCGCGGTGGTGCAGCAGGCGCGCGCGCTGGACCGCTCGGACGTAGCCTACCTGGCGCAGGGATCTGTGCGCAGCGCCGCGCTCGCGTTGGCGGCCGGCTTCGAGCGGCGGGTGGGCTTCTCGACCTCTGCGGGGCGCTTTCTGTACACCGAACAGCGCGCACACGTACGGGATCAGCATCACGCCGAGCGGCTCTGGCGCCTTGCGGCGGGCGATGACGCGGCACCGCCCGCGTCAACGACGATCCGCCCCTCACTGCACCCTGGCGCCGAGGAAGAGGATGCCGTGCAGCGCCTCCTGGACGCCAACGGGCACGCTGGCGAACCGCTACTCGCCATCGCGCCCGGGTCGGTGTGGGCGACCAAGCGCTGGCCGCACTTCGCCGCGCTGTCACGCCGTCTCGCCGCCCTCGGGCGCGTCGTCGTTCTCGGGAGCGCGGGAGATCAACCGCTCGCCGAGGCGATTGGAACGGAGGTCTTCGGCCATGTCATTGATGCCACGGGGCGGCTCTCGCTGCTCGGCTCCGCCGCACTGCTGCGACGCGCGCGTGTGCTGGTGACCAACGACTCGGCGCCATTGCACCTGGCGTCGGCCATGGACACCCCGACCGTCGCCCTGTTCGGCCCCACAGTGCCAGCGTTCGGATTCGGTCCGCTGGCCACGGCGCACCGGGTCGCGGAAGTGGAGATGCTCAGCTGTCGCCCCTGCGACGCCCACGGCCCCCGAAGCTGCCCGCTGGGCCACTGGCGGTGCATGCGCGACCTGACCGTCGCCGCAGTCTCACAGGCCGTGGACGAGGTCCGGCGCGCGATGGATGTCAGCGCGTGACCGGAATTCCTCACCCGCTACTCGGCCTCATCCTCGCGCTTCTGGTCGGAGGGGTGCTGGGCCTGCTTGGTGGTGGTGGGTCGATCCTCGCCCTTCCGATCTTCCTGTATGTCTTCCAGGTGCCCACCAAGCCGGCGATCGCCATGAGTCTCGCGGTGGTCGGCATGAGTTCGTTCGTCGGCTTCCTGACGCACTGGCGGCAGGGGACGGTGAACCTGCGCGTCGCCCTCCCGTTCGGCGGCTTCGCCATGGTGGGGGCCTTCGTGACGGCGCGCGTCGCGCGACACGTCCCCGAGAGCGTGCAGCTCGGACTCTTCGCCGTCTTTGCGCTGACGGCCTCGATCCTGATGCTGCGCGACTCGTTCAAGGCCCCTGCGGCACCCGCGGAGGGGACCCGTGAGGGGTCCAGTGACGGCTCGAATCTCTCGGCGCGCAAGAGCTCGAGCGAGGACTCGAGCGAGGCCCGGTTCAGCGCGGCGCTCGCGGTCCAAGCACTTGGCGTTGGGGTACTCACCGCGCTGATCGGCGCGGGAGGCGGCTTCGTGATCGTCCCGGCGCTCGTGCTGCTCGCCCATGTTCCGATTCGCACGGCGGTCGGGAGTTCGCTGCTCATCATCACGATGAACTCGATGAGCGGCTTCGCCGGCTATATCGGTCAGGTCCCGATCCAGTGGAATCTCGTGGGGGCGTTCACCGGCGTCGCGGCGATCGGTGCACTGGCCGGAACGCGCGCGAGCCGCCGAGTACCGCAGGCGCGTATTAAGCAGGGCTTTGCTGTCATGATCCTCGTTCTCGGGACATATTTGGCGCTGCGCAAGCTCAACCTCGTCCCCTGACCCGCTCGCGACGATTCGTCTTCTCGTCTTCTCGTCTTCTCGTCATCTCTCCTGCCATGGCCAAGCCCAAGCCTCCCCGCTACGTCATCGGCGTCGATCTCGGCGGGACCAACATTGTCGTGGGGGCGGTGGCGGAAGATGGGAGCGAGGATGTTGCGACGCGTTCGGAGCCGACGCGTTCGGAGCAGGGCGCGGACGCGGTGGTCGACCGCATCGTGCGGATGATCGATACGGCCATGAAGGAAACGATGGAGCAGCGAGGGGTCACGCGCTCGTCCTTCCTGGGGATCGGTGTCGGCGCCCCCGGGCCGTTGGACCGCGAGCGAGGGATGATCCTGACCACGCCGAACCTCGGGTGGCAGAACTTTCCGCTGCGCGATGCCATCGGCGACCGTGTGGGCCTCACCGTCAAGCTGGACAACGACGCCAACTGCGCCACGTTAGGCGAGTGGTGGTTGGGCGCGGCGAGGGGGGGGCGCAACGTGGTCGGGATGACGATCGGTACGGGCATTGGCGGGGGGATCATCCTCGACGGACGGTTGTATCACGGCTCGTCGGACATCGCGGGAGAGATCGGACACACGACGATTGACGTGACGGGGCGACGCTGCAAGTGCGGCAACTACGGGTGCCTCGAGGCGTACGCCTCGGGCCCGTCGATCGCGGAGCGGGCGCGCGAGCAGATGCACGGCGACCACGATTCGATCATGTACACCCTGGTCGACGGCGAGGTGGAGCGGCTGACGGCGGCGATCGTGTACGACGCAGCGAAGAAGGGCGATCCAACGGCGCTGGAAGTCGTGCGGGAGACGGCGCGTTTCCTTGGCGCGGGGATTGCCAATCTCCTGAACGTCTTCAATCCCGACGTGGTGGTGATCGCCGGGGGCGTCACGCAAGCGGGGGAGACGTTGTTCGAGCCGTTGCGTCGTGAGGTGCGCAAGCGGGCGTTCGCGGCGGCGGTGGAGGCGTGCCGGATCGTGCCGGGGTCGCTGCCGGGGAACGCGGGCGTGGTGGGCGCGGTGGCCAGCTTCAACCAGCAGTCCCGCGACCGAGCGTGAAGCGGCTGGGCGTCATCGGGAGTTTCGTCTGGGACGTGATCCACGGGCGGGACCCGCGCAGTGCGGCGGTGGAGGAGTGGGGAGGGATCACCTACGCCTTGTCGGCGCTTGACGCGGCGCTGCCTAACGACTGGCAGATGGTGCCGCTGGCCCGCGTGGGCGAGGACCTGCACGCGCGGGCGCGTGAGTTCCTCCGAACGCTGCGCCGCGTGGCGCCGGACGCCGAGGCGATCGCGGTGCCATATCCGAATAACCGGGTGGAGCTGCGCTACCATTCCGACGAGCGACGGAGCGAGGTGCTGACAGGGGGCGTGCCGCCGTGGCCCTGGCTCGGGCTCAGGCCGCTCCTGCGCGACCTCAATGCGCTGTACATCAACTTGATCAGTGGCTTCGAGCTGGAGCTCGAGACGGCACAGCTGATCCGGCAGCACTTCGCCGGTCCGATCTACCTCGACCTGCACTCGTTGACGCTGGCGGTGGAGCCTGACGGATTGCGCACGCTGCAGCCGCTGCCTAACGCGGCGCAGTGGATGGCGTGCGCCGACGTCGTGCAGTTGAACGAAGACGAGCTGGCGATGATGGCGCCGGACCCGATGGCGCTGGCGGCGATGGCGCTGGCCCAGCAGGTGTCGGCACTGGTCGTCACGCTGGGGGCGCGCGGCTCCGTGTACTTCCTGGCACCCGGTGTCTCGCAACTGGACGACCTCGCGCGTCGGGGCGCTGGAACATCTGTTCTCGGCGCGGTTCGTACGGCGCGCGTGGCCGCAGAACCCGCCGATGTCAAGGGGCGCGACGGCGACCCGACAGGATGCGGCGATGTCTTTGGCGCCACACTCTTCTCGCGACTGCTCGGCGGTGATACGTTCACCAACGCGTTACAGACCGCGGCGAAAGCCGCCGCGCGTAACGTGGCGTACCGCGGAGCCCGCGGTCTCGCGCATCATCTTCGCGGCGAGCTCATTCCTTCGTGACGACCGTCATCACCGTCCCTCCCTCGCTCGACGATCATACGCTCGAACAACTGCTCGAGCAGTTGGCGCCGGTGGCCATCGACCAGAAAGTTCTCGTCGATGCGCGCCACACGCGCTGGGCGTCGCCGTACGGCCTGACCGCGTTGCTCACACTCGCGCAGTCGCGCGGGACACAAGCCGCGTTCACGGGCCCGGAGACCGAGGAGACCGCGAGCTACTGGCAACGCGCGGGCTTCTATCGCTACGCCGAAGAGTTGTTCGAGATGCACGGCCACGTGCCGCGCGCGCGCACGACGTCGGCCGAGTCCAACGTGTTGCTCGAGATCACGCCCGTCGCGAAGAGCGATGACGTGCATGATGTCGTTGATCGCATTCAATCGAAGGCGCAGCAGATCCTCGTGAACGAGTTGAACCTCGATCCGATGGCGACGATGCGCTTTGCCATGACGTTATCTGAAGTGTGCCAGAACATCGTCGAACACGCGCAGACCATGGGGTGGGTGGCGGTACAGACGTATCGCTATCGCCAGCGGTTGGGCCGGCGCGTGGTGGTCATCGCCGTCTGTGATGCCGGGATCGGCTTCCGTCGCTCGCTGGAGAGTGCGCCGGGACGCAAGCTGAGCGACCGGTGGGACGACGCGGCCGCGCTCGAAGAGGCGGTGATTCGTGGCGTCAGTCGATTCCGTGATCCGGGACGCGGGCAGGGGCTCGCGGGCGTCCGACGCTACGTCGGGCGATGGGATGGGAAGCTCTCCGTGCGCAGTGGCACGGCCCGCATCTCACTCGTCCCCCCGTGGGACGACGACCTCCCCCTGCGCGAGCACCTGTCACCCCTGCCGGGGTCGCAGGTCCAGATCACGATACCGGAGCGGGTACCCCAGAAGTGATCTACCATATTTCCGTGAGCTCCGTCCTTCGCAAGACGGTGTGCGACCTGTACACCAATCTCGTGACACGCCCCACAGGCGTGGCGGTGCGACAGGCGATCGAGGCGGCACTCGCCGAACTCCCCGAGCCTAACGTGACGGTCATCGACTTCGCCCACGTGAAGATGCTCGACTTCTCGTGCGCCGACGAGGTCGTGGGAAAGCTGCTGGACTTCTACCAGAACGCCGCCGCGCAGCCGCAGCGGTACTTCCTCATCCGCGGCGTGCATGATGGCCACCTGGAGGCGATCGAAGCGGTGCTCGAGCGCTATAACCTGGCAGTAATCGTGGAAGAAGAGGGCGGTGCGCTGCGACTCGTCGGGACGCTCGAGGACGGGGCGCGCCGCGCCTGGCAGGTGGTGAACGCGCACGGTCACTGCGGACCGTTGGACATCGAGCGCGCGTTGGGTGCGCCGGCGGGGTCTGCCACCCGCGTCCTCGACCATCTCTCGGCGCGGCGTCTCGTGATGCGTCGCGACGACGGCTTCGTCTCGCTCCCGCAGTCAGTGTGACGCTGGCGTCGACCCCTCCGCTGCAGGTGGTCGCCTTCACCGCCACGCGGCGCGGCGACCCGGAGCGCGGACCGCTCGTGACGCTGCGGGCCGAGGACGCAGCGCGCCGCCTTCTGAACGAAGGGGACCTCGTCTGGGTGCAAGGGCCGCGGCGGCAGGAGATGGCGCGGGTCGCGCTCGACGAGCGCCTCCCCAAGGGGGGCGTGGCGGTGCGCGACATCGCCGGCATCGCCGTCTCGGAAATCGTGCGACTCGTACCACCCGAGCGCGAACGACCGCGGGTACCGCGGGTACCGCGGGACCCTGCCTAACACGAGCGCGCGCGTCCCCGCAGCGATCTCGTCCGCAAGGACGATACTGCGCCAGTGGGCGCTGACGTACGGCCTGCTGAATCGTCCTTCTTCACGGAAGCCAGCCTACAGCAACCGTGATCAGATTCGCCAACGTCTCAAAAGAATATCCGCGCACCGGAATCGCCCTCAACGACGTCTCGTTCAGCGTCAACAAGGGTGAATTCGTCTTCCTCACGGGACCGAGCGGTGCAGGAAAGAGCACGATCCTCAAGCTGACCTACTTCGACGAACTCCCCACGCGCGGCGACGTCAGGGTGAGCACGACGCGCTCGAAGGGTATCTCGCGCAAGGAGATCTCGATGCTGCGGCGCAAGCTCGGCGTCGTCTTCCAGGACTTCCGTCTCCTCGAGGATCGCACCGTCGAGCAGAACATCGCCTTCGCGCTCGACGTGATCGGGACGCCGCAGGAGAAGATCCACGCCAAGGTCAGCCGACTGCTCGCGCAGGTCGGGCTCGCCTCCAAGGCGACCAGCATGCCGCGCGAACTCAGCGGCGGCGAGCAGCAACGTGTGGCGATCGCCCGCGCCCTGGCCAACGACCCCGTCGTCCTCGTCGCCGATGAGCCGACCGGCAACCTCGACGATCGTGCCACGCGCGGCGTCTTCCAGCTGTTGCGCGACATCAACGCGGCCGGCACGGCGGTCCTCATGGCGACGCACAACCTCGACCTCGTGAAGCGCGCCGACCTGCGGGTGCTCGAGATCAATCGCGGGGCGGTGGTCTTCGACTCCAGCGACGAGAAGCGTCGCACGCCGGAGCTGACCCCATGAGGCTCGCCGCGCGCGAGGCGCTGCTCGGATTCAAGCGAGCCCCGGTGCTCAGCGTTCTGAGTATCACGACGATCGCCTTCTCGCTCTTCGCCTTCGGGCTCTTCTCGCTTGTGGCACTCAATATCCGCAGCACGCTCGAGGCGATGGAGTCGCGCGTCGAGATCCGGGCCTTTCTCGGCGACTCGACGACGCCGGAGTCGATCGCAGCGGCGATGGGCGACATCGGCGGCTTCCGGGAGGTGGCGCGCGTCGAGTATATCACGCCCGACCAGGCGCTGACGCGCGCACGGACTGAACTGGGTGAGTTCAAGGACGTGTTCGAGGCCGGCTTCCTCCCGGCATCGATCGACATCCGGCTGCGGGATGGCTTTCGCGATCCAGCCACGGTCCGGAAGGTCGCCGAGCGGATCAAGGCCTACGACTTCATCGACGACGTCCGGTTTGGCGAGGAGTGGGTCCAGAAGCTCTACAGCATTCGCAATGTTGCCACCGCCGCCGGTATTATCCTCGGCCTCGCCTTTGCCGCGGTGTCGATCATCGTGATCGGTGCGACGATCCGGATGGCGGTCATGGCGCGCAGCCGCGAGATCTCGATCATGCGACTCGTCGGGGCGACGGACGGCTTCATTCGTCGACCGTTCCTGATCGAGGGGCTGGTGAAGGGGATGCTCGGGGGCGCCCTGGCACTGCTGATGACCTGGGTCGCGAGCTCCCTCATCTCACGCTATTTCATCCAGACGGAGTTCTTCGACGCACAGCTGGCGCTGCTCGGCCTGCTCGGCGGTGCGGTGATTGGCGTCGTGGGAAGCGCCCTCTCGGTCGGGCGCCAGATCCGACGGGTGCAATGATCGTGTCGCGTGGCACGGCGTGGTGGCCGGCGCTGCTGCTTGTCGGTGCGGTGCTCGCCGCTCCGTCGGTGGTGGGCGCGCAGAGTGCGGAACAGCGGCTCCGGCAGCAGCGCGAAGAACTCGAGACGATCCGTCGCGAGCGGGCCGACCTCCAATCGCGTCTCCAGGAGCTGCAGGGACGTGCACACGACCTTGCCGACGAATCGCAGAACCTGCATCGGCAGGCCGAGACGACCGCGCGGCTGGTCCGCTCGCTCGACACACAACTCCTCAGCATCAACGCCGACGTCGATTCGACAAGCGGTTCGCTGCAGCGCGCCGAGTTCGAGGTGCAGCACCGGCGACTCACGCTCAAGCGCCGCCTCGTCGACATCTACAAGCGCGGGCCGATGTACTCGACCGAGGCGCTGCTGTCCGCGCGAACCTTCGGCGAACTGGTGGGACGCTACAAGTACCTGCACGAACTCGCCCTGCGCGACCGATCGGTGGTGCGTCGTGTCGAGGTGCTGTACGAGGAGATCGAGGGGCAGCGCGCGCTGCTCGTGAAGTTGCAGCAGGAATTGCAGCGCAACCGCCAGGAGAAGTCGCTCGAGGTCGAGCGGCTGCGCTCGATGGAGGGGTCACGCTCGCGCACCCTGGCCGAGCTGGAACAGTCGCAGCAGCAGATCAAGGACCGGCTGGCGCGCATCCAGCGCGACGAGCAGCGGCTCTCGCAGCTCTTCGCCTCGATGGAGGAGAGGCGCATGCGGAACGAGTCGCGACCGAACGCCCCTGCCCC
>JBDTUA010000215.1:0-9098 GCA_040007995.1 Gemmatimonadota bacterium | reverse complement strand
ACCGCGCACCTACCGACCGCGCACCTACCGACCGCGCACCGTGAGCACCCGCTCACCTCGCACCGGGATCGTCCCCTCGGCGGTGATCTCCAGTTCCATCAGGTAGCGACCCGGCTTGAGCGTCGCCAAGTCCACCACCACCGCCCGCGGCGTATACCCGAGTCCACGTGCCGACACGTCGCTCAGCCCGACCGACACCGGTTGCGCCTCACGCACGAGCTTGAGCGCGGTCAGTCCGCGTTGCAGCCACCCACCGCTCCCCTGATCCTCGGGTGCGACCGTGATGGCAACCTGAATGCCCTCGCCCCCCGGGTTGGTATTGTACGTCTCCCAGTAGATGCCGATCTTGCTCCCTTCGCGTACCACCTGCGATGCGCTGGCGTGCGGGATGACATCGTCGAGCGTGCGCGGCATCCCGTCGTAGGGATCGAAGAGGAGGAGATCGGAGATGCTCACCCGCGACCCGGGGAAGTCGCTCGCCCGCATGCCGTAGCGGGCCCGCGCCAGGGTTTGTGCCTGGCGGGCCGCGACCTCGGCGCTCATGAGCATCGGCCCCCACGACGTGTGGGCGACGATCGTCCCGCGAACGCCGGGAGTCGGCAGCCGCACGATTGTCGCGTCGGACGCCTCACCCTTGGTGAGGACGAGCGCGGCGGTAAGGCTCCCCCCCTGTGCCGCCGCCGCGAGCGCGGAGTTCTCGCTGGCGTCGTACGCCATGACAACCATCGCCGAGTCGCCGCGCCGGAAAATCGCCGACTGGTGCATCAGCGGGAGGAGATGACGCGCGACCTCGGGGGCGTAACGCGCCCGCCCGCCGGGCAACCCCTTGCCGCGCCATCCTAACGAGTCGCTGAAGGCCGGGTTGCGCACGGTGGCGGCCACGGGGAGCATCGGCGGCGCCGGCGACGGTTCGTGGCCGGTGATCACTTGCTGCGAACCGCGCCCCTGTACGTAGACGTCGTATCGCGACCACGCCCGCGGCCAGCCGTACCGCAGGAGCAGTTCGCGCTCGTCGTCGTCGAAGCCCATCGCGTACACTGACGGGGCGTCCTCGACGAAGACCGTATACAATCGACGCGACAGAAACTCGGAGCGGGCGTCATTCCCCGGCAGCGACAACATCGGGCGAGCCAGCCACCAGATGCGCCGTTCCATCGCCTCGCGACGTGCGCAGCCCGCCTCCCGATACTCCCGCAGCAGGTTGTCGTCGAGCAGGAGCTTGAGATCGCTCCAGTCGCAGCGCTGTTTCTCGTTCATCAGGGCGAGCGAGCGATTCCATGCGCTGTCGGCGTCGGCGAAACGCCCCGCCAGGTGCAGCGCAAAGCCCTGCAGCGCGGGACACCACCACCCGCCGACCTGGCAGCGGTCGGCGGCCCGCACCGCATCGCTGTAGCGCCCCGACTCCGTCAGGTAGCGAATGAGCTGTCCCGACGTCCAGCGATCATCGGGGAACTCGGCGTACGCGGAGTCGAGCATGGAGACGAACGTGCTGCGCGCCTCGGCGATAATCGCCGGCTCCTCCGGGGCTGGCGGTTCACGTTCGTCGTACCAGTAGCAGAATCGCCCGACCTGCTCGTCGCACTTTCCCGCGCCTCCCCCACGCAGGTTGAGCTTGGGGAGGTTGGTGCGCCGGATCGATTCGAAACGCGCCTGCTTGTCGCGCAGGATCCCCACCAACGGCGCCGCCGCCTCGGGGGTGACCGGGCGAACCTGCATGACCTGCGCGGTCAGCGGTGAGGTGGCGATGAGCGGAAGGACGGCGACAAGTAGGGCGTAGCGACGCATCAGCGGGATTCGGGCGGCAGTGAGGACTACAGTCTGTACGTCCGCCGTGCCCAAAGGGTCCGGCGTACACCGCGTCGGGTGACGCGCCCCCGAGTGCCGTGGTATAGACCAGACACGATAGCGTCGTGTCGACCCCTAAGTGCTGGATCCGGGAGCAGTCGCGCACCTCGCGTGGCCAGATGCGCGACGCTCGCTCAGCGCACCAGGTTGATGTAGGTGGTGATGATGATGGCGTTGCTGAAGTCGATGAAGAAGGCGCCGACCATCGGGAGGACGAGAAAGGCGCGTGGCGCGGCACCAAAGCGCTCAGTCAGCGCCGTCATGTTCGCCACGGCGTTGGGGGTGGCGCCGAGCCCGAACCCGCAGTGGCCCCCCGCCATCACGGCGGCGTCGTAGTCGCGGCCCATGACCCGATACGTCACGAAGTAGGCGAAGGCCGCCATCAGCGCGACCTGGACGAGCAGGATCACGAACATCGGGAGGGCGAGATCGAGCAACTCCCAGAGCTTCAGCGACATCAGCGCCATGGAGAGGAAGAGCGAGAGCGCGATCGTCCCGATGTCGTCGACCGTACGCGCCGTGATGCGGACGCGGCCTGTCGCGTCGGCGACGTTGCGAATGATCGCCGCGCAGAGCATCGCGCCGATGTATCCGGGAAGCGTCACGAACCGTCCCAGCCAAGTGCTCAGGAGCCCGCCGCTCCACATGGCGACGAGGATCACGGTCAGCGTCTGCATGAGCGTATAGGCGGTGACTGGCTCGCCCGCGGGCTCGGTGTCGATCTCCTCGTCGAGCGAGGCATGTTCCAACCCCGTCGGCCCGCGCGCCTCGCCACGAGACGTTAGGCGGTGGCGCGCGATCAACCGCGTCCCCACGGGTCCGCCGATCAAACCGCCGAAGACGAGCCCGAAGGTTGCCGCGGCGACCGCCAGGGTCACGGCCCCCGGAAAGGCGTATTGCTCTTCCAGCAACTTGCCGAAGGCGGCTCCGGTCCCGTGCCCTCCTGTCATCGTGATCGATCCCGTGATGAGCCCGAGCAATGGATTGACGCCCAGCACCTTCGCCAGCCCGACCCCCACCGCATTCTGCACCACAGCCAGTCCGCTGGCGAGCAGCCAGAAGGTGACCACCTGTGGTCCACCGATCCGGAGCAGTCCGAGCGATGCGCCGAGGCCGATGGTCGTGAAGAACATGACCATCATCGGTGTCTGCATCGCGGTGTCGAACTCGAGCGCTACGACGCCGCCCATCCGCAACGCGAGCGCGGCGGCGGCGAAGAGGAAGCCACCGACCACGGGCGCCGGGATGTTGAAGCGATCGAGCACGGCCACCCGCTTGCGGATGGCGTAGCCCATGAACAAGACGACCGCCGCTAGCGCGACGGTCTGCAGCGCGTCGAAGGAGATAACGGGCATGAAAGGGAGAAGACGAGAAGACGAGATGATGAGAAGACGAGAAAAGAAGACGAGAAGACGGGATCAGTGAAAGCCCTCGTCTTCTCGTCTTCCCGTCGTCTCCCTGTCTATTTCTTGGTTGTGATCAGGACGGCTCCCGACGGCGTCCCTGTCCCGAATCGCGTCGTCGCGTCGGCGGCGCTGAGGAACCGGATTTCCTTGATGCTGATCGCGCTGATCGGCGTGAGCGCCTCAAGCCCGCCTGCCTTGATCCCGTCGACGTACACCACGATCAGGTCGGCGCTCGAGCCGCCATCCATGCCCGCGCTTCCCCGTCCACGCAACATCGAAGGTCTCAGCCGTTGAATGGCTTCCATCGCGTTAGTTGCTCCAGACGGACCGATCTCCGTTTCGAGAATGACGTTCGCGCCGCCACGCGCGGGGGTGGTGCTCGACTTCACGGCGCCACTCCCGGCCGCTCCACCCCCCCCGCCGCACGCGGCCAGCGCGAACATTGCGCCGAGCGCCCAGACTTCGCATCGCTTCATGCTGACCTCTCCGAACGGGATCTGACCTCATCGACGTCCGGCACTCGCCGTGCGCCTGCGCTACGCTCTCACTCCACGGTACTCAGCGCAAGACTCCCGGCGTGGGCCAGGAAAGATTCCCCGTCGAGCCCAGGTGGAATGGGAAGTCCGAGTGCCGCCAGTGCACTGGGCATGACGTCGACCGTGCGTCGCGGAGGCTGTTCGAGCGGATGGTGCGCGATGGGGTGGTTGAGCAGCAGTGGCGCCAGCATGTGATCGCGGTGCAGTCCGCCATGCGTGGAACAGTGTGGAATCGGTTCGTACCGCTCGCGGAAGTCCCACCCGCGCGCGGCGGAGAGCATCATTTCGCCGGATCTCGGCGCCGCCGCCATCTGCGCGATCTGTACGACCGCGTCGGGATACTCGCTCTCCGCGGTCGCGTCGAATGCGTCGCGCAGGTTCAGGCCGTGCAATTCCCCGACACCGAGCGGATCGCCGTCCAGCGGGTGATATGAAAAGACGCCGTGGTCCGAGCGCACCATGGCGGCCCCACGTCCGGCCCCTCGAACCTCGATCGTGTGGGCTCCGTGCGGGAGCATGAGCAGGTCGACCGACTCGCGCGCCAGCAAGGCCTCGGCCACGTCCCCCCACCGGTTGCGCAGTGTTGGCCAGTACGGGCGTTCGCGGCGCTTGAGCTCGAGATACAGATGCGCCATGGCGTTGCCGCTGACCATCACCGCGACCTCGTGCCCGGCACCGACCGTCCACGGATGAGCCAGCGTCCGGAACCCCCAGGAGTCCCGGAACAGCAGCGCGAGGTCGTCGTGCTGGTCGACCGGGGAGTGACCGTGATCGCTCACGATCCACAGGTGCGTTTGCTCCCAGCACCCCGCCCGCTCCGCATCATGTCTCAGCTCAGCGACGACCTGATCGATCGTCGTGATGGCCTCGCGCGCGAGCGAGCTGTCGTGCCCCGCGGCATGCGATGTCTTGTCGATGCCAGTAAAGGCGGCGAAGACGAACTGCGGGTCTTCGTGCCGTACGCGACGTACCACGGTCGCTCCGATCTCGCGGTCGATCGCCAGCCAGTCACCCACGTCGCCGCTGAAGTGGGTTGCCGCCGCGCGCGCCACGAATCGCGCGCCGCGTCCGAGACGGTCGGCGTCCCGCAGGCCACGTCCGATCACGGTCAGCGCCCCGAGCGACGAATCGGTGAGTTCGAAGAGCGTGGGAGTATCGGGGGCGAGGTCGGCGTCGATGTGGCGCATCCCGAGCCCGACGTAGCTCCGCGTGTGGGCGAGCATCCTGCCGATGCGTCGGCTGCGATCGAACCAGCGCAGTCCCGGCAGTCCGACCCGTCCCGGAAAACGCCCCATGAGGAACGGCGCGTACGCGACGCCGGTCACGGAGGGCCACGTGGTCGTGACGGTGTGGAAGGATCCGTCGCGCCGCAGCCGGGCGAGATTGGGTGCCGCGCCGCTATCCATCGCGGCGCTCAGTGTATCGGGTCGGGCCCCATCGGCCACGAGGATGATGACGGGCAACGAAGGCTGAAGCGGTAGGGGGTGTTGAGCGACGGCGCGCGCGCCGTTTCGCCCTCCCGTGTGATACGCTAAGCTGAGGCGCGTGTTGCACATTCACCCTCCTCGATCTTAATCACTCGATGGCGCATCGTAAGCAACCCGGTAGGCGACCCCGGGCGAAGGGAGGACGGGCGATCGATGCTGAACGCCTCCTTGATGCCGGCAAGGAGGCGCTCGAAGGGCTGCGCGAACGCACCGAGAGCGGACACCGCGCGGCGGGGCGACTCCCTCCGTCCGAAAGTTCAACGCTGCATACGAGCGGGGCCCACCGCGTCATCGATGCCTCCATCCGTAACCCGCCCCCGCTGACCGAGGATGCCAAGCTCCTGCAGTCAGGGCAATCGCTCGACGACTTCACCCGCACCGATCCCTGGCGTCTGATGCGCATCCAGGGGGAGTTCATCGAGGGGTTCGACACGCTCGCCAAGGTGACGAAGGGCGTCACCATCTTCGGTTCGGCGCGCACCGGACCCGACGACCCGCAATACGTCGCGGCGCAGGAAACGGCGCGTCTCCTCGCCGAGGCGGGCTTCGCGATCCTCACCGGCGCGGGGCCCGGGATCATGGAAGCCGCCAACAAGGGGGCGAAAGCCGGCGGGGGGCACTCCATCGGCTGCAATATCGAACTCCCCTTCGAACAGGGCGCCAACCCTTATGTCGACACGCTCATCAACTTCCGCTATTTCTTCGTGCGGAAGACGATGTTCATCAAGTATTCCAACGCCTTCGTCATCTTTCCCGGAGGATTCGGGACGCTCGACGAACTGTTCGAAGCAGTGACACTGATCCAGACCGGGAAAATCTACCAGTTTCCGGTGATCTTGTTTGGCCGCCACTACTGGGCCGGGCTCATTCGCTGGCTGCAATCGCGGGTCCTCGTCGAGCGGAAGATCTCTCCGGGCGACCTCGACCTGCTGCTGGTCACCGACGATCCGGAGGAAGCGGCGCAGGCCATCTTCGCCGCGTATGATGCACACCTCAGCGCCGCCCGCGGGCGGTTGGAAGAGTAGACGTGAAGAAGACGACAGGGCGGAAGAACGACCAGGCGGGAATGCAGCGCTCGCTCGGCCTCAAAGCATCGCGCGTCGGGGGCACGGTAAAACGCTCCTCGGCGGCAGGACCTAAATCGTCGCAGAAGCTGGCGGCCGAGCGGCGCGAGCAGACAGGCAAGGCGCCCGCTGCCGTCAGCAGCAATCGCTTCCTGCGCGGCGGCAAGATCGATCCGCGGCGCATCAACGGCAAGGAGAAGGTCGTCGACCTCATCGAGGGCACGTTCCTGGCCTACAACGCCGGGCGCCTGCGCGAGGCGTGCCAGCTGTTCACCGACAAGATGCTCGATCCGACGGTCACCATCGGGCTCACGATGACCGGGGCGCTCACGCCGGCCGGACTGGGGATGGCCGCCGTCATCCCCCTTATGGAGGCCGGCTTCGTCGACTGGATTATCTCGACCGGTGCGAATCTTTATCACGACACGCACTTCGGACTCGGCCTGTCGATGCACCGCGGCAACCCGCAGACCTCCGACGTGATGCTGCGAGAGGAAGGGGTCGTCCGCATCTATGACATCTTCTTCGATTACGACGTGCTCCTGTCGACCGACGCCTTCTTCCGCGCGATCATCCAGGGAAAGGAGTTCCAGCGCCCGATGTCGAGCGCCGAGTTTCACTGGCTGTGCGGCAAGTACGTGCGGGAACGTGAGCGCAAGCTGGGCATCGGGCCGAAGTCGCTGCTCAGCGTTGCCCACAAGTGCGGCGTCCCGATCTACACCTCATCGCCGGGTGATTCGTCGATCGGGATGAACATCGCTGCGCTCGCGCTCGACGGAAACAAGTGCACGATCGATCCCAACCTGGACGTCAACGAGACCGCGGCCATCGTACTGAATGCCAAGCGGAGCGGGGGACAGAGTGCGATCTGCATCCTCGGCGGTGGCAGTCCGAAGAACTTCGCGCTGCAAACCGAACCGCAGATCCAGGAAGTGCTCGGGATCGATGAGAAGGGGCACGACTACTTCCTGCAGATCACCGACGCGCGCCCGGATACCGGCGGCCTCTCCGGTGCCACGCCCGCGGAGGCGGTGAGCTGGGGGAAGATCGACCCCGATCGGTTGCCGGACGCGGTGGTCTGTTATCTCGACTCCACCGTTGCCCTCCCACTGCTCACTTCGTACGCGCTGGCCAAGCATCCGAAGCGTCCGCTGCGCCGTTTGTACGACCATCGCGAGGCGATGATGAACCGACTGCGAAGTGAGTACGAGAAGACGAAGTAAGTGAGACCCGGCGGTGCCCGCGATCTGAGCGGTCAGCGAACCACGCGCCGTCTCCGGGTACGCGCGTCGCCGACTAACGCACGAAGGTGAAGCGGTCCCCGGTGATCTGCGCCGCCTGGCGGAGCAGGTTCACGTTGGTCGGGGCATACGTCCCCCGGAACAGCGTGTCGCCCAGCTGCAGGAGCGTCAACGCGTCGCCGGTGCGCGTAAAGGATCCGCGGAACGTCGTGGTACTGTTTGCCGGCTGCGACCCATTCGTGCTCGAGCGCACGGCGAGCGAGAAGATGTAGGTCGAGTCGGTGCCGAGCGTGAGCGCCCCCTTTCGAATCTCGAACGACCCGCCCTCCTGCGTGAACGTGGCCGGGAGCGTGATCTCGTTCGCCGAGGCAAGCGCGTAGACCGTGCCGGGGCCGGTCAACGGCTCGGAGGTCGAGACGACCTCGCTGATGCGGCACGCCGCGACGAGGGCGAGGAGGGTGGCAAAAGGCACCACGCCTCGTGCCGTGCGCAAAGGGGAGCGGAATAGTGGGAGTCGGAGAATCACGTCAGGCATCCGGAAACGGTGAACTGAGGACAAGCAACTAACACGCATCGCTCTCGGCAACCCCGTCCAGTACTGCACGCTGCCTCGACTGTTCCAGCGCTTCCATCTCGGCCGAGCAGAACGCCCCGCCGCCCAAGCGCTGGCCGGTTCTCTCCACCGCCGCCACCGAGGCCGAGCGCGCCCCTCGCATTCGCCCCTCGCATTCGCCCCTCGTCGAACTCCCCATCTATCGCTCGGGCGGGTGCGATGCCAATTGGCTGGCGAGTGTTAGCCCTCCCCAGCGAGGATCGCACGCACGAGGTTGAGGCGCGAGTACTCGTCGCGGGATACGTAGTCGTTGAAGTCCCTGGCGCCAAATACCTCGCGGGCGATCCTCGACACCGGCGTCCCTGCGCGTGCCCGCGCCGTCACAGCTTCGATCACCGACTCCGTCCACTCCACCTTCGCCCGCAGCGCGGGGAGCGGATCGTGGAGAAGACCACGGTGCGCATCGAAGACGCGCGCTGGCGTCAGCGCCAGCACGCGCTGCAGGCTCGCCACCAGCTGTCTCGGTCGCTCGTAGTGGTGCGCGATGCGCACCTTGACGCCGAGGAAGAGGTCGCCGGCGAAGAGAGTCCCGGTCGCGGGATCCCACACGGCGTGGTGGTCCGGGGAATGCCCCGGCGTGTGGATCATCACCAGGCCGTCGGGGTCGAACGGAGAGTAGGCGGATCGTAAGGCGGGCGCTTCGCCCCAGGTGAAGCGACGATACCAGGCAAGCGGCGATGGGGCGCGCACGCAGGCGAGCGTCTCGGGGTGCGCGGCGATGGGGATACCGCGTTGCGCGACTGCCTCGACGTTCCCGGCGTGATCCTCGTGAAAGTGCGTGAGGATGACGCCCTGCAATTGTTCGCGCAGGAGCAATCCGGCGACCTCGCCGGATACGGCGGGAAAGCCGCAGTCGATCAATATCCCGCGGAGCAGGAAAGCGCTCACCGAGAAGCCGGCCAACCG
>JBDTUA010000214.1:0-9120 GCA_040007995.1 Gemmatimonadota bacterium | reverse complement strand
AAGCGAAGGGGGACGGGGGACGGGGGACGGGGGACGGGGGTGGAAACTACCGCTGAGACAGGGTGATGCGGAGGCGGACCTGTCGGAGGTTCGCGCCGCTGTCGCTTGTGTCGGGGGTCGCGAGGAGGGCGGCGGCGGGAAGGCCGCGGGCGATGAGGGCGGCGCGCATGCGTATGGCGCGACCGGCGCGCAGCGCGGCGTTGGTCTGCTCGGTGCCGACGCTGTCGGCGGAGCCGACGAGGTCGACGTGGACCGTGACGTCCCCCTGCGCGCCATCAGCCAGCAGGTCGCGAATGCGCGCGGCGAGCGCCGTCACGTTCGCATCCTGTCCGGGCGATGGCACGAGGCTCCCGCGCGGAAAATCGACCGACAGCTCCTCGATCGAGTCGGCCGTCAGGCGCATCGCGACCATTGCCGAGTCCTGGAGATTCGTCATCCGCAACGCGGCGACCCCGGGAACAGCCAGCGCCAGCCGCTGCGCGTCGAGGCGCCACGCGGCGGCCGCGACTCCCTCGGCGACGAGCGTGTCGCCAACGATCCGCAGCGTCGTGCGAGGGGCGGGGGAGAGGAGCTTCTGGGCGCGGCGCAGGACGAACTCGGGGCGCAGCGCGATGTACGGCTCCCACTTCGCGTCCAGGCGCGTCGAGTCGAGTCCGGCGGCCGCCACGAAGCTGGCGGGGTCTCGCGCCAGGGGATCGCGCAGCCCGGTGACCACCAGACGCCCCCCCTCCCGCCCCGCCGACCCGAGCACCACCCCCGGCTCGCGTCGCACCTGGTCCAGGTAGTTGTCGAAGCGACGCTGTTCGAGGACGCGCGGCACGGCGCACCACCCGATCGCCGCCAGCACCACCGCGCCCATCAGCCAGGTACGCCAATGTCCGCGCCCGCGAGCTTCCTGCGCCTGGGCGACAAGGCATCGCTCGAGGATCCCCTCGCGCACCTCGAATGCGAGGCCTGAGCCCCGGAAGCGCTCGAGGTCGGCGGCGTGTGCGAGGTGCACTTCTTCCGACGCCTGTGCGAGCGTCTCGCGCAGACTCACGGGCGGTTGTCCGCGGATCACCGCCGAGAGGATCGCCCCTGGTCCGCTCTCCACCCAGACCGTCAGGTCGCCGAGGGCGAAGCTGTCGAGCCCCGTTTCCTGCGAGACGCGAAACGAGTCGCGAGCGAAGTCGCCGAGTGCCGTCATCATCGACGCCACCATGTCGGGGGACAGCGCCTCGACGCCCGTGGCGGTGCGGTGCTCGATCAGGAGCCCTGTCTCGCGGTGGATGAAGAACAGCTGCTCCACCCGGAAGACGAGCGATCGCGAGAGCACGACCTCGCCGAACGAGCGCCCGGTGCGCATCGCCTCGAGCCGCCAGGCCAGTCCCCGGAAGGAGACGGTGTGCTCGAGCGACGTATTGATCGACTGGACCAGCTCGGAGAGCGCGTTGGAGATGGCACGACGGATCGCCGGGCCCATCACCGGGAAGATTGCGTCCACCAGCGGCTGCGGATCCTTCCGGACCGAGTTCCGGATCGCTTCGCCGACGACGGGGGCCAGGGCGACGCCGAGCCGGTCGTCGCTGGCAGCGCGGCGGGTGACAGCCTCGGGGAGGAGACGGGCGACCTCCTCGACGTTGAGGGCGGGGCTGGCAAGCTGTCGCTCGATCGCCTGCAGGCGATCCTGCTCGGGGGTGATGAGCAGATCGCGCAGTTCCTGCCACCGATCGCCGTTCCCGAGGGAGACGTCGCGGTCGGGCGGGATGGCAGGCGCGCGCGGCGGGGACTCATCCATGCGGCGGGCCGCGCCTAACGCGGTTCGCCTTCGGCTGCGAGCCGTTGGGCGAACTCGGCGAACATCGCCGCCAGTACCGTGCGGTCGGCCTTCGCGGTGCGGAGCTCGTAGGCCTCGCGCCGCTGCGCGCCGACGAGATCCTGGTGCCGGCGCTCGATCTCCTCCTGCAGCTGGCGGAGTTGGTCGTTCATCGCGTTACGCAGGTCGCGATGCTGGTGCGCGACCTGCTCGGCGAGCGCCGCGATCCGGTCGGAAAGTTCGCGATTGACGTTGGCGGTGGCGTCCATCGCGTCGCGCACTCCCTGCTTGCGTTCCCGCTGTTCTGCCGACAGCTCGCCCGAGAGCGTCTCCAGCTCGCTGCGGAGGAACTGCTCGCTCGCCGTCAGGCGTCGCTGCAGGTCGTCGCGCAGCTCTCCCGACTCGCGCAGCAGCCGTTCCTCGAGGAGGGCGAAGCGCCGGTCATAGTCGCGCATCTGCGCCCCGAACAGGATATCGCGGATCTTGTCGACGTTTCCCGTATCGGCGGCCGGCGGCAATTCAGTTGCCGCCCCATTCAGCATGTCGCTCATCCTGTCCCGCCCTGGCCCGCGCATCGCGCGGCGGCCCGTTCGTGGTGAGGTCCCTCGTGCAGCGGGCCGATTCCGGTTCCAGTTCCCCCGGAAGTCATCGGCTGCGTCCCTTGGGGACAATGATCTGCATCGCCTTCAACTTCTGGTACAGCGTGGAGCGCGGCACCCCCAATCTGGTGGCCGCCTGCTCCACGTGCCCGTCGACGGATTCCAGGACCAGGACGATGTGCCGCCGCTGGACGTCGTCCAATGTCAACTCCAGGTCGCCCTCGCGGGAAGATGCTGTGGACGCGGGGAAGGTCTCGAAGCTGAGGTCCTGGGCCCGTAACTCCTGTCGTGCCGTGAGCAGGACCGCACGTTCGAGGACGTTCCGCAGTTCGCGAATGTTCCCCGGCCAGTGATACGCGGCCATCGCTCGCAGCGCATCGGGGGCCAGTTCTACGCGCGCGCGCCCGATCTCGAGTGTCAGGCGATCGAGCAGTTGCCGCGCGAGGACCGGGATGTCCTCGACGCGCGCGCGAAGCGACGGCACCGTGATGGGGATCGTGCTGATGCGGAAGTACAGGTCGCTGCGAAACCGGTTTTCGCTCACCAGGCGCGCGAGATCCTGGTGCGTGGCGGCGATCAACCGCACGTCCACCTGCCGGTCGCGGATCGCACCCACGCGGCGGAAGGTCTGCTCCTCGAGCACCTTGAGCAGCTTGGGCTGCAGCGATTGCTCCAGGTCGCCCACCTCGTCGAGGAAGAGCGTCCCGCGATGGGCAAGTTCGACGAGCCCTGTTTTCTGCGACACAGCGCCCGTGAACGACCCGCGCTCGTGACCGAACAGCTCGGACTCGAGCAGTTCGCGCGGGAGCGAGGCGCAATTGAGGTCGACGAACGCCTGGTCGGCGCGCAGGCCATGCGTATGAATCCAGCGTGTAAGAATCCCCTTCCCTGCCCCGGTCTCGCCGAGGATCAGGATCGGTCGCTCGGCGGTTGCCACGCGCTCCGCCTGCTCGCGCAGCTGCTGGATGGCGGCCGAGGGCCCGACGAAGGGATCGATCGCCACACGCCGATAGCGCGCCTGCCGCGCTTGTTGCTGCTGACGGTCGCGCTGCCGCTCGGAGGCACGCTGCAGGATGAGGAGGAGGGCCGGGAGCGCGACCGGTTTGGTGAGGAAGTCGTCCGCCCCTTCCTTCATCGCCTGCACGGCCAGTTCCACCGTCCCGTGACCCGTCAGGACAATGACCGGCACCGAGGCATTGATCGAGTGCAGCCGCGGGAGCAGCTCGAGTGCGGTTCCGTCACCGAGCATGTAGTCGGTGAGCACGATGTCCGGACGCTCCTTCTGGAAGAGCTGTTCCCCGGCTGCGCAGCTATCGGTCTCGACGATGTCGAAGTCATGTGCCTCGAGGAAATCGCGTACGGCGAAGCGGATGGCCGCGTCGTCCTCGATGAAGAGCAATCGCGTGCGTCCCTGCGACATCGGTTCGTCCCCTCCCTCAGGTGGCCGGCAGGGTGACGCGCAGACACGCGCCCCCGCCATCTCGATTGGCCGCCGTGATTTCCCCGCCGTGATCGTGCACCAGACGGTGTGCGAGTGCCAGTCCCATCCCGGTGCCATGTCGTCGCCGGGAGTAGAACGGTTCGAAGATGCGTGTCTGCTCGCCGGTCGCAAAGCCGGGCCCTCGGTCGAGGACGAGAAATTCCACAGCGGGCGGTTCGACGGACAGGGAGGTGACCCGCACTTCGACCTCCTGGTCGCGCGCGGAATGCTGGACGGCATTGGCGACCAGGTTCTGGAGCACCTGGGTGAGTCGCCGGCGGTCGGCGCAGAGCATCGGGAGGTCGCGCCCGGCGTGCGACACCAGGCGCACGCCCGCCTGCTCGGCCATACCGTTCGTCAACTCGAGCGCGGTGGCGACCACGCCCACCGCCTCGACCGCGTCGAGGACGAGCACCGTCGGCTTGCCGTAGTCCAGCAGCTCGTGCATCAACAGGTTGAGCCGTTCGACTTGCGAGCCGAGCACCGAGAAGTACCGCGACATATCGGGGGCGTCGCCGAGTCGCGCACGCATGGCGTCGAGCGTGGACGAGATGGCAAAGAGCGGATTGCGTACCTCATGCGCTACGGCGGCGACCAACTCGCCGATGCGTGAGAGCGTCTCTGCCCGCTGCAGTTGTGCGTGCAGCTCGACGGTACGCTGGTGGGCGACCCGCTCGGCGTGCAGCTCGCGGGCCGCGTCCTCCGCCTGCACCCGCTCCGTGACGTCATGCACGATCATGTGTACGAGCCGGCGACCGTGCATCGTGAGCGGCCCGGCGTGGATCTCCACGAGGCGCAACGCGCCTGACGCGTGTCGATGCGGAAAGGCGTACGCGTGTGCCCCCAGTTCGGCGGCGACCTCCAGCGTCTGGAGCACGTCGTCGTCGGGGAGCACCGCGAGCTCGGTCACCGCACGGGTGCACAATACCTCGCGCGTATATCCGTAGAAGTCGGCTGCGGCACGGTTGGCATCGACGATCCCGCCGCTGGTGGGGTCGACGACCAGCTGCGCCGCGACGTTCTCCTCGAAGAGCTGGCGGTAGCGTTCGTCCGCTGAATCGCTGCTGACGATGGGAATCACGAGGGGCATGGGCGGACCGTGGCGCGAGTACTGCCGGTGGCCGGCTCACGACTACGTACGCCCCTGCAGTCGCCGCTGTCAATGCCGGAGGGGTCGGGGGCGTCGCACCCTGCCCGGCCGCTCTGTCGCGACGCCCGTCCGTCCGCCACCCCGCACGCGCCGGCCGGATCGGCAGCGCCTAACGCTTCGCCAGCAGCTCCTCGATGAGTTCGAGCGCACGCGGGTCGCCCGACTGCCCGAGCCAGAAGAGCGCCTTGCGCCGCAGCTCCGGGTCCTTGCTGGTGCGCACGACCCGTATGAGCGCCGGGATCCCCTCGTCTTTCGGGCGCTGCGAGAGGGCGAAGATCGCCTGTTCCCGCACGTCGCGATCAAGCGCCGCTTCGCCGACCAGCTCATCCAGTCCGGCCGTGGCCGGTGCTTCGGCGAGCTGGCCGAGCCAGAACACCGCCTGACGCCGCGTCTCGCGCGGGCGCGTGTCGTCGCGCGCCAGCTGCATGAGGTCGCGCCAGACCTCCACGCTGTCGATCAGTGTGAGGGGGAAGATCGCGTTGCGCCCAGCCTTTCCTTCGTTGGACCTGGCGACCGAGAGCAGGAGCGCGACAGCTTCACGCGCGCTGACCGCCCCGAGGTCGATGACCGACGTGCTGGGGCGCCAGCGCCCGCCGACGTAGAAGCGCAGGTCGGTGACCGTGCCGCCATCCTTGTCGAGCACGATCCGACCCGGCCCCGCATCGCAGTCCACGTCGTACTCCACATCGCGCGAGTCGCGGTCGCCCCACGTGGTCCGCGAGCGGCCATCGCGCGTGCGCCAGACGTTCTGACCCGAGCCGCAGACTTCAGGACGGAGCGTCACCGTGAAGCGCACCCGCCCGTCGCGCAGCTGTGCCAGGCGCTGGGTCGCCGACTGACCCTGCAGCGGAACGGTTGTCCCCAGGGCGCCGGCGACAAGCAGCGCCCCCATCGAAAATCGTCGTGTCGTCATCGTCCGATGATCTCTTCGAAGAACTTGACCGCGCGGGGGTCGCGCGACTGGCCGAGCCAGAAGATCGCCTTCTTCCGTAGCTCCGGATCCTTGTCGGTCTTGGCAATGTCCATCAGCTTGTCCACCGCGGCCGTGTCCCGGCGCTGCGAGTAGACGAAGATGACCTGCTCCTTGATCTCCCGGTCATCGACGCGATTGTAGAGCGTCGCCAAGTCGTCCATTGAGACGCCACGCGTCTGCCCCGCCCAGAAGAGCGCCTTCTTGCGCATCTCCACCGGCTCCTTGGCGTCCATCGCCAGGTCGAGCAGCCACTTCGCATTGTTGTCGGCACGGTTCTGCGAGATCGAGAAGATGATCTTCTCCTTCAACTCCTCCTGCTTCACCCGCGTGTAGAGGTTCTTGAGCAAGGTGGCATTGTCGCTACTGCGCTGCTGCCCGAGCCAGAAGATCGCCTGCTCGCGCACCTTGAGCGGGGCTCCGTCCCGCTGGGCCAGGTCGCGCAGGATGGTGCCCGCGCGCTCGCTCCGGTGTTGCGACAGGGCGAAGACGGCCTTGTCCAGCACTTCGTCGTTGGTCTCCTTCTGTAGGATCTCCTGCAGCATGTCGACCGCGCGCTCGTCGCGGGTCTGTCCCAGCCAGAAGACCGCCTGCTCGCGCACTTCCGAGTCGGGATCGTTCCGCACCGCGCCCATCAGGATGTCGGCGGCGCGTGCGTCTCCTTTCTGCGACACGAGGAAGACAGCCTTGCGGCGCAGCACGGCCGAGCACTTGTCCCGTCGGGCCAGGACCTTCTCGAGGATCGGGAGGGCGCGGTCGGAGTCCATCTGCAGGAGCGCGTTGAGCGCCGCGACGCGCTCGTCGTCGTCATCGTCACGCGGGCACCCCTGCTCCTGCGCCCCGCTGCTTGTGCGCGAGTCGACACGTGTTTCGGTGCGGGTCCGCGTGTTGGTCGAGCCTCGTGACTGTCCACTCGCGCTCTGCGTCACCTGCTCGGCGCACTGCGCGTCGCCACGCTTCGCGAGCTCCCCGCACACGCGCATGCGAAGCGCGCTCGCGTCGCCGATCGAGGCCGCGGTCGGAAACTCGCGCGTCAGCTTATCGAGCGACGACAGTGCATCGGTCAGCGCCGAGGAGCCGCCGTCGCGGTAGAGCGAATACGCATTCCAGTACAAGGCATCGCCGGCCAGCGGCTTCGTTCCGACGCGACGTGCCACCTCCATGAAGAGCTCCGCCGCCTGCTTGTACTGCCCGCGGTTCATGCGCTCGCGCGCCAGCCGGTACACCGAGTCCGTCGCCTGATCGTTCGACCACGGGATCGAGCGCGTGAAGGCGCGCCGGGAGAGTGGCGCCGTGACGCCGAGATCAGCGCCGTCTCGCCGGTCGAGCGCCGACCGTTCGGCGAGCTGCGCCATCGACGAGAGGGCGGCGAGCCCCGAGAGACGGGAGAGCGCGGACAGCTCGGCGTCGTCGGCGAAGGCGCTGAGTCGGCTTAGGCCCGCGAGCGAGGAGAGCTCCGCACCCTCGGTCACGACGGCGCGAGCGCGGGGCGCCGCGCGCTGCGCCTGTGTAACGGCGGGGGCGGTCAGCAGCGCGACCGCAACGACCGCATGGATGAAGCGTCGAGTGGAATTCATCTCTATTTCTCCTTACGTGCCGCTGCTGAAGCCGGCGGGAATGGACGAACGAAGACGTGACAGCACTGCGCCGCGCTCGATGGAGCGTTGCACCAAGCCACGGTCGGCCGATGACTCGGCCGGGAGCTGGACGATCTGGGCGAGGACGAGTTCGAGGTCCTCGAGAAGCTGCCGCCGGCGGGCGTCGGACGCCGCCGGAGAGTCGAGCAGGAGCCGGGTGTCGGCCAGCAGGTCGCGCGCCCAGCCATTGAACGGCGTGCCGTCCGCGCCACCACGCGGTGTGCGAAAGGACGTCAGGAGCGCTTCGGCGCGCGATAGATGCTCGACCGCCGCCATGTCATAGCTCTCGTTGCTTCCGGGAGTGGCGCGACGTGCTGCGGCACGCGTTCCGGCAGCTGCATCGCCCCCCGTCGCCGACGCGGAAGGCTCGGCGAGGGCGACCTGTGGTGCCGATCGCAGCGGAACGGCTGCTGGCGCGTCGCCCACGGACTCGGGGCGGGCACGCACAGAGTCATGCTGCGCCACCGACGGGGCGCCAGCAGACGACGACGCCTGCCACTGCCGGCCGATGCCGATACCGCCCGCGACCAGGAGGAGCGCGGCGGCGGCTTGCCACCAGCGGGTCAGCCGGCGGGGCGCCTTGGAACGGAGATCCACGACCGGGGCGGCACCTTCGATCGCCGTCCACATGGCGTCGCGCGGAATCGCGTCGCCGGGGCGATTGTAGTCGCGCGCTGCCGACTGCAGCCAGACGCCGAACCGCTCGTCGTTCATGTCGACCGTCGCGTCGGCGGAGTCGTCGTTCGAATCGTTTCGCGTGTCATCACTCATGCGATCCATGCTCCAGCAAAGTCGGCCAGGGATTCACGCAGGCGACCGCGAGCCCGGAAGAGCTGGGCCTTCGACGTCCCTGACTGGATTCCCATCATTTTGCCGATTTCCTCGTGAGTGTACCCTTCCACATCGTGCAGGACGAAGACGGTGCGATAGCCTTCGGGCAAAGCGTCGATCGCTCGGTACAGGCGGTCGCGCAGGTCGGGGTCCGCCCGTCGTGGGACGTGCCCCAGTGATTCCGCATCCTCGAGCACGGTTTCCCGCGTCCTCAACCGCTTGACCTTGCGCAGTCCATTCAGAGATACCGAGACGGCGATGGTGTGCAGCCAGGTGGAGAATGCCGAGTCGCCGCGGAAGTCACCGAGCCGCTGAAAGGCGCGAATGAAGGCTTCCTGGGTGAAGTCGCGCGCGACGTCCTCGTCTCCCGCGAGGCGGAATGCCAAGCGGTAGATCCGGTCCACGTTGGTATCGTAGAGTTCGCGCTGGGCGGCTGGGTCGCCGGCCTTTGCTCGCTCGATCGTCGCGCGTTCGTTCACCCACCCCACCGTTGGCTGAGACGGTCCGGTGTCGGCGAGCGCCGATCATGAGACCGCCCTTGGGACACGGGGACCCCGGGAATGGTTGCGCGGGGACGGGGGGGGCGCCATGGGGCGGACGGGCGACGGGGGAAGCAAGAGCGCGGGGGCACCCCGAAGGGTACCCCCGCGCCTGCATC
>JBDTUA010000213.1:0-9199 GCA_040007995.1 Gemmatimonadota bacterium | reverse complement strand
GAGAGGCGCGCCGTGCGCTCCCCGTTCGGGGGGAACCTCAGGGAGACGCGACGCCCGCTGTCATAGAAGTCCACGGTGTCGGAACGCCACTCGTCGAGCGAGAAGAGCGATGGCCGGCGGACGGCGGCGACACCCGGTCCGAAGACAGTCAACGACACGTTGCCGGGGCGTTCGATGGTCGGATCGGAGTCTTGCCGCTCACAGATCTTCACGTCCCAGCGGTCGTCGACGGTGGAGGCCACCCCGCGGTGAACGCGCTCAAGGACCGGAGCAACCGTGAACACGCCGGCCAGAACCGTCGCTGTTGACACGAGGTAGATCAGGAAGCGCGGGAGGCCACCTCGAAGAGGCGCGGTGGATCGGGAGAAATCGCCTGCGTCGTTGCCGGACGACGCCCGCCCGGCAACTCCCGCACTTGCCCCGTGTCGGGGCCGCGCGTGGATCATGCGTATATCGGTCCACCCCGATCACCCCTCTCGGCCGAAGTCGATCATGCATTTCGGTCGACGCCACTCACCCGTTTTGCACACTGGCCCGTACTCCTCCACCAACCCTTATCCCCGCTCGACGCGACGACCGAATTCCATTCACCGACTCTCCAGTTCACGCTGAACCAAGACACATGAGCGAGATCATGATTGCCGTGGAGGTCGCACTCATCGCTGTGAACATACTCCAACTCATCATCAACATCTTGTCGTCGGGGGCGTGGCCCCAATTCTGATCTATCACGTTTTCTCCTCAGCTAGGTCACTACTGAACACTTCTGAGGGTGCGCGGGGATCCGAGCGAGAGAATTGCGTGCTTATCACGAACGCCTCAGCGTCGCCTCGAGGTGGTCCGCGCAACTAGTTGGACCTGGGTACGCTCTCACGCCATGCACCGCCGGGCGCGCGCTGGAGAACCTCACTGCGGAGTATGCAGGATTATGCACAGGAGGTGATTGCGCTGCTCGCGCAGGCGAACAAGTTGCTTGTGACGCTACGACACTCTTGCGCCGTCGCGCTACTGGCTCAGAAATGTCTCGCGATAAGAACGACCAAGCCCTTGGTAACGGCGCGGCGTGGTTGAGCCCCCGGCCCCCGGGGCATGGCATTTCCCTTTCCACTCTCCTTGGAGGCTACCGTGAACTTCCTTCTCTGGCTCATCGTCGGTGGGCTCATCGGCTGGGTTGCCAGCCTAATCATGAAGACCGACGCGCAGCAGGGCCTCGTGCTCAACGTGGTCGTTGGCATCGTCGGAGCGTTCCTCGCCGGGCTGCTGATATCACCGTTGCTGGGCATCAGTACGATCAACCAGGGCAGCCTGAGTTTACCGTCGCTGCTGGTCTCGCTGTGCGGGGCGGTATTGCTGATCTTCGTCGTGAACCTGGTACGCCGACGGGCGTGATCCAGACCGATCCCTTGGAGCAGCGCGAGCGCGAGGCTGCGCGCTCGCGGTGCGGCCGTTTAATGGCAATCGATCGTGGCGCGGAGCGAATAGCTATAGCGGGCGCGCGCGTAATAGAGCAGCTGGTGCGTAGCGTGCGCTCGACAACTTCCTCTCGCAGGGGAATTCCACGAGTCAGCGTAGCGGCGACGGCTCGCTGCGCATCCGTGGACCCTCCGCGAAGTCGCGCGACTGCTCCCGCTACGTCGTTACGTCGGACAAGCAGGCGTGACGAAGGGTCATCGCGCTCTCGCTTGGGAGCGCGCGCAGCAGCTCCTTCAGCGCTTGCACTCCGCCCGCCGATACGCCGACGCCGACGACCCAGCTCGGATGGCGCGGTCGCGGTTGGTTGACTGAAGCCGGATTCCTGCTCCATTTGATGGCTCTTCTAACTTGACCAGAGACGCTGTAGATACTGCCAGGACACGCATCATTCGAGTGCGGCCGGGGTCGCCGGAGCGAGAGAGGAGACACGTGCTGTCTCCCGTTCGAGAGAGCAAAAATCCTCACCAGAGGATACTGTTCCAGACCTCCACTCGCTGCAATACTGTCTGCACGCCGACGACCAAACGTTTTACAGCAGGTGACAGCAGGTTACAGCGGGTTACAGCAGACGAGCGGAGATCGGCGTTCGCGAGGCCGACAGCGCAGCTTCCTTGGGGGGGGTAAGCGGGTCACTCGCAGATACACGGGGCGCGACGCCAACAGGTGGCGCATGAGAGGTGCATGGCGAACAGGTCGCCGTGCACCTCGTGCGCGTTACCTCCTCCGTTTACGGCCGACACAGCGCGCTATCTCGAGCCGTCACCGCTGGGTCGTCACGCGCCAGATCGTATTTCCGACATCGTCTGCCACCAGCAGAGCGCCGCGCCGGTCGAGTGCCACGCCCACCGGCCGGCCGTTCGCTTCTCCGTCTCCCCGCAGGAAGCCGATGAGGACGTCGTACGCGGGCGCGGACGGAACGCCGCCGCTGAACGGGACGAAGATGACCTTGTAGCCGCTGAAGGGGGCACGATTCCAGGAGCCGTGCTGGCCGACGAACATCCCGTGCGCATACGCCGCACCCAGGCTGTTCCCCTCGGCCGCCGCCAGTCCGAGCGATGCGGTGTGCGGGCCTAACGCATAGTCGGGGACGAGCGCCGAGGCGACACGCTCCGGTCGCTGCGGCTGCACCCGGGTATCGACGTGTGTGCCGAAGTAGCTGAAGGGCCATCCATAGAAGGCACCGTCGCGCAGCGCCGTCATGTAGTCCGGAACGAGATCCGATCCGAGCTCGTCCCGCTCGTTGACGGCTACCCACAAGCGGTCGCCCTGCCACGCCATCCCAACCGGGTTTCGGAGTCCCGACGCGAAGATGCGATGGCTTCCCGTGGAGGGATCCACTTCCCATACGGCGGCGCGCTCCTCCTCAACCGCGAGTCCGTTCTCCGCCGCGTTGCTGTTGGAGCCGACACCGACGAAGAGTCTGGTACCGTCGGGAGAGGCGATCAGGCTCTTCGTCCAATGATGATTGCGCCGTCCCGCCGGGAGCGCGACAACGCGCGCCGGCGAGCTAGTGATCGTCGTATCGCCAGTCGCATACGGTACACGCACGACGGCATCGGTGTTGGCGATGTAGAGCGTGCCGTTCACAAGCGCCATCCCGAACGGGGACGCCAGTCCTGAGAGCAATGTCGTATGAAGCTCGGCGACCCCATCTCCATCGGCATCCCGCAGCAGGGTGATGCGATTCGGCGACGGCACCGCCCCGCCCGCCCGCGCCATGAAGCGGCGGAAGAACCAGCCGCGGATCCCCGTCGCGTCGTCGGGACGCACGGGGGCGTTTGTCTCGGCGACCAGCACGTCGCCATTCGGCAGGACGTACAGCCACCGCGGATGTACCAGACCCTGCGCGAACGGGTGGACCGCCAGCCCCTGCGCTGCCACTGGCGTTTCGCCGGCGCGCCATCCTCGCGCCTTCACCACGTGAATCGTCGGAATGAGTGAAGTCTGGGGCACCGGGATCGTCGGCGTGGGTCCCGTCCCCTCGCTTATCGTCAGCTGCGCGGCCCGGCCACATCCCTGCAGTGCCATCAGCATGACTGACACGAGCAGCGCGAGCGCCGCGAGCGACGCGGGCGGAGATCGGGGAATGCGAACCCGTCCAACCGGGGCGTTGTGCACGAACATCTCCTCCGTCGGTCGCGACGGCGCTACGGGTGAATCGCGTCGGGCGCGTCGCCCATGTTCGCGCGCGCAGCCTCAGCCAGGCGGCGATAGCGGTCGCGGATTTCGTCGAGTTCGTCTTCCTCGAGCTCCTCGAGATCAAGCAAGGTGTTCTGCACGCCGTCCATCGCGCATATGATGCCGTCGAGCTTGACGTGCATCGCCTCGGAATCGCGGTTCTGCGTGCTCTGGATGAGGAAGACCATCAGGAAGGTCACGATGGTCGTTCCGGTGTTGATGACCAGCTGCCAGGTATCGCTGAAGTGGAAGATGGGACCGGAGATGATCCAGACCACGATAGTTCCGAAGGCGAGCATGAACGCAATGGGCTGTCCGGTCTTGCGCGCGGTCGCCTTTGCGAAGCGCGTGAACCACGACTTCCGGCGCCCGCCCGACGGGGAGCTGCGATCAGTAGAGTGCGACGAACCCTTGTTGCGCGCGGTTGCCGGTCCGGCGGAACGTTTCGTCATGCGTAGTGCTGAGTTGAGGAAAGGGCGCCGCAGCTGCAAGACCGATGTGTGCTCGGCCGATCGCTGGGGCGCCCATTGGTCAAGGAGTCGCAGGTGCCAACGGCGTCGGGTGCACGCCGGCGGACGAACCGCCAGCGGAGCACCGTGCTATCAGGGGGTGACGCGCGGAACGGGACGCTCGGAGTTCGCGTAGTCGCCCTTGGCCTCGGCGACCTTTGACACGTCTTCCGCGCCGGTCGAGTCCAGGATGTCACGTGCGCGTGACGCCCACTCGGAATCATCCGTGTGCACGGAGAGCAGGATCTTACCGCCCTTGATCAGCCCCTCGTAACGCTTGGCCTCGAATTCGGGGATCCCCATGCCGATCAGCGCCCCGGAAAGACCGCCGACCACACTCCCCACTCCGACGCCGCTGACCGCGGCGACGATCGGCCCCGCCGCGACAAACGGTCCGACGCCGGGAATAAAGAGCGCCCCGATGCCGAGCAGCCATCCGAACGCGCCGCCAAGCACCGCGCCAGTCGCCGCACCGGCCGCCGCTCCCTCGGGTGCCTTGGTGTTCTTCTCGTGTGCGAAGTCCTTTGTCCCGACGTTGTCAGGAAGAAGGACGGAAATGTCTTCGTTGCGAAAGCCGTGTTCACGCAGCATGTCGACGGCGTTACTGGCCTCCTGGCGGGACTGGTAGATCCCTACGAGCGCGTGCTGTGCCATGCGTTCCTCCCTTAGATGTTCGGCGCATGATGCAACCGATGCCTCAACGTACGACGCTGGCGCTCCGCGGCTATTGATCGTTCGGGCACATTCTCCCGCCCCGCGCAGTGGAGACATGCGTTACTCGATGGGGTGACTTGCCGTCATCCACTGAGTTTGTGGCGCGCCAGCACACGCGTCGGATGGTTCGAGGCCCGGCGCATCAGTGGTCGCGCTTCAGGTCGTCGATCAGGGCCTCCGTCTCTCCGATCTCCTTGCGCTGCCTGGCGATGATGCCATCGCCGCTCCATCAACGATCGCCCTGTAGCACGCGACGCCCCTTCGCGTTGTACGTACCCCCCGAACGTCCGATCAGCGGACAAGCGCGGCTCTGCCTGCAGTCTTGCCGAAATGTGACCGGCACGCTGGCGTCTTTGGGTCCTGCATCACCGCCGAAAATGTGCATCCCCCGACCGTCCCCGATCCGCACGGGGCACCCCGTTACGGTCGAGATCGTCATTCGTATAAACGATGCCGTCATGACGTGGTCGACCGACCGCGGAGACGAGCGCGATAAACGCAAAGTCGGCGAAAGCCGGCGACGCAAAGCCTCGAGGCTATCGCACCGCAAGGGTGCCACGCCGGTCGGGCTACCGAACGCTTCGCGGATGGTGACAGGTGCCGGTTCAACGCTGGAACACGGCGCGGATCATACGATCCGTAGTCGGGAGCTTGCCCGCGTGCACAATCGCGGGATTGACGATCGGCTGCGCAGACGTCACCCCTCCGGTGGGCGTCGATGCTGTCGCCGACCTCCAGGCGTCTGGCAGCCTCGCCTGCCCGGCCCCCGCTGTCCGCGGACGTGAGGCCGGAAGCTCCGGGGTCTACGCCCCGATGGAACTCACCGTCATCATTGGGGATACCGTTCGCCTGGCGCGTCTGTGGACCTCGAACGTCCCGGCCGCGTCGCAAGCCACCTGGCAGGTCGCAGACAGCGTCGTGGCCCGCATGGAGGGAGACCTGATCATTCCGCTGGACGCCGGTCGCACCCGGGTGACCGGAACGGTCGCCGGCCGCGCGGTGTGCATCGGACTCGCCACCGTGCTCGCGGGCGTCCACCCGACGGCCCTCGAAGTGTCAACCGGTACCTCGGCGCTCTCGCTCACCGACGGCACGAGACTCGAAGCGACGGTGCGCTACAGCAACGGTCTGGGGCTGCGCGTCCGCGACGCCGTCGGGTGGAAGAGCCTCGACCCCACGATCGCCAGCGCCGTGGACGGTGGATGGATCACGCCGCGTGCCGAGGGGTCCGCCCGCCTCGTCGCGTCGCTCGGTCGCTTCGCCGACACCACGGTGATGCGCGTCACAAGCCAGCGCTTCGAATCGTTGGTCCCGAGCCGCGCTGAGGAATTCGTATCGTCCATCGGCATGAACGTGCACCTGAGCTACTTCGACCGCGTCTACGGCTCGGCGTTCCGCACGATCATCATCCCACGCCTCCAGGAACTCGGCATCCGTCACCTGCGCGACGGCGGAACCTCGCTCCCCAACGAGGATTGGATGCGCGAGGTCTACGGCCGCTGGCGTGAACTCGCGACGGCGACCGGGGCGAAGTACACCGTCATTGTCAGTCCGCGCCGCACCGCCACGGGGCCGGGGACCAACTATGGGGACGTGTCCCATATCCGTGACCTGCGTGACCGCATCGGCGCTGACAACATCGTGGCCTGGGAAGGGATCAACGAACATGACGTCTCCGGCCGCAGCACCTTTGCGCAGGAAGACCGCACGCTGCAACGAGCGCTGTACACGCTCGTGAAGGGCGATGCCGACATGTCGGCTCGTTACCGCGTCCTCGGGCCGTCGATGGCATTCGCCTCGGCGGCGGCGAAGGTGGGCGACCTGAGCGCCTACATGGATGCAGGAACGATCCACCCGTATGATGGGGGGCGCGTCCCGGGGTCAAACCTCGCCGATCACGTCAGCGGCGTCCGCGCCATGTCGGGCGCACGCCCGCTCGTGGCGACCGAGGTGGGCTATCACACGTCGCCGATCTCGACCAATCCGTGGCACTGGGCGGTGAGCGAAGCGGTGCAGGCGAAGTACACACTTCGGCAGTTTCTCGAACTCTATAATGCCGGTGTGCAGCGCGCGTTTGCGTACGAACTCATCGACGAGGGTACAGACCCCTCCGACATGGAATTTCACTTCGGCCTGTTGCGAATCGATGGGAGCCGGAAGCCGGCCTTCACCGCGCTGCGCAACCTCATTGCGCTGCTCGGTGACCGCACTGCGGCAACGTTCACCCCCCACGCGCTGCGCCTCAGCCTGTCGGGCGATACCGCCGGCGTGCATCGTCTCCTCGTTGAGAAGGGCGACGGGCGTCGATTCCTCCTGCTCTGGCAGAACAGCCGCAGCTACGACGAGGTCACACGAACGGATCTGTCCGCCTCGGCGCGTATGGTGGACGTGGACTTCGCCGTCGCGCCAGCGGTCGTGTCGATCTACCAGCCGCTCAACGGCGCAGGCGTTCTTGCCACGTATCGTTCAACACGCACGATTCGGGTCAGCGTCCCCGACCATCCGGTATTGCTCGAAGTGGTCAACTGAGCCTGCTCCCTTCGCACGAGACGATTCAGGCCCCGCGGGCGCTGAACAATTCGCGCGGACGATGGTAGGATTCAGCTAGCCGTGCGGGTGTCACGGCATGCCTACTCTCGCATCCTGATACTGCATGCACGTGACGACCGGTCGCTCGAGCGCCGTGATTGCCTCGCTCGACTCGGACGCCATCCTCGAGCGCGCCCGCACCGGCACGCGACTCATGACGATTCGTGGCGCCGTGATGCGCGGCATCAGCATCGGCGCCAACCTCCTCCTCCTGGCGCTGGTCTCGCCGACGGAGCTGGGCCTACTGGCAGTGGCGCGAGGGACCTTCACGCTGCTGCAATACATCGCCGAACTCGGCATCGGCAAGGCGATGGTCCGTCGGGCACACGAGCCGACGCGGGCCGAGTATGCTGCACTGGCCGGCTTGCAGCTGCTGGTTGGTGTGCTCGTCGTGACACTGGGCGCGTTCTGGTCCGCCCCCATTCTCGGCTTCGGTTCGATTGACCAGCGTTGGCATTGGGCGATGCTTGGCACCGTCGCCACCATGACGTCGCTCGCCTTCGGTACCGGCGCACGCACGCGGCTCGAGCGCTCGCTCTCGTATGAGCGACTCGCCGTCGTCGATGTCATCAACGTCCTCATCCTGAACGTCGGCCTCGTCGTCTTCGCATTGCTGCACCAGTTCTCGCTCGGCGTCTTCGTCCTGCTCGGCGTCGCGACCGTCAGCGCCAACTTCCTCCTGTATGTATGGGCCCCGGGACCACGGCCGTCGCTCGACTTGCGCCCGCTCGTCGGCATTGCGCGCGAGTCCTCGGGCTTCCTCGCCGGCTCCACGTTCCAGATCCTGCGTGAGCAGGGAACGCCGGTCCTCATCGCCGCCCTGTTCGGCCTGCCGGTTGCGGGGCTTTATTCGTTCGGCGAACGCGTCGCGCAGGTCCTCAACGTCACCTTTGAGGGCTTCCGCAACGCGGGGGTGCCGGCGGCGGCGCGTCTCGCGGGCGACCTGCGCAGCCTGCGTACATTGTCCACGCGATGCCTGGTCGGCAGTGCATCGTTGGCGGCGCCGATGGCGGTGATCTCGATCTGTGCCCTCCCGCTGGTCGCGCACCTCGTTCCGCGCTGGTCCGATGCCATCTCACTGGCGCAGTGGTACGTCGTGGCTTATGCGATCTATGGCGTGGTCTCGGCGTCCATGCAGCCCGCGGCGATCGCGACCCGCGGCGCCACCGCAGCGATCGCGGAACAGGGCGCGGCGCTGCTCGGCGGCTGGATCAGCTTCATCGTCCTGCGTGCCGTCGGATCCCCCTACCTCGCCATAGCGGTCGCCATCATGTACCTGGCGCCGATTCGCGCCCTCTGGTCTGTCACGAGCGAGGAGATCCGTCCCGAGCGCAGCGACGAGGTCGTGCGGATCGCCATCGCGACGGCGTGCAGCATCGCTCTCTACCTGGTCCTCCGCCTGCTGGCAGCGCCACTGATCGTCACTGCTGCCCTTCCGCCGGTGCTGGTCCTCGCCGCCGTCCGGCAGTTCCGGCACCGCCTGCGCCAGCTGCTACGTTTCGGCGTGGCCCGCCGGGCGAACACCTAGCGCCCGGCAGAATCTCGCGCTCGTAGGATTCAGAACGCCATCGCCACGGCCGGCAATGCCTCGACCGTCGCCGTCGACCGTTCGAGGGCGCGATGGATCGCGCCCTCCATGCGAGCCTTGAAGGCGCCCTCGCTGAATTGCTCCGCGTGCGCACGCAGCAGGTCCCGGTCCCAGTCGATCGTCTCCGCGCGACGCACCGCATCCGCGA
>JBDTUA010000212.1:0-9212 GCA_040007995.1 Gemmatimonadota bacterium | reverse complement strand
TCCAGACGATCGAGCGCTGGGCGAGCGCGAGCGAGTTCCCCGTCCCACCGGGACCGTCGAAGGCCTGGACGGTCGCTCCGAACACGTGCGACGGATACACGTTAGGCGGCTGCCCGGGTGCCGCCACCGTCACCGACGCGACCGGAACCAGGCTCACGACGAAGGGGAGCGACGCCGACGTCTTGCCCTCTGCGGTCGCGGTGATGCTCGTCGACCCGGCGGCGAGCGCGGTGATGACCCCGCTGGCGCTGACGCTGACGATCCCCGTCGGGCTGGATGCATACGTCACGACGCGCCCCGCTAGTGTGGCGCCGTGTTGGTCAAGTAACGTCACCGTGCTCGCCTGTGTCTGCCCGACGACAATCGACGAATCGCCGGCGACCAGCGCGACGCTCGAGACGGGCTCCTGGACCAGCAACGCCTTCGTCCCACCGATAGTGCTGACCTGCTCCGTGGCGATGATCGTGGTGGCCCCGGCGGCGACGCCGGTAATGAGACCGGTCTGCGCGGCGGTGGCGACCATTCCATTCCCCGTACTCCATGCCAGCACACGTCCGACGAGCGTGTTGCCGTTGACGTCCCGCACCGTCGCCGTCGCCTGCACGGTAGCGCTGACGAAGATCGAGTCCGTCCCCGGGGGCGTGGTCACGACGATGTTGGTGACCGGGGCGAGCACCGTCGCCGTCGCGGTGGTCTGGGTGAACGCGGTCGACGCCGAGAGGCTGTCGAAGGGCGACGTGGCGACCAGCGTGAACCCGTTGCGCCCGGCGGGGGCGGAGACGCCGTTTACCGTCGTCGAGAGGGTCGGGGTACCGGTGGCGGTGGTGACGGAGGCAATCGCCGTGTTGTTCGATGTCACCCGCACCACGCGCCCGGGAATCGCCGCGTTGCTGGCGTCGACGACGGTCGCCGACAGTGCCACGCTGGCGCCGACGAGCAGCGAATCGCTCGACAGCTGCAAGAGCACGGTCTTGGCCGGGATCAGGACGATGAGCGTCGCCGACGGGGCCGCGGTCGTATAGTTCGCCGATACGGTCGCCGTGCCGCTCGCGCCCGGGGTCGGGGTGACGGTGGCCGAGGTGCCCGTTGCCGAGAGCGAGGCCAGCCCAGAGGTGACCGACCACGTGGGCGTCCGTCCGCCTAACGCGGTGCCGCTCACGACGTTGCTGGCGGAGTCGCGTGGAACGGCGACGTAGCTGCGCGACTGCCCCACGGCCGACACGACCGAGTCGGCCTGCGGCGGCGAGAGCGTCACCGTCGATGTGGCGGCGATCTGCACGAGGTCGACCGTCACGAGGATCGTATCGGCCACGCCGCCGGAACTCGCGATCACCGGCGATGTGCCGAGTCCGACTCCGGTGACGATCCCCAGGTTGAGGTCGGCCTGCGCCACGGACTGGGTTTGCGACGCCCAGCTGATCGGGCGGGCGAGGACGTTCCCGGCGGCATCCCGAGCCACGGCGTTGAGGGTACGGGCGTAGCTGCCGCCAAGGTGCACGGTCGCCGTCGCCCCTTCGGTGATCGTGACGCTGGCGACGGGCACAGTCGTGACGGTCACGAACGCTGTATCGGCGACCGTGCCGCTCCCGCCGGGAGTGCTGGCGACGATCCGCGCCGGCGATGGATTCGCCGCCACTCCGCTCACCACGCCGGTCGTCGCCGCGACCGTCGCCGTGCCCACGTCGAGTGACGTCCACGTGATCGTGCGCCCGGCCAGGCTGAGCTGGTTGCCCGTCGCGTCGAACAGCGAGGGGAAGAAGACCTGCTGCGACGAGCCCACGGTGATCGACTGCACGGTCGACGGATTCAGGACGAGACTCGCCACCGGGACGAGCGTCACGGTGATCGCGGCCTGCGCCGACGGCGTGCTCAGCCCGAACGGGGTGACGAGGATGTTCGCGGTCCCCGGAGCGGTCGCAGTCACCAGGCCGGTGGCACTCACGCTGGCGACCGCTGGTGCACTCGATGCGTAGGTGAATGACCGCCCGATGAGCAGGTTGCCGCCCGCGTCACGCGCCGTCACGGTCAATTGCTGCGTCGCCCCCTGCGGGAGCGTGGTGGCGGGCGGTGCGACGGCGAGCGTCGCGATCGGAACGTTTGAGACCGTGACAGTCGCGATACCGAAGATCCCGCCGACGCCGGCGGTGATCGTGGCCGTACCGGTGCCTACGGCGACGATCGTGTTGCTGCCCGTCGAGTTGGTGGTGGTGACGGTGGCGACCGCGACGTTGCTCGACGACCAGGCGACCGGTCGTCCGGTAAGCACGTTGCCGTTCGCGTCCTTCGCCGTTGCGGTGACGGCGCGCGTCTGACCGATGTTGAGCGCTGCCGTCGTCGGGGCGAGGACGACGCTCGCCACCGGGATCCCCGTGACGGTGACCACCGTCTGGGCGATCGCCCCTTCCACCGTCGCCTGCAACACCGTGGTGCCGGACGAGATCGCGGTGACCAACCCGCTCGGGCTGACCGTCGCCACCGCAGGTTGCGAGACCGCCCACCCGATGGTGCGACCGGTCGTCGCGAGGGGAGCGCCACCAGCATCAAAGAGGAGCGCCTGCACGGTGAGCGTCTGCCCGACCGTCAGCGTCGGGGAGGCAGGGACGATCTGCACCGTGGCGACCGGAATCGCCGTCACGGTGATTGCGCTCGTCCCGATGACGCCGTCCACGGTGGCGGTGACGTCGGCCGTCCCGCGCGCGATCCCGGTCACCAGTCCCGTCGAGGAGACGCTGGCCACGCTCGGGTTCGACGAGTTCCAGATGACGGCGCGCCCGGTGATCACCGTGCCGTTGGCGTCGACCGGCTCCCCCGCGAGCTGCAACGTCTTCCCCTGCTGCACGGTTCCGCTGGGTGGTGTCATCCGGACCTGCGCCACGCCGACCGTCGACACGGTCACCGTCACGCTCGTCGAGATCCCTTCCGACGCGGCGAAGATCAGCGCCGATCCCGCGCCGACCGCCGTCACCAGTCCCGCCTGCGTCACGGTGGCGACGGACGGCGCCCCGGAGATCCAGGTGATGCTCCGTCCCGGCAGGATCGTGTTGGAGGCGTCGCGGGCGGTGGCGGAGAACTGCTGGGTCTTGCCGATGAGGATCGTCGCCCCATTGGGTTGGATGGAGACGCTCGCCACCGGGACCGGCGTCACCGTCACGGTGGACACTCCGGTCTTCCCCTCGGCGCTGACGGTGATCGTCGCCCGTCCGGCGCTGATCGCGCTCACCACGCCGGTCGTGCTTACGGTGGCGATCGTTGGCTGGTCGGTATCCCACGTGACCAAGCGCCCGGTCAGGTTGGTCCCGTCGGCATCCGTCAGGCGCGCCACCAGCTGCAACGTCTGCCCGGCGGCCACCGTCGCCGTCCGCGGGGTCACCGAGATCGTGTCGATCGGCACGAGCGAGACGATGATGTTCGAGGTCGCGCTCTTGCCTTCGCTCGTGGCCGTGATCGTCGCCGTCCCCTGCGACAGCGCGGTAACGACGCCCGTCGACGACACCGAGGCAGTGGCGGGGGCATTGGAGGACCAGGCGATCGCGCGACCGGCGAGCGCGAGGCCGGTGGCGTCACGCGCGGTGGCCGTGAGCGGCAACTGCTGTCCGACGATCAGCTCGTCGGAGGAGGGAGTAAGGGTCACCGACTCGACCGGCACCGGTTGCACGGTCAGCACGCTGCTCCCGACCACGCCATCGATGGTCGCGGTGATGTTCGTCGTTCCGGTCGCGACGCCGGTCACCAGCCCGGTCGATGTCACGGTTGCGATCGCGGCATTGCCGGTTGCCCAGATCACCGGGCGCCCCTCTACCACCTCGCTCCCTGCGTCGAGCGCCTGCGCCGCGAGCTGAGTGGTCGCCCCGGCGATGATGGAGACGGTCGACGGCGTGACCCGCACCAGCGAGACCGGGCGCGCGTTCACCGTCACAGGAACGATCGCTGACTTGCCACCGACGCTCACGGCGATCTGCGTACCGCCGGCTGCAATGCCGCTGACAATGCCGTCCTGCGACACGCTGGCGATGGCCGGGTTCTGCGACGACCAGAACAAGGGCCGGTTCGTCAGCGTCGCCCCGCCCGCGTCGAGGACGCGCACGGTGACCGCCCGTGTCTCGCCGACGGAGATCGTCGCCGTCAGCGGCGTCGTCTCGATGCGTGCGACGGCGACATCGTCAGGGGCAAACGGCGAGTCGCAGGAGACGAGCAGGAGAGAGTAGGTCGCCGCGAGCACGACGCGTCGGCGTCGTTCCCCGGGCCGACGGGGCGTCACACCAGCGTCGCCCCCCAGGAGCCGTCGTGCCAGTCTGGCGATCGCCGTTTCCCACGGACGCAGGGGCGGGGATTCGGGTGCGGAGTGGACAGACGGGACGGGCATGTGGAAACGAACCTAACGACTCGGGCCGAGCACGCGCGCCGGGGCGCTGGCGTTCTCGCGGTCACCCCCGCCGAGTTGCCCGTCGACGTTGTATCCCCAGCAGAATCCTTCCCCCCCCGCCGTCAATCCGCACGTATGCGCACCGCTGGCATTGAGGGCGACGAAGGTCGTACCGCCGCGCACGCCGACTGGACGCACGCGGTCCACCGTACTGCCGTCCCCGAGCTGCCCGTACGAGTTGCGCCCCCAGCAGAAGGCGCGACCGTCGCGCGTGCGCGCGCAGCTGTGCAATTGACCGGCGGTGACAGTGGCGAACGATTGGGCGAGGTCGATCGTCTGCGGCGTCGATGCGTCGGCGGTCGATCCGTTCCCGAGCTGCCCGAAGTTATTGCGTCCCCAGCAGTACACGGTGCCGGTCGTCGCGACCGCGCAGGTGTGCTGATTGCCGGCCGCGATCGACACGAAGCGTTGGTCCGAGGAGACCGCGACCGGCGTGGCGCGTGCCGTCGTGCTGCCATCCCCAAGCTGTCCCGCGTCGTTCTGTCCCCAGCACCAGGCCACGCCGTCGATGGTCAGCGCGCAGGTGTGCGCCCGCCCGACGGTCAGCGCCCCTGCGCTCAATCCGAGCGTGACCGCGGCGGGCGTGGTCCGCGTCGCACGGGAGCCATCCCCGAGTTGGCCGACGGCATTGCTTCCCCAGCAGAGGACCGTGCCGCTACGGGTGAGGCCGCACGAGTGCGAGGCGCCGGCGCGCACGAAGCGGTAGTTCGCACCGCCACTCACGCGCACCGGTGCCGATCTCGGCGTGGTGGTTCCATCCCCGAGCTGCCCGGCTTCGTTGCTCCCCCAGCACAGGAGTTCCCCTTCTCGCGTGACCCCGCACGTGTGCCAGACGCCTGCGGAGAGCGACGACATCGTGAAGTCGCCGGCAACAGGGACGGGATCGGTCTGCGGCTCGAAGGAGCCGTCACCGAGCTGCCCGCGCTCGTTGTTCCCCCAACAGAGCGCCCGCCCACCGACGTCGATCATGCACGAGTGTCGTCCGCCAGCCGCAATGTTTCCGCGATCGGGGGAAAACGTCACCGTTGTCACCGGCGTCCGGTTGGCCGAGTCTGCGGAGGAGGGGGGAAGTAGGGCCCGCCCCGCGAGCGTGGTCGGCCCTACGCGCCCGTCGCCGGTTAGTCCGGCCGCGGAGTCGCTCGCCGAGACGCGCCCGTCGGCGCCGAACGGGCGTGTGGGTGGCCGGAATGGGGTGCCGCTGCTCTTGCCCGCCAGCTCGGCGGCGGCAAGTGCGCGCAGCGAGTCGACGTTGGTTCCCGGGCGCATGCCGAGGGTGAGCGAGTCGAACAGCACGCTCCCCCCTGATGCGGCGAGGGCCAGCGAGTCGTACGGCGCGGGCGCGTACATCGCCGCGGAATCGGTCGACGACACGACCGGCACCGATACGCCAGCGACATCGGCAAAGGTCGCCGAATCCGTGACCACCGCACGCCGTGGTGCGAGGCGTTGCCGCGCGACATATCCGCCGGCGAGGACCGCGAGCAGGAGGAGCGGGGTCCCGATGTACCAGCCGAGACGCGAACGCCGTGGCTCCGGCACGGCATGCGGCGCGCCGTGTGCGGGCACGCCCCACGCGGGGCTCGGGGTGAGTCGCTGCGTCGCATCCGTATCGGCGATCGGGATCGCCTGACGTTCGTCGGGGGAGCCGGCGACGTCGACGCCGTCGGGCGTCTCCCCGCGTCGGAAGCGGACGGTCGACGACGCGGGCGTGCTGCTGGGCGCGACCATGGCCGGCGCGCGCGCTGGCGTGACGGAGCGGTGCCCTCCGCTCTTGCGCCGCTTCTTGACCTGCGACTGCCACTCCTTGAGCCCCGGGATCGCGTCGTCGCTCGCCAGCAGGGTGAGAAAGCGCGCCGCGCTGATCCAGCGTCGTTCGGGGTTCTTGTGCATCAACCCCTCGATCAGGAACTGCAGCTTCGGCGGCACGTCGGCGCGCAGCAGGTCGAGCGGCGGGAGCGGGTCGTGCTTCTGGCGGTAGATGACGCTGTACAGGCTCTCGCCGGCCCACGGGCGCTGCCCCGACAGCATCTCCCACCCCACCATGCCTAACGCATACAGGTCGCTGCGCCCGTCGAGATGCCCCCCGTCGATCTGCTCGGGTGACATGTAGGTCGGCGTGCCGATCGCCGTTCCGGTCGCGGTGAGCTCGGTGTTCTCCTCGATGGAGCGCGCCACCCCAAAGTCGGACAGCAGCGCTCGGCCGGTGATCTCGTCGAGGAAGATGTTCTCCGGCTTCACGTCCCGGTGCACCACGCCGCAGCGATGGGCGTAGGCCAGGGCGCGCGCGATGTCGCGCAGCACCTGCTCCGTCTCCACCGGCGAGAGTGCGCCGCGCGAGAGCGCGCCCTTGAGCGTCATGCCCGGGATGAGCTGCATGACCAGCGCGAGCCCGTTCGTGAGCTGCTTGACGGCGTGCAGCGAGACGATGTTCGGATGCTCGAGCTGCGCGACCGTCCGCGCCTCCCGCGCGAGGCGCGCCACCGACTCGCTGTCGGAGTGGAAGCGGGGGCGCACCACCTTGATGGCGACGTCGCGCCCGAGCGAGCGTTCGCGGGCGCGATACACGACCGCCATACCGCCGCGACCCAGTTCCCCCCGGCACTCGTACTCGGTGTCCAGCTCGTGCGGCCAACCGCCGCCTCCGGTTCCGCCTCCGTCCTGTACCGCCGACTCGGTCATCGCCATAGATAGCGGAACACCAGCGCCCCCATCTCGAGCCGGTCGCCGTCCTGCAGCGGGACGGGCTCCTCGTCGGCAAGGGCGATCCGATTGACCAGGACGGGATTGGTGCGCGACAAGTTCGTAAGTGACCAGCCGTCCACATCGAAGGACATGCGCGCGTGCGCGCGACTCACCGTGGGCTCGAGCAGTTGCACGTGACGGAACGGAGGGCCCTCGCTGCGCCCGAAGGTAATGATCGGCTCTTCCTGCTGCGCCAGGCGGACGAAGCGCACCTCCACTCCTGAATCTGCCCCCTCGATCACCTGCAAGTGCCCGGGGAGGAAGGGGCGCGAGCGATCGGCCGGTCGATGAAACCGCAGCGCGTTCCCGTGGATCAACTCGGCGATCTCGTCGCTCATCACCGTCTCGCCCGTAGTCATCGTCACCAGCGACTGTTCCGAGGAGCCGGACGAGATCTGGTACTCCGCGGCGGAGAGACGCTCGGCCACGGCGAGCGCGGTGATCGGCGAACGACGCGACGGCTGGATGTCGCGCACGATCGGCGCACGTGGCACGTCCACCGACGAGACGATCGGCATGATGAGCGCCGGCTTGCCATGCGCCCGCATCGCGGCATCACGCTTCCGCCGGGCGATCCAAACCCACAGCAGAGTGCCCGCGCTGGCTACGGCCAGCGACGCGAAAATCACCACCAAGCTCAGGACGCTGACGCGCATCATCCGGTTTGGGGTTCCGGGTCACATTCAACCGTCGCGCACGTCAACGAGCGTCGACGAAAACGGACGAATTCGCGTGGGTGGGCGGGGGCCCATCGCGATGAGGTACCCGCACCGCCGTCCGACGTTTCGTCGTCGACGGTTGGATCTCAAACCATAATTTAGGCGCTCGGGCGCGACACGCGCCAGACAGTGGCGTCGATGCTACGGTTGGGTGCGCCCGCGCAGCGTGCAACGTGTCACTTCTTGCCGCGTCCGCTCACCTCTTCGCGCTACTGGACGCTACGGGACGCTACGGGACGCTACTGGACGCGTCTGGACCCTTCTGGGCGCTACTTGGCGCGGAAACGAAAGGCGACTTCGCCCATCTCGATGCGATCGCCCTCGCGCAGGATCACGGTGGATCCCTCTCCCGACAGGGGGAGGCTGTTCACGACGACAGGATTGGTGTCAGACAAGTTGATCAACGACCAGCTCTTCCCATCGAGAAAGAGCTTCGCGTGCATGCGCGACACCGTGGGCACGTGCAGCTGGACATGCCGGTACTGCGCCCCTTCGGCGCGGCCGAAGGTGATGGTGGTTCCATCGGGACCCGGCGTGCGCACGAACTTGATCTCCTGTCCCTCGTTGCCCCCTTCGATAACCTCCAAACGCCCAGGGAGGAATTGCAACGTTCCGTCCTGCGGTCGCTCAAGGCGCAGCGTCACCGCGCTACGCTCATCCCGGAAGGCGTCACGTCGTTCCCCCGAGACGTGCATGCGCAGCACGCGCCCGCGATCCTCATTGGCGGCTTGACCCAGCTCCATCGCCCGTAGCTCGATCGGGATGACGGGGGGGGCGTGATCCGGAATCTCTGCGTCGGCCCTGACGCCTTGCGCGTCGTGCTGGGCCGCGACGCTCGACGGCGAGGGGCGCGTCGGGCGCGGGGGGATAGCCATCGCGTCACCCCGGCCGAACGGCGCGATCGGGATAGGCCCGTGACGCATTGCCCGGCGACGTCGACGGGGGAGCACCACCCCGAAGACGAGCGACAGCAGCAGCACAACGAGCGAAGTGACGACGAGAACGACCACAGTCTCCACGCCAGGCAGGGGCGATTGGGAGGATGGGAGGACGGCAGGCACAAGCTCCCCCGCGGTCGTATCTGCGAAGGTTGTGCCGTCGAGGATGCCAACACTCATGATGTATGAACTCGGGTCATGCGGCAACGCCACAATACGATCCGGTGGAGAATTGAGCGCGCCCATCGGAATTGCAGTGGCCTCTGTCACGGACTGCTTTCGCCGATCGGTTGACCCGAACCGTGAGGACCCGCTAGTTTGCCGTGCTCTTGGTAAGGGCCTGTAGCTCAGTTGGTTAGAGCGCACGCCTGATAAGCGTGAGGTCAGAGG
>JBDTUA010000211.1:0-9244 GCA_040007995.1 Gemmatimonadota bacterium | reverse complement strand
ACTCCAGCGAAACGGGACGCCGGCGTACGGGGCGACGGCGGTGGCAGCGACGCCTCCCAATGGCATCGTGTTGACGTCGCTCAATGTGGAGGTCGCGGAGCGGGCGATGATCCAGCGCGCCCTCGAGCTCACGCGGGGCAACCGAACGAAGACTGCCGACCTCCTTGGGATCAGCGTGCGCACGTTACGCAACAAGCTCAACGGGCCGCAGCGCGTCGGGGTGGCGGAGGAATGATTGGGAGGGCCGATCTGGCAAGAGTGGCCGGACGGACGCGGCAATCTCTGCCTTCGAGGTAAAAGCTGCGCTGGGTGGGCGGCGCCGGCGACCTCACGGAAGTTCGACGAATATCTCCATCAGGTGCGAACGCAAGCGTAACACCAGCAAACACTTAGGGGCGTCCCGATGATCGGGGCGCCCTTCGTGTTTTCGCTCAACTGCGAGTGGTCCGTGCATTGCCTTAGCAGTAAGCGCGGTCGTGTGACCGCGTGAGACTGTCCTCAGGGAGGCATGCATGCTTTTCGGGTTCTTTGGCAGGGTTTCGTCGGCGCCGCAACTGCGCGATGCACTCGACGCGAGCAGTCAGCGCGTCAAGTCGATCGCGCAGCGCGTGTCGGGGGCGACGCTGCAGAACCAGAGTGGCTTCGCGCTTCCCGACGGCACGACCGCGCCGGGTGAGGCGGTGAACCTGGAAGCCGAAATGACGTCGCTGGCTGACGAACAGTTGCGGTACGAGGCGACGGCCAAGTTGCTCGAGAAGACGTACACGAAGATTCGCCTCGCGATCCGGGAGCGCTGATGTCGATTCCGCCGCTGAAGATGCTGCCGCTCCTGACGAACAACATGGAGCGTGCGCCGCGTCCCCCGCTCTTCCGTCCGATGGACATCGCGACGAGTGGGATGTCGCTTCAGCGCCTGCGCATGGAGACGGTGGCGACAAACATCGCCAACGCTGAGACGACCCGCACCGAGGGTGGTGGCCCGTATCGTCGTCGCGTCGTTGTCGCCGAGCCCGCGGTGCGCGAGGGATCGGCGCCGTCATATCCTCCGCTCCCGTCGACCGACAGCCAGGCCGGCGTGTCACCCGAGGATCCGACCAGCGCGTTAGGCGGCGTGCGGGCGCTGGCGATCGAGGAGGATCCGAGCGAGGGACCGATGGTCTACGATCCCGGACATCCGGATGCCGACGCGACGGGGTATGTGCGCTATCCCAACGTGCAGGTGACCAACGAATTGGTGGACTTGATGGAGGCGCGCCGGGTCTACGAGGCGAATGCCACCGTCTTTCAGGCAGCGAAGCAGTTGTTGCGACGCGCCCTCGATATCTGACCTCAGCCTGACGGGAGACGGGAGACGGGAGACGGGAGTGACGTCGACTGCCACCCAATGACGCGATGAGCATTCACGGGATTCGATCAGCTTATGGAGCGCCGGTCAAGCCACCGGTCACCCCGGTGCGTCCGGAGCAGGCAGGCACGGCGGGGGGCGCCCAGCGCGCCATCGTGCCGGCGTCGACGGCGTCGCCGACTCTGGGGCGCCCTCCGGCGGTCGGCGCCTCGACTGGCGTTCCGGTCCAGCCGCCGCAGGGGACCGATCCCGACCTGTGGAGCGTCCTCACGCAGGATGAGCGGGCCTACTTCGCCAAGCTTGGGGCGATGGGACCATTGACGTACGGCCGCGTGCTCTCCGGACAGATGCCGACGAGCGCGCCGATGGCGCGCGGCGGACGCCTCGACGTGAAGGCCTAACGATGAGCGATCCAATCGGCGCGATTACCTCCCGGCTCTCGGCGCTCCAGGGCGGCGGGCAGGGCGGGTTGACCGGCGGCATCGGTGGCGGCGTGACCGGCCCCGATGGCGCGCGACGCTTCACGTTCGACATCGGCAAGGGCGACGGCGCCGGCGCCGCAGGTGGTCCCTCCTTCGGTGACACGCTCACGAAGGCGATCAACCAGGTCTCGGATGCGCAGGACAATTCGACCGACCTCGTGCAGCGCTTCATGCGCGGCGAGCCGGTGGAGATGCACCAGGTGATGGCGGCGACCGAGGAGTCGGGGATCGCGCTGGAAGTGATGATCGAGCTGCGCAACAAGGTCACCGAAGCGTATCGGACACTCATCAACATGACGAGCTAGGAGTAGTCGCCCCGCATGCCTGAAGGACTGCGCGATCTCATTGAACGACTCGGCGGGTGGAGCCGCATCTCGACGCTCGTCGTCGGGCTGGGCGCTATTGCACTCATTGTCGGCGTCTCGCGTTGGGCGACGGCGCCCACGTTCGTCCCGATGTTCAGCGCCATCTCGCTGGAGGAGAGCGCGAAGATCACCGACGGCCTGACGCAGGCGGGGATCCCCTTCCGTCTCGAGCGCGGTGGGGCGGACGTGCTGGTGGCGGCGACTGACCTCGCGCGCGCGCGCGTCGCGGTCGCCAAGGACGGCGGTCTTCCGAACGCGGGGCGCCCCGGCATGGAGCTGTTTGACCAGCCGGCGTATGCGATGACCGACTTCACGCAGCGCATTAACTATCGCCGCGCGCTCGAAGGAGAGCTCGAGCGCACGATCGGCAAGATGCGCGGCGTTGAGACGGCGCAGGTCCACCTGGCGATCCAGGAGACGTCGACATTCCGCAGTTCGGCGAACCCGGCCACGGCCAGCGTCGTCCTGAAGCTTCGCAGCGGCGAGATTGCCCCGGCCGACGTCGTGCGGGGCATTGCGCAGTTGGTGTCCTCCAGTGTGGACCGCTTGCAGAGCGAGGACGTGACCGTGGTCGACGACGCGGGGCGACTGCTCTCACAGCCAGCCGATCGCAACTCCATGGCCGGGCTCACGTCGCGACAGCTCGAGGTGCAGCAGGAGATGGAGGATCACTTCCGCCTGAAGGCGGAGCAGATCGTGGGGCAGGTCGTCGGACGCGACAACGCTCGCGTGCAGGTCGCCGCATCGATGAACTTCGACCGGGTGGAACGCACCACGCAAACAATGGATCCCGACAAGGCGGCCACCGCGAGCGAACAGAAGGCCGAGATCGTCCCCGGCGCGCAGGGCGGCGCCGGGTCGAGCAACCAGGCGACGACGTACGAGAACTCGAAGAGCACCGAGGTCTTCGCCCCGGCCGCTGGCACCGTCCGGCGACTCACGGTGGCGGTGCTGGTCAACGACAAGCAGGTCGGCACGGGCGACAGCGCCCGCTTCGAGAAGCGCACCCCCGAGGAGATCGCCCGACTCGATACGTTGGTGCGGAACGCCGTCGGCTATGATGCGGCGCGCGGCGACCAGGTGTCGGTCGTGTCGGTGCCGTTCGCCGTTCCCGCGATCGTCGCGCCGCCGGTCGAAGTGCCGGCGACGATGCTGCAGAAGGTGGAGCAGAACCAGTCGCTGATCCTGAACTCGGCGGCGCTGCTCTTCGCCTTCGTGATCGGCTTCATGGCGCTGCGCTCGATGCGCTCCACTGTTACGCCGGCCGAGCAGTCGCGCCTGAGCGCCTCGGCGCAGCTGGACATGGCGGCGGTGCAGCGCTTCGACACCGCCTCGCTCCCCTCGGCCGGGCCCTCCGAGATCGAGGATCCGTCGCGTGCGGTCCGGATGCTCCCCGAACTCGCCGCGCTTCAGGCGAATCAGGAGACGAAGCAGCGGGTCGCGTCGACTGTGGAACAGCAGCCAGAGGTCGCGACGAAGCTGGTGCGCGCCTGGTTGAAGGAGGCCTAACACGTGAGCACAGCCCTCGCCACCCGCGGCCCGGCCAACACGCTCGACCTGGTCGACCCGCTCACGCTGTCTGGACGTCAGAAGGCCGCGATTCTCTGCCTGGCGCTCGGATCCGACGTGGCCGCCTCGATCACGCAGAAGATGTCGTCCGAGGAAGTGGACGCCATCTCCTTCGAGATCGCCCGACTCGAGAGCGTCTCGCCCGACGTCGTCGACGCCGTGCTCGACGAGTGGATGACGCGCATCCTGGTCGCCGACTCGCTGGCGCAGGGCGGCGTGGAGGCAGCGCGCGAGATCCTCGAGAAGGCGTTCGGCCCCCGCAAGGCGCAGCAGGTGCTCGAGCGCATCCAAGGCCAGCTGCAAAACACGATCGGCTTGCATCGCCTGCGCAACGCCGACCCGCAGCAGCTGGGCCAGATGCTCGGTGGCGAGCATCCACAGACCATCGCGCTTATCCTTGCCCATCTCGACCCCCAGCATACCGCCGCGATCCTCAAGGAGCTCGACACGAGCGTTGGGGCGGAGGTTGTCTTTCGCATGGCGAAGATGGAGAAGGTGCAGCCGGAATTGCTGGTGTTGATCGAGCGCTCGCTGAGCGCTGACGCAGACCTCACTGCCACGGAGGGAATGTCGTCGTCGGGCGGTCCGGCCGCGGTGGCGTCGGTGCTCAACTATGTCGCCGCGTCGCTGGAGAAGGTGCTGCTCGACGGGGTGTCGACGATGGACCAGGGGCTCTGCGACCAGATCAAGAACCTCATGTTCGTCTTCGAGGATATCGGCTCGCTCGACGCACGTGCGCTGCAGCGATTGCTGCGCGACGTGGACTCGAAGGAGCTGTCGCTGGCCCTCAAGGCCGCGAGCGCCGAGCTGCGCGGCAAGATCACCGGTGCGATGTCGCAACGCGCGGTGCAGGCGCTCAACGACGAAATGGAAATGCTGGGCGCGGTGCGCATGCGCGACGTGGAGGGAGCGCAGGCTAACATCGTGGCCATGGTGCGCAAGCTCGAGGAAGCGGGCGAGATCGTGCTGAGCGGTAGCGACGATGACATGGTCCAGTAACCCGCCGAGAGGGGGGCCTTCGGATGCCTCAACCGGGGCGCACTTCCCGGTCATGTGGGCACCCGAGGAGCTTGCGCTCGACACGAGCGGGCTGCATGACGCGCTGCATGACGCGCTGCGCCGCGCCGATGAAGCAGAACACGAGCCGTCAGCGCCGTCTCCCGACCTGGCGTTCATCGAGCGTGCAAGAGAGGAGGCGTATGAGCGTGGGATGGCCGAGGGACGCCGCGTAGGCGACCAGGAAGCGACCGCTCGCCTGCACTACGCGGTAGCAGCCGTGACCGACGCGCTCGAGTCGCTGAACGCCGACGCCGAGAAATGGGTCGGCAATGCGGAAGAGAACATCTGCGCCCTGGCGATCGCCGTGGCGCGCCAGGTGATCGGGCGCGAGGTGGCGATCGACAAGTCGGCGCTGTCCGCGATGGTCGAGCAGGCGATCGGCGAGTTTCCGCTCGACCAGCCGTTGACGCTGCGCGTGAATCCGCAGGACCTGCCGGTGATCAGCGCGGCGTTTCACGCGTTAGGCGAATCGTCGCCGCTGGTCGCGCGCAAAGATGTGCAGTGGCTCGCCGATCCGCGCATTGCCGCGGGCGGATGCCTGATCGAGGGACGCGACCGGATCGTGGATGGTCGCGTCGACACGGCGCTCGAGCGCCTTTACCGCCGACTCACGTACACCGGTGTCTGAGACCCTGACTCGTCGCATTGTCGACGTTGCGCGCTTTGCGCGCTACGGCCGCGTCACCCGCCTCGTGGGGCTGGTCGTGGAGGCCGTAGGTCTCGACGTCGGCGTCGGGGAACTCTGCCGCATCTCCTCGCTCACCGACGACTATTCGGTGCTCGCGGAGGTTGTCGGCTTCCATGAGCGCGGCGTCCTCCTCATGCCGCTGGGCGAACTGGCCGGGCTGCATCCGGGGAGCTGCGTGCAGCCGCTCGGCCGCTCCTTCGGCGTCGACGTGGGCCCCGGCATGCTCGGACGCGTGCTCAACGGCCTCGGGCATCCGATCGACGGCAAGGGGAAGCTCGACGCAAAGGAGCGCGTACCGCTCACCGGTGAGCCACCGCATCCACTCGAGCGACAGCTGATCACCGAGCCCCTCGTGACGAACGTCCGCGCCCTCGATGGCCTGCTGACGTTCGGCAAGGGACAGCGCGTCGGGATCTTTGCCGGCTCCGGCGTGGGCAAGAGCACGCTGCTCGGTATGATCGCCCGCCAGGCAACGGCCGACGTCAACGTCATTGCCCTGCTCGGCGAGCGCGGCCGCGAGGTGCGCGACTTCATCGAGCACTCGTTAGGTCCTGAAGGGCTGGCGCGATCGGTGATCATCGTGGCGACGGGCGACCAGGCGGCGCTGGTGCGTGCCCGCGGCGCCCTCGTCGCCACCTCGATCGCCGAGTACTTCCGCGATCAGGGAAAGCATGTCCTCCTGATGGTGGACTCGGTGACACGTGTTGCCATGGCGTGGCGCGAGATCGGGCTGGCCACCGGCGAACCGCCGACAACCAAGGGTTACCCCCCCTCCGTCTTCGCCAACCTTCCGCGCCTGCTCGAACGTGCCGGCAACAGTGCCACCGGAGGCATCACGGGGATCTATACGGTGCTGGTCGATGGCGACGACTTCAACGAGCCGGTGGCCGACGCTGCGCGATCGATCCTCGACGGCCACATCGTCCTGACGCGACGCCTCGCGAGCGCGGGACACTTTCCGTCGATCGACGTGCTGGAGAGCAAGAGCCGCGTGCGCGACATGATCATCGACGCGCCGCAACGCGCGGCCGCCAACACGTTGATGCGGCTCGAGGCCGCGTACCGTGAGAAGGAGGACCTGATCATGGTGGGCGCCTACCAGAAGGGGAGCGATCCGATGGTCGACGCCGCCCTTCGGTCGCGTGAACAGGTGCTCACCTTCCTGCAGCAGCGGCCGGATGAGGTGACGTCGTTCGAACAGACGCGCCAAATGTTGATTTCCCTGACCCAACGGGCCGGCGTCGCCGGCCAGGTGAATACATGATGTTCAAGTTTCCGCTGCAGCGCCTGCTCGACCTCAAGGCGAAGCATGAGCAGGAAATGGCGCGTCAGCTGGCGTGCGCACGACAGGACGCGGACCAGGAGCGCGGAGTGCGCGACGCCCTTGCCGGCGCGCACGCTGCCGCCCATACGCGCCTCTCGGCGGCCACCGGCAACGGCATGACCGTCGGCCACTTCGTAAGCCTCGCGCAGACGTTGTCACCACTGCAGGAGCGCGTCGAGCAGGCGGACGAACGCACGGTTGCCGCCGAGCAAGTCGTCGACACGCGGCACCAGAAGCTTTCCGCGGCGTTGCAGGAGCGACAGGTGCTCGATCGACTGCGCGAGAAGCGCCTCGACATGCACCGTGCCGACGAGAATGCGCGGGACCTGGCGGCGATGGATGCCATCGCCCTGTCGCGCTACACATCGACGGATGACACCTCACGAAACGGAAAGGGTAGCGCAAAATGATCAAGCTCATTGTCCTCGCCGTGATCGCCCTCCTGGTCGGCATCGGTGGTGGGTCGGCGGTCTCCGTGATGAACGCGAAGAAGGCGTACGCCGCGGACGTCGCTCACAAGGCGAGCGTAGTCGCCGACAGCCTTGCGCTCGCCGAAGAGGAGGGGGCGAAGCACGTGGTGGGCGAGACGCATGGCGCCGACTCCACGACCGCCGGTGATTCGGCGGGCGCCGACGGACAGGTCGCCGAGGGCGCGAGCGCAGCGCACGGCGCCGCGACCGCCCACGCTCCGGCACCCACGACAGCGCCGACGCACGTCGCGGCCAAACTTCCAAAGACGTATAGCCGGGCAGTGCAAACGGTCGAATCCAACGGCTCGCCCGGAACGCTCCCGGGAGCGGCCGCACACCCGCCTGCGCCGTCGAAGCCGCTGGTCACGTCCGCGCCGGCGCCGCCGACACCTGGCGTGGCGAAGGTGGCCAAGATCTTCGCGGCGATGCCGCCGAAGGATGCCGCGATGGTGCTTGAGCAGCTCGAGGACGCCGAGGTTCAGTCTATCATCTCGTGTCTGAGCGAGAAGCAGGCTGCGGCGATCCTCCGGAACTTCCCCCCGCCGCGTGCCGCATTGATCAGCCTGGCCGTGTTGCGCTCCGCCATGGCGAAGCCATGATGCTTCCCATTTCCCTGATCCGTCCGGCGCTCGAATCCGCCTCACCGGTGGCTGGTCCGGATCCGGTCGCGCACGCCGGGCGGGCGGCGCGTACCTTCGGGCACGCGCTCTCGAGCGCCATGCACGAGTCGGTCGACGCGCGCAAGGAGTCGCGCGCGCACGTACGCCACGAGCGTCAGCCGGCGTCACAGGACGACGTTCAGGTGGAGCACAAGAACGCCCACGACACGCCGACTGCAGACGAAACGCATGGGGCAAAGCGTGAACTGGGCGGCGAGACGCGCACGACCTTTGTCGGCACCCCCGGCACGGGAAGTGGGAGCGGCGCTCCACGGGCGACTGGAAGGCCGACGGCTGACACTGCGGGCGCATCGGAGCCTGAGCGCCTGCCGGCCGACCGAACGGACGAAAGCGTGGATCGGCGCGATGCCTTCGTGGCGCACTCGCTCGAGTCGGCAGTTGCTGCGCCCGCTCCGCTGGCGCTGGTCGCGCGCGGGGAGGCAACGCCGCTGGCCGGTGATACGCCAACCCCACCGGCGAACGAAGGCGGTCCGTCAGCAGCAATCAACGCCCCGGAAATTGTCCTGGCGAGCGATCGCGCGCTGGATGCCGCCGAAGGCGCGGCGCGCCGCCGCGCGATCGAGGGCGCAATGGCGCGCGATCCGCTCGCCGTGCGTCGCGAACTCGACGCCCTGACGCCCGAGCTTCGGGCGCGGCTCGATCGCGTGGTCGACCGCATGGAGCAGGAGTACGGCTACACCGTCGAGGTCGTGGAGACGACGCGGACGCAGGCGCGCCAGGATACGCTCTACGCGCAGGGGCGCACCGCCCCCGGCGACGTCGTGACCTGGACGCGCAACTCGAAGCACCTGGCGGGGGGAGCGGCAGATGTCGTCGTCGATGGTGGATACGACAACGCGGTGGGTTTCGAACGTTTAGCCCGCGTTGCACGCGAGGAAGGGCTGCGCACGCTCTGGCCACGCGATCCGGGTCACATCGAACTGCCCGGCACTGCGGCGCGGGCGTCGGTCGACGCGGGAGCCCGTGCGGTTCGCGGCGGTGAGAGTGAGAGCCGCAGCCTGACGGAAGGGGTGGACGGCGCGGTCGCACCCGGCATCCCGAAGGCGACGCGCTCGGGTGTCGATCCGGCGGCGGGCCGCGCGGTGCGCGAGCTTCCCGTCGAAAGCGGGAACGGTGTGCACACCATGCCGACCGCACCGGCGGGTGGGGAGCGGCATACCCTCCCCTTCCCGATGCCTGACCTCTCGCTCCCCTCCGCGGACGGCGCCCTGCACTCGCTGCCGACGGACGTCCTGCTGGGGCGGGAAGCGACGAGCGTTCCC
>JBDTUA010000210.1:0-9245 GCA_040007995.1 Gemmatimonadota bacterium | reverse complement strand
GTCCCTCGCAGGTCCCTCGCAGGTCCCTCGCAGGTCCCTCGCAGGTCCCTCGCACGTCCCTCGCACGTCCCTCGCACGACCCTCGAACGTCCCTCGCACGTCCGTCTACCGGAGTGCAGTCCCCCGACACGGATCTCGACGGCCCGACTGGCGTCATCCTATACTGTACCGTGCACCGACCCGCGTCCCTGCTCCGTTCCCTTCGTTGACCACATCTGTAACGACATCCGTGCACCCACGCGATCCCCTCCAGCCCCCGCTGCGTCTGCGCCCGACACGGCGCCTGTTGGCCCGCTCGTGAGCGACTCAACCGCACCGCACACGGGGCGGTACGTCGTGATGGGGGTCTCTGGCGCGGGCAAGAGCGCGGTGGGAGAGGCGTTCGCGCAGGCAGTGGGCCTCCGCTTCGTGGAAGGTGACAAGTTCCACCCACCCGAGAATGTGGCGCGGATGGCCAGCGGCATCCCGCTCACGGACGACGACCGTCGTGGGTGGCTCGCCGCGATCGCCCAGGAACTGCGCGAGGCGTGCGATCGGGGCGAAGGGATCGTCGTCACCTGTTCGGCGCTCAAGCGGCGCTATCGCGACGTGCTGCGAGGCGGGGCACCCGACGTGCGCTTCATTTATCTCGCCGGATCGCGGACGCTGCTTGCCGACCGGATGTCGCATCGCACGGGACACTTCATGCCAGCGGCGCTGCTCGACAGCCAACTCGAGACGCTCGAGCCGCCGGACGCCGATGAAGGCGCCTGGACCATCAACATCGACGCACCGGTCGACGCCATCGTCGCACGACTGGTGACGCTCGTGGTGGCGCTCGCCTTCACTCCACCGGGCACGTAGTCACACGATCGTGGCGGCGTCCTTTACGCGAGACGCGGGACGTCGACGACTGGCGAGCGGGGCGGGATGGTGCGAGAATGGTCGGCACATCGACCACGGGAGCGACAGATGGGCCTGCCGGACGCCGGCGACGTGCGCACCGCAGCGCGGGAGGAGGACGTGACCGCGCCCACTGCCGGCGCCGACCGGCGGCGCTTCCTCCGCTTCCTCGCCGCGAGTCCGCTCCTCGCGGCTGCCGGTATCGACCTGTCGCGGCTCGAACGCCTGACGAGCGGGAATTCACCCGACGATGGCTGGCAGCTCCTCGACGAGGTCGAGCGTTCTACGACTCAGCAAGGCACGCCGATCAAGGCGCCCGCCGAGGCGCTCAGCGTCTTCGATTTCGAGCCGGTGGCACGCCAGAAGCTCCCTCCCGCGCATTTCGGCTACATGGCCAGCGGCGTGGACGACGACGCGACGTTGCGCGCCAACCGCGAAGGATTCACGCGCTTCGCGCTGCGCGCGAGGCGTCTGGTGAACGTGCGCGAGATCGACTGCGCGCGGACGATCTTCGGCGTCCGGTACGAGACACCGATCTTCGTCTGCCCGACCGGGAGCCAGAAGATGTACGACCCCGACGGCGACGTCGCGACGGCACGCGCCGCGAAGGCGCGCGGGCACCTGATGATGCTGAGCGGGGTGACGACGTCGCGCGTCGAGGATGTGAACACCGCGCGCGGGACGCCGGTGTGGTATCAACTGTATCCGACCGACGTCGATGCCGCCGCCGACGCGATCGTGCGGCGCGCTGCGGCCGCCGGCTGCCCGGCGTTGGTGCTGACGGTCGACCTGAATGGCGGGCGCAACCTCGAGACGCAGCTGCGCGCCGGGCGCACCGACGCGCGCGACTGCACCAAGTGCCATCTCCCCGGTATCGCCGGCGCCGTGCGACACAAGCCAATGTTCGACGGACTCGACGTCAGCTCGGCGCGCTCGCTGGAAAACCCGTCGATGGACTGGGCGTGGGTGCGCCGTTGCCACGCCGTCGCGCCGGGGATGAAGCTGGTCATCAAGGGGCTGGTGACGCGCGAGGACGCCGAACTGGCGGTCGCCAACGGCGCCGACGCGATCGTGGTGTCGAATCACGGCGGGCGCGCCGAGGATAGCGGGCGCTCGACGATCGAGTCGCTCCCCGAGGTCGTGGCGGCGGTGCGGGGACGCATTCCCGTCCTGGTCGATGGCGGTTTCCGTAGGGGAAGCGACATGGTCAAGGCGCTGGCGTTAGGCGCTACGGCCGTCGGGATCGGGCGACCGTATCTGTGGGGGCTGGCGTCCTTCGGCCAGCCCGGCGTCGAGGCGGTGCTGGCGCTGATGCGCAAGGAGCTGGAACTCACCATGCGTCAGGTCGGGGCGCCGTCGCTGGCCCGACTCGGGCGCGCGTATGTCGTCGCTCGTTAGGTCGAAGGCGACGGGGGTCGCGCGAGCGTGTCTGCTGACGCTCCTCGCGACACCGCTCGCGCTCCAACCGGCCGTGGCGCAGCAGGGGCGTTCTGCGCGCATCGCGGGCGCGCTGGACCAGGCATCGGCGCCGGTCGTGTACCGCGGCCACTTCATCACCCTCGACTCGCTCGCCCCGCACGCCGAAGCGGTGCTCGTGCGCGATGGACGCATCGTGGCGATCGGCTCGGTGGCGCATGCCGACTCGGCCGCCGGTCCTGGTGTGCGGCAGGTCGCGCTCCCCGGCGTCGTCGTCCCCGGACTGGCCGATGCCCATGTGCACGTCGCGATGCTCGGCGACGTCCTCGAGACGATCGACCTGCGCGGCGCCTCGAAGCGCGAGGTCCTCGCGCGAGTCGCTGCGGCCGCGCGCGGGGTGCCCGCCGGGCAATGGATTCACGGTGGCGGGTGGGACCAGTCATTCTGGACGCCGCCCGACTATCCCACCGCGATCGAACTCGACGCCGCCAGCGGGGGACGTCCCGTCCTGCTGGAGCGCATCGACGGCCATGCGCTGTGGGCGAATACCCGGGCCATGCAGCTGGCGGGGCTCACCCGGACCACCGCGGAACCGCCGGGCGGCCGCATCGTGCGCGACGCCATTGGCGCGCCGAGCGGGGTCTTCGTCGACGACGCAATGGCTTTGATCCGGCGGGTCGTACCCGAACCGAGCCGCGCGCATCGCATGCGGCGCCTGCGTCGCGCGCTCGACCGGTACTCGCGCTGGGGGCTGACCAGCGTGCACGACGCCGGGATCGACCAAGGCGACCTCGACGCCTATCACGCCCTCGTGCGAGCCGGGCCGCTCCCGGTGCGCGTCTACGCGATGTTTGCCGCCACCGATCCGTCGCTCGCGGCGCTGCTCGCCGCCGGTCCGGAGCTCGGGAGCGGCGGCGGAACGTTCACCCTCCGCACGGTCAAGGTCGTCGACGACGGGGCACTCGGCTCGCGCGGGGCGCGGCTGTCCTCTCCCTACCACGATGAAGCGAGCGAGCGCGGTCTCGACCTCGATCCCAACGGCCGGCTCGATTCCATCATCGTCCGTGGCCTCGCGCGTGGTTTCCAGATCGCCGTGCACGCCATCGGCGACGCCTCCAACCACGACGTGCTGGCCGCATTTTCGCGCGCGGGTCCGAGTGCGCGCGCGACCCGCTTCCGGCTGGAGCACGTCTCGATGCTGCGCGACGAGGACGTCCCGCGCCTGGCGGCACTCGGCGTCATCGCCTCCATGCAACCCGTCTTTGTCGGCGAGTACTCGCGCTTCGCCGAGGCGCGGGTGGGAGCAGCGCGACTGCCTTGGGTCTATCGAACGCGCGACGTATTCGAGAGCGGCGCGGTGGTGGCAACGGGGACCGACTTCCCAGCGTCGGACACCGGCGATCCCGTGGCGACACTCTACTCGATGGTCACGCGACGCGGCTACGACGGACAGCCTGAGGGTGGATGGCTCCCCGATCAGCGGGTCAGTGTGGACGTCGCGTTGCGGAGCATGACGATGGGAGCGGCGTACGCCGCGTTCGAGGAGGACGTCGGCGGGATGCTTCGGGTGGGACGGCGTGCCGACTTCACCGTGCTGTCCGCCGATCCGTATGCGGTTGATCCGGCGCAGCTGCGTTCGCTCGAGGTCTTGCGCACTATCGTGGGGGGGCGGACGACGTATCAGCGGTAGGCGGATCGGCGAGGCCGCTTGCTCCTCTCCATCCGCGTGGCAAGATTGAGCGCGTGAGCGATTGCGTGCGTGTCCGCGAGTTGGAACGTAGTCGGACGAGTCCGTGACCTCCGCCAACTTTGCGGTGAATTTCTATTGCACCGCAGCGTTCGCGGAGGGATGTGATGAATACTTCGTTCTGTCAGCGCGGTTGGAAGACGAGGTTCGATGGTCGAGAGCGGGTGTACTCGGGCTCGCTCGTCTCGAATCCTCGACGCGTTTCCCGCGCCATTCCCTGCCCTTTCGCATCAACTGACATGCGTGCGACGCGACCCCTCGCCCTTTCCCTCCTCCTCGCCACCGCGCTCATCGCGGCATGCGCCAGCGCATCATCCCAACGCGCTCCGACGGCGACCTGGAACACCTACGCCGTGCGATTTGGCGCGCTGCCAAACTTTCCGCTGCGTGGGCTCATTGCCGGGAGCGACACGTCGCGGCGGATCGATGCGGCGTTGATGGTCTGGCCGCTGCAGGCGCCCAACGGCGACATCGTTCTCGTCGATGCCGGCTTCACGCGCGAGAAGTTCATCACCCAATGGAAACCCCGCGACTACGTCACCCCCGACTCGGCGCTGCGGCGCGCCGGGTTCGATCCGTCGCGCGTCACCGACATCGTGATCTCGCACATCCACTGGGATCATGCCGATGGCGTCGAGCGGTTCCCCGGCGCGCGCATCTGGCTCCAGCGCGCGGAGTTCGAGCGCTACGTCGGCGCCGATGGCACGGCGAAGGATCGGGCGATCGATGGCGAGGTGGCGGCGATGTACCGACGTCTCTTCGACGCCGGCCGGATTCACTTCGTCGAGGGCGACAGCGCCGAGATTCGTCCGGGGATCCGCGCGTACACGGGAGGGAAGCACACCTTTGCCTCCGAGTACGTGAGCGTTGAGACCCCGTCCGGGACCGTGGTGATCGCCTCGGACAACGCGTATCTGTACGAGAACCTGGAGCGGTCGCGTCCGATTGCCCAGACGCTTGATTCGTTGTCCAACCTTCGGGCGCAGCGACGGATGCTGCAGCTGGCGGCACGCCCCGGATTGGTGGTGCCGGGGCATGACCCGGCGGTGTTCGAGCGGTTCGCGCGGGCGGGAGAGGGGAGTGTGGTGATCCGGTAGTGGGCGGTCCGCGGCGACTCCATCGCGGCCGCGCGCTTCGTCCAGCCGATGCCATTTCGCGCGTCGAGGCAGGCGATGCGGAGTGCGCGAACACTCACGGCGTGCGCTTGCTGATGGTCCTCGTCGGGTTGCTTCTCGACGCGGTGCGCTGCGAGTGCCACCCTCTCCAGCAGGGGGCCATGGATGACGCGCGGTGAACGCCGAAGCCCATGTCCGGCCGGTACCGCAGGCGCTTCCCCCCAACACCCCACCCCCCTCAACCGTACCCCCTCCAGCCCACCTCGTCTTCTCGTCTTCTCGTCTTCTCGTCTTCTCAAAAACCGTGCGCCTCCTCGCCCTCTCGCTCCTCCTCGCCTCGTCCGCGGCCGCCCAGACCCGCACCACCGTCTCGCCCCCGTCGGCCGCCACCGTCCCGCGCGTTGCGGCTGGAGACACCACGGACCGCGTCGTCGAGACCTCGCACGTCGCCCGCATCGGCGGCGCCGAGATCCGCTACACGGCGACGGTGGGGCGCCTCACGCTCAGGACGGCCGTCGGCAAGCCGCGCGCACACCTCTTCTTCACGTATTATCGCAAGGACGGCGAGGACGTGAAGACGCGCCCGATCACGTACTCCTACAACGGTGGACCGGGCGCCCCCTCCATCTGGCTGCACATGGGGCTGATGGGCCCGAAGCGGGTGCAGATGGGGACCGACGGCTTTCAGCCCGCCCCGCCCTACACCCTCGTCGACAACGAAAGCTCGCCGCTCGACGTGACCGACATCGTCATGATCGACCCGGTGCAGACCGGCTATTCGCGCGCCGCCGACGGCGAGGACCCGCGCCCCTTCCTCGGCGCTCGCGGCGACGTGCAGTCGGTGGCTGAGTTCATTCGCGTCTTCACCACCCGCTTCAATCGCTGGCCGTCGCCCAAGTACTTGCTCGGCGAGTCGTACGGCACGATGCGCTCGGCGGGGCTTTCGGCCGAGCTGCAGAACCGGCACGGAATCGAGCTGAACGGGATCGTCCTCATCTCCTCGGTCCTCGACTATCAGACCAAGGGCTACGTGGCGGGAAACGACTACCCGTACGCGAACTTCCTCCCGTCATTCACCGCGGCGGCCTGGTATCACAAGAAGCTTCCCGCCGACCTGCAGGCGATGGGACTGGAGAAGGCGGTCGCCGAGTCCCGGGCCTTTGCCTTCGGCGAATATCTGTCGGCGCTGGTGAAGGGATCGCGGCTGCAAGGCGCCGAGCGCAGCGCCATCGTGCAAAAGGTCGCCCGGTACTCGGGCTTGTCGGCGGGATTCATCGAGGATGCCAACGTGCGGGTGAGCGACCAGCGCTTCCGGAAGGAGCTGCTGCGCGACCGCGGACTCCACATCGGGCGGCTCGATGGGCGCTACACCGGCATTGACATCGACGCCGCAGGAGAGGACCAGGAATACGATCCGGCCAACCAGGCGTTAGGCGGTCCGTACACCGCGCTCTTCCTCGACTACGTGCGCCGCGACCTTGGCTGGGAGATGGACCTGCCGTACTACACCAGCGGCCAGGTGCAACCCTGGGACTACGCGCCGTACAGCAACCGCTATCTCAACATGGTCGAGGACCTGCGCTCGGCGATGGCGCGCAACCCGTTCCTCAAGGTGATGGTGGCGACCGGCTACTACGACTTCGCCACCCCATTCGGTGCCACCGAATACACCTTCGATCATCTCGGGATGGAGTCGTCGTACCGAGATCGGGTGTCGATGCACTACTACGAGGGGGGACACATGATGTACATCATTCCCCCGCTGCTCAAGCAGCTCAAGGGAGACATCGCGAACTTCATCCAGTCCACGAAGAGCGCGCGGCCGACGAGCTGAGGGCGGGATCGGGCCAGCGGCGACACGCCCGGCGCAACAGCGCCTGAAGCGGTGGGCGGACCGCCGGAGGCGGCTGACCGAAGGCGCTCGTTGCGCCCGGCCCGGGGACCGGACTACGCTTGGAGTGGGTCCAAACATTCCGTCTCCTCGCATGAGTGACGCGCTGCACATCCTCGTGGTCGACGATGAACGCCAGATACGGCGGGCGGTGTCGCACGTACTGGAACCGCTCCGCGCGACGGTTCGTGAAGCGGCGAGTGGGCGAGAGGCGCTCACGCTCGCGGCGGCCGAGAGCCCCGCTTTGGTGATCCTCGACCTCGGGCTCCCCGACATGGATGGGATCGAGGTTTGTCGTGCGCTGCGGACGTGGAGCGATGCCCCGATCCTCATCCTCACCGCGCGTCACGACGACCAATCGACGATCGCCGCACTGGACGCGGGCGCCGACGACTTCGTGACCAAACCGTTCTCTCCCCCCGCATTGCAGGCGCGGGTACGCGCCCTGCTGCGGCGTGCCGCGCGCTCTGGCGGGTAGGAGCAAGCGGTCACGGTGATCTCGGCGGGGAACATCACGATCGACCTCGCCGGACGCACGGTGCTCAAGTCGGGGGAGCGCGTGCACCTGACGCCGACCGAGTTCGACCTGCTCGCCGCCTTCGCGCGCCATCCCGGTCGCGTCCTTACACACGGGTTCCTGTTCCATCTGGTGTGGAAGGGGCGCGTCTTCGGCGATGCCCAGGCACACCTGCGCGTGCACGTCGCGCACCTCCGCCGCAAGCTGGAGGACGATCCGGTGCGTCCGCGTCACCTGCAGACGGAGCTTGGGGTCGGCTATCGCTTCGTGCTCGATTGAGCGCCAGACACCGCCCGACGATGCGCCCACCCCTGGAACCGGCTGCACCGCCGCGCCTAACGGGCACGCCACACGTCCCCGCACGTCGCGGTGCGGCCCGGCGCGTGCGGCCGTTTGTCTGGCCCGTCGTCCTGGCGGTCGTCATCGCCGTACTCCTCCCGGTCCGCGACCAGCTCGACAGGGCCCACGTCACGCTGGCGCTCCTCCTGGTGGTGCTCGTCGCCGCCGCCGACGGGGGGCGGGTGACGGGGATCCTGACCGCGGCGCTCGCCTTCCTCGGCTTCAACTGGTTCTTCCTCCCCCCGTTCGGCACGCTCGTCATCGCCAACCCGCTCGACTGGTTCGTGCTGCTGGCGTTCCTCGGGACGAGTGTCGTCGCGAGCCATCTCTTTCACCAGGTGCAGCGCGAGGCCGACGAGGCGCGCGAGCGGACGAAGGAACTGGGCACGCTCGCGTCGTTAGGTGCCGAGGCCATGGCCGCGCTGCGCGCGCAGGGCGCGCTCGGCGTGGTCGCCGACACCGCACGCGCGGTGCTCGGCGTCGCGGCCTGTCGTGTCCATGTGGGCCACGACGCGACCGTCGGCGACACGCACCTCGCGCTCTCGCTCGAGCGTGGGGCACGCGTCGCGGTGCTGGATGGCGACGTTGTGCGCATCCTGCCGTCTCGTGAGCCGTCGCTCGCGGTCGCCCTCGCGGGAAACCTCCCGCGTCGCCTGGTGATCCCGCTTCACGCGGGGGCGGACATCATCGGCGTGCTTGACGTCGCCGACCCCGCGGGCATCGCGCTCGATCCGACGCGGGAACGGCTGCTGGCCGCGCTGGCGTACTACGCGGCCCTCGGCGTCGAGCGCGCCCGGTCGGAGCGAGCGGTCGAGCACGTGGAGGCGTTGCAGGAGGCCGAGCGTATGCGCAATGCCGTCCTCGCCTCCGTGTCGCACGACCTGCGCACGCCGCTGACGACGATCAAGGCGCTCGCGCACGAACTCGGTGCTCTCGGGGACGAACGCTCGGAGGTCATCGAGCAGGAGGCCGACCGGCTGAATCGCTTCGTGGCGGCAATGCTCGACCTCTCTCGGCTCACCAGCGGACGCTTCCCGTTGCAGCCGACGGTCGCCCCGGTCGACGAGCTGGTCACGGCGGCGTTGCAGCAGACGGAAGGGAGCTTCGGAAGCCGTCGCATCGAGGTGCAGCTTCCTGGTGACGATGTCTTCCCGCTCGCGCGCTTCGACCTCATCCAGAGCGTGCGCATCGTGGTCAACCTGCTCGAGAACGCGCGCAAATACGCCCCCGGTGACGCGCCGATATTCCTGGTGGTCTCGCGGGACGGCGACTGGTTGCGCATCTCGGTCCTCGACCGTGGCCCCGGCGTCCCACCAGCGGAGGCGGAGCGCATCTTCG
>JBDTUA010000209.1:0-9308 GCA_040007995.1 Gemmatimonadota bacterium | reverse complement strand
TGCCCCACTGGATCCTAAGTCCAGCGCGTCTACCAATTCCGCCACTCCCGCGTCGAACCAAAGCTATGAGGAGCGCGGAGGCGGCGCGACTGTCCTAGCGCATGCACGAAACGCGAAGGGCCCGGACGACTCTCGTCGTCGGGGCCCTTCGCGTTTCTCCCTGCGAGAGCGACGCCTACTGGCCGCCGCCCACCTTGAGCGAAACCACGCGCGTACTCTGCTGCTGCGCGTTGTAGATGAGCAGGCTCACGAACTCGCCGTCGGAGACCTTCGAGAGAACGCCCTGCAGGTCGCTGGCGGTGCGGACTGCACGCCGCGGCGCCGGATAGATCACTTCGACGATGATGTCGATGCCGCCGGGGAAGAACTGGCGCTGCGCCGCTCCCTGCGGATCGACGTCCATCACGCGCAATCCACGCCGGTCGGTCGGCACGTTGGCCTGCTTCGCGAACTCGGCGGACACCGGCTCCACCGTGATCCCCAGCTTGCTGGCGTTGGTCCCGGCCGGCTCTTCCGGCGTTGGGGCTTCCTTCCGCGCCACGCTGGCCACCTGCGCACCATCGGTCGGCGCCTCGGCGAGCTTCACGCTGAACGTCTTGCGCTGGCCATATCGATATGCCTCGATCTCGACCGTCTCGCCCGGCTCATGCGAGCGGATGATACGCTGCAGCGTACCGACTCGATCGGCGACCTTGCCGTCGGCCTTGAGGATAATGTCGCCTTCCTGCATTCCCGCCTTACGCGCCGGGCTGTCTTCGCTGGTGTAGCCACCGACCTGCACACCCGCGATCTGCGGCAACTTCGCCGCGGCCGCCTCGGCGGCGGTCACGTCGCGGATACTCACGCCGATCACCGCGCGACGCACGCGCCCGTGCTTGATCAGGTCGTTCATGACGTCGCGTGCCAGCGAAATCGGGATCGCGAAGCCGTAACCCTGGTAGTAGCCGGTGCGGGTGGCAATCGCGCTGTTGATCCCGATCACTTCGCCGCGGATGTTGACGAGCGGGCCACCGGAGTTGCCGGGATTGATCGCGGCGTCGGTCTGGATGAAGTCGGAGATCGCGTACTGGTTGCCGCGATACAGGTCCAGATCTGTTGACCCACGTCCCTTGGCGCTGACGATGCCGGCGGTGACGGTGTGGTCGAGGCCGAGCGGGTTGCCGATCGCGAGCACCCATTCGCCGACGCGCGTGACGTCGTCCGCGCCAAGCACAGCGACGGGGAGATTCGACGCACCATCGATCTTGATCACGGCGACGTCGGTCGTGGAGTCGCGGCCGATGAGGCGGGCCGTGAACTCACGGTTGTCGGTCAGCTTGACCTTGAGCTTGTCGAAGTCGGCGACGACGTGGTTGTTGGTGAGGATGTAGCCGTCGGGCGAGACGATGAAGCCCGACCCGCTCGCTGCTTGCGGCTCCTGCTGCCGCGGGTCGAACTGCTGGAAAAAATCCTCCAGCCCCGGCGGCGCCTGGCGACCCTGCTGATTGTTGCGCTGCTGCGCGCGAGGCTTCGCGGTCCGCTCCGCCTCGATCGAGACCACGGCAGGGGTCACCTGCTCGGAGATCCCGACGAACGAAGCGTTGAGCGACTCCACGTTCGCTGGTGGCGTGTAGGCGGCCTGCTGCACCGGCGTGCGCCCAGCATTCGTTTGCTGGGCGTAGCCGAATCGCGTCAGGTCGAGCCCCGAAGCGAAGACCAACCCGCAGGCGAAGGCGATGGCGACAGCCCCGATCAGTTTCACGCGAGAGGAGAGCGGAGACGACATGGGATCTCAGAGGACGAGAAGACGGGAAGACGAGAAGACGGGAAGACGAGAAGACGAGAAGACGAGAAGACGAGAAGACGAGAAGACGAGGGTCTCCTGCTCTACACTATCCAACTCTACACTACTCAACTACGACACTAGTCACCGTGCCGGCACCTACAGTTGCTACACCACACTACGAATAAATCACAAAGGCCGGTACCCCGTTCCCCCGGGACCGGCCTTTTTGTGGGACAAGACGAATGATCGAGGGGCGGCGCGCTACCGACTGCGATATCCCCAGGGTAGCGCGCCTTCCCTCAACCAGGAATTACGACTTCTTGCTCTCGTCCACGATCTCGTAGTCGGCCTCGACCACGTCGTCGTTCTTGGGCGGCGTGGCGCCCGCACCATCGGCGGATGGCTCGCTCGCTCCGGCGGCCGCGGCCCCCTCGGCCTCCTGCTGCGCGTACAGCGAACGACCTGCTTCCTGGTATGCCGTCGACAGCTCGTCGAGCGCAGCCTTGATCTCGGCCATGTCGTCGCCGCGGTGCGCCTTGCGGGCGCGCTCCACGGAGGCCTCGAGCCGCGACTTCATCTCGGGGGCCAGACGCTCGGACCACTCCTTCGAGTTCTTCTCCACCTCGTAGGCCAGCGAATCGAGGCGGTTCCGCGTGTCGATCTCCTCGCGCCGCTTCTTGTCGTCGGTCGAGTTCTGCTCGGCGTCCTTCACCATGCGGTCGATCTCGTCCTTCGAGATGCCGCTGGAAGCCTCGATGCGGATCTTCTGCTCCTTCCCGGTCGCCTTGTCCTTGGCCGAGACGTGCAGGATGCCGTTGGCGTCGATGTCGAAGCCGACTTCGACCTGCGGCATGCCGCGCGGTGCCGGCGGAATTCCGGTGAGCTGGAACTTGCCGACGGTCTTGTTGTGGAGCGCCAGTTCACGCTCACCCTGCAGGACGTGAATCTCGACCGTTGTCTGGTTGTCGTCGGCGGTGGAGAAGACGTCGGTCTTGCGCGTCGGGATCGTGGTGTTGCGCGGGATGAGCACGGTCATCACGCCACCCAGCGTCTCGATGCCGAGCGAGAGCGGCGACACGTCGAGCAGGAGCACGTCCTTCTGCTCGCCGGTCAGGACGGCGCCCTGGACGGCGGCGCCGATGGCGACGACCTCGTCCGGATTCACCCCCTTGTTCGGCTCCTTGCCGAAGAAGTCCTTCACGACGGTCTGGATCTTCGGAATGCGCGTCGATCCGCCGACGAGGAGCACCTCGTCGATGTCCGACGGCTTGAGACCGGCGTCGGAGAGCGCCTTCTTCATCGGCTCGAGCGTGCGCTGGATGAGGTCATCCACCAACTGCTCGAACTTGGCCCGCGTCAGCGAGTAGTTGAGGTGCTTCGGTCCCGACTGGTCGGCGGTGATGAAGGGGAGGTTGATGTCGGTCGACATGGTCGATGACAGCTCGCACTTCGCCTTCTCGCCCGCTTCCTTGAGGCGCTGGAGCGCCATCGGGTCCTTGGAGAGATCGATCGCCTGGTCGCGCTTGAACTCGCTCACGAGCCAGTCGATGACGCGCTGGTCGAAGTCGTCGCCGCCGAGGTGCGTATCGCCGTTGGTCGACTTCACCTCGAACTGGCGGGTGCCGTCGACGTCGTAGAGTTCGAGGACCGAGATGTCATACGTACCGCCGCCCAGGTCGAAGACAGCGACCTTCTCGTCCTTCTTCTTGTCGAGGCCGTAGGCGAGGGCGGCAGCCGTCGGCTCGTTGATGATGCGCAGCACGTCGAGGCCGGCGATCTTGCCGGCGTCCTTGGTGGCCTGGCGCTGCGAGTCGTTGAAGTACGCCGGGACGGTGACAACCGCCTTGGTGACCGGATGGCCGAGGTAGTCCTCGGCGGTCTGCTTCATCTTCTGCAGGATCATCGCCGAGATTTCCGGCGGCGTGAACTTTTTCCCCGACACCTCGACCGAGACGAGGTCGTTGGGGCCGGTATGCACGGAGTACGGGACGCGCTTGGACTCCTCAGAGACCTCGCTCATCTTCCGACCCATGAAACGCTTGATGGAGAAGACGGTGTTCTCGGGGTTGGTCACCGCCTGACGCTTGGCGATCTGACCGACGAGGCGCTCCCCGTCCTTGGTGAAGCCGACGACCGAGGGGGTGGTACGACCGCCCTCGGAATTGGGGATGACGACCGGATCGCCACCCTCCATGACGGCGACGACCGAGTTCGTGGTCCCCAGGTCAATGCCAATAACCTTGTCTGCCATAGTTGATTCCGAATGAGTTGATTGGTTCGGACTCCGGGAGTCCCACGGGAGTAGGAGGCAAGTCCGGGACCGCCCAATGGCGTCACTTTGGCAGGGATGTCTGACGCCAGCGCACTCGCTGGTCCATGGCTTGCGTATTTGGCGGTTCTAACCAAGCGTCTTCCACAACCATCTGGCCGTCCTCCGCCCGAGATCGATGATCCCGCTCAGCGACGACAATCCCACGCTCCATCCGCCCTACATGACCGTCGCCATCCTCGGGGCGATCGTGGCCACCTGGCTGCTGGTGCAGGGTGGGGGATTCAACCCGGTGACGCTGGCGACGACGGTGTGCAACTACGGGATGGTGCCGGGTGAGCTGACCCATCGGGCGGCCATCGGTACGGGGGTCCCGATCGGTCCGAACATGTCGTGCATCGTGGACAGCAGCGCGATCAACGCGCTGACGCCGCTCACCTCGATGTTCCTGCACGGCGGATGGATGCACCTCCTGGGGAATTGCCTCTTCTTCTGGGTCTTCGGCAACAACGTCGAGGACAGCATGGGGCATACGCGCTTCCTGATCTTCTACCTCGTCTGCGGGCTCGTGGCAGCAGCGGCGCAGGTTGCCATCGACCCCGGATCGCCCGTGCCCACGGTCGGGGCGTCGGGTGCAATCTCCGGGATCATGGGCGCGTACCTGGTGCTCTATCCGCAGGTGCGCGTGAAGATGCTCTTCCCGATCATCATCTACCCGCTGATCGTGCACATTCGAGCGTGGGTCGTCCTGATCTGGTGGTTCGCCTTGCAGCTGCTGGGCGGGCTGCCGCAACTCATGCGGCTCAATCCCGACGTGTCGGGTGGCGTGGCGGTCTGGGCCCACGTGGGAGGGTTCGTGACGGGGGTCATCCTGATCCGACTGTTTGAGGATCGCGAGCTGGTGCGCCGACGCCTATCGGTGGCGAACGCGCGCCGGGTCTTCGAGTAGAAGATTTGCTCAGGGTGTACGTGTCCTTCCCGGACGAGACGTCGCTCCCCACTACCCCGTGGCACGAGCGCGCTTCACCTTTGCCGGATGCATCTCGCGCGCGTCATCGGCCGTCCGGTATCCACCGTGAAGCAGCCGTCGCTGACGGCGATCCCGCTGCAGTGGATCCAATCGCTCTCGGCGGCTGGTGCGAGTGCCGGAACGCCGATCGTCGCGGTCGATCGCATCGGATCCGGACCGGGAGACGTCGTCGTCTACGTCACCTCGCGTGAGGCGGCGATGACGCTCGACGAGCCCGAGTCGGCGGTCGATGCCGGCATCGTCGACAAGGTGGATTGGTGCGACCGGCGCGGGGAGCGCACGCTCGATGGGTAAGGCCGCCGCGCGCCGGGGAGCGACGGGCAGCGCCATGCCGCGTTCGACTCCGCTCGATGTCATCGGGGTCGGCCTGGGGGAGCGGGTGCTGGTGATGCAGGAGGGCGGGGCGGCGCGCGCACTGTCGAAGAGCGCGCGGGTCCCCGCCCAGGCGGTGGTAGTCGGGGTGGCGGATCGGGTGGACTTGATGGACGGCGAAGTTCCCGAGGAGGGACGGTGACGGATTCACTGCAGGCGTTGGCGCGGGAGATCGCGCGCGAGTTGGCGGCGGCGGGTGTGGCGCGGGGGGCCCCCCCCACAAACGAGCATACCTCACCAACGTCCACCACCCGTCACCCTTCGAGTGCACCGCCGACCATTTCCACGCCCGCTCCGACGGCCGCCTTCCCAGCCGCCGCGAGCGACGCGTCCTTGAGCGCCAGCGCCCCGCCAGGCGTGACCTTCGTGCGTGAGAACGCGCGGCTCGCCGACTTCATCGACCACACGCTGCTCAAGGCCGAGGCGACGTCGGCAGAGATCGACAAGCTGTGCGACGAGGCGCGCGAGCACCGGTTCGCCGCGGTGTGCGTGAACCCGGTCTGGGTCGAGCGGTGCGCCGAGCGACTGCAGGGGAGCGCCGTGCGCGTGGCGACCGTGATCGGTTTCCCGTTAGGCGCCAACGCCTCGGAGACCAAACGCCAGGAAGCGGCGCTGGCCGTCGGGTCTGGCGCGCAGGAACTGGACATGGTCGTCGCACTCGGTCACGTGAGGGGTGGCGACTGGAACCACGTCGCCGACGACATCGCCGCCGTGGTCGAGGGGGCGGCGGGGACGCTGGTCAAGGTGATCATCGAGTCGGCGGCATTGACGCCGGTGGAAATCATCAAGAGCTGCGCGATCGCCCGCGAGATGGGGGCACAGTACGTGAAGACCTCGACCGGTTTTCACCCGGCGGGGGGGGCGAGCGCCGAGGCCGTGGCGCTCATGCGCCTTGTCGTGGGCGACACGATGGGCGTGAAAGCGTCCGGCGGGGTGCGTGACTGCGAGTCCGCCCTCCGGATGATCATGAGCGGAGCCACTCGCATCGGGACGTCGAGCGGGGTGTCGATGGCGACCTGCCTGGGGCCGGGACCGCTTCCGCTGCACGACCTGCTCTCCGGGGCCGCGTCGCACTCCGGGGGGTGCACCACCTGCGCGGCCGGAAGCGCTCGCGCCGGGAGTCCGGGAAGCTACTGAGAGGCTACTAAGCGGCTACTAAGCGGCTACGGAGCGGCTACGGAGCGGCCCCTGACTCAGCGTGCGAGGATTTCTCCTGACGCCCACGTTGGCGCGGCGGTACTTTTGTCATTGTTTGACAACGGATTCGTCACGGCGAATGCTCGAGCCGGGTAAGTGCCTGGGCGACGCGCGCCGTCCCCAGCCCGAGATCCCAGTGGCATTCCGCCTGATTCCGCGCGACGAAAAGTTTTTCGACCTGTTCAACGAGATGTCCGGGAAGTTGATCACGGCGGCGGCACTGCTTCGCGACCTGTTTGGCCAGCCCGAACGGTTGGACGAACTGACGGCCGCCATCAAGGACGTTGAGCACGAGGCGGACGACATCATGCGTGAGGTGAGCACGCGGCTCGCGACGAGCTTCATCACGCCGCTCGATCGCGAGGACATCCTCAACCTCGTGCAGGAGCTCGACAACGTGGTCGACCTGATCGACGGCACGGCGCGTCGCGCGCAGATGTTCCACCTCGACGAAACGCGGGAGCCGGCGCGCAAGCTGTGCGACCTGCTCATGCAGTCGGTTCGTCAGCTGCAAAAGGCGGTGGTGGAGATCAAGAATCCGCGCGCGGTGGCGGTGAGTACGCGCGAGGTGAAGCGCATCGAGGCCGAAGGCGACGCCGTCTACCACGAGGCGATGGGGGTGCTCTTCGCCGGGCGACCGGATCCACTCGACGTGATGAAGTGGAAGGAGATCTACGACACGATCGAAGAGACGCTCGACCGCTGCCAGACGGTCGCGATCGTCCTGGAGAGCATCTCGCTGAAGAACTCATAACGCCGTGGTGCACTACATCCTCGCGATCATCGGGATCGCGTTCCTCTTCGATTTCATCAACGGCTTCCACGACTCCGCCAACTCGATTGCCACGGTCGTCGGGACGCGCGTCCTGAGCCCGCTGACCGCGGTCGTCTGGGCCGCCTTCTTCAACTTTGTGGCGGCGTTCACCGTCGGCACGGCGGTGGCGAGGACGATCGGCAAGGGGATGATCGACATCTCGATCGTCACCCCGAACGTCATTCTGGGCGGGTTGCTCGGCGCCATCGTCTGGAACCTGATCACCTGGTGGTTCGGGCTTCCGAGCAGCTCGTCGCATGCACTGCTCGGCGGATACGCCGGGGCCGCGATGGCCAAGGCAGGGTCGGGAGCGTTGATCGTCGCCGGGTGGACCAAGACGATCATCTTCATCTTCCTCTCCCCGTTGATCGGGATGACGGCCGGCTTTGCCCTGATGACGGCGATCTACTGGGCGTTCCGCAACGTGGCTCCGCACCGGGTGGACTCCATCTTCCGCAAGGTCCAACTGGGCAGTGCGGCGCTCTTCTCGTTGTCGCATGGGGCCAACGATGCGCAGAAGACGATGGGGATCATTGTCGGGCTGCTGGTCTCGTCGAACGCCCTCTTCGCCCACGAGACGGGGTTCCTGCACCACCTGTACCTGCCCGACGGCGAGTCGATCCCGTTCTGGGTGGAGATCGGCGCCTACAGTGCGATTGCGCTGGGCACGCTCTTCGGCGGCTGGCGCATCGTGCACACGATGGGGAGCCGGATCACGAAGCTGCGCCCGGTGGGCGGGACTGCCGCCGAGACGGCGGGAGCGCTGACCATCCTGCTGGCGACGTGGAACGGGATTCCGGTGAGCACGACGCACACCATCACCGGTGCGATCATGGGAGTGGGGGCGACCAACCGGCTCAGCGCGGTGCGGTGGGGGATCGCCGGGCGCATCGTGTGGGCGTGGATCATGACCATCCCTGCAGCCGCCGCGATCTCCGCGCTCTGTCTGCTCGTTCTGCAGCGGCTTACCGGCTTACCATAGGCGCGGGTTGGGAGGCAAGCGCCGGGACCGTTGTGGCATCCTTGTGACACGCCGGACGCCCTTCCGTCATTAGCTTGCGGCTGAGATGATGCACTCGCCCCCCGTGTCCCTGTTATGATCGAACACGCCATTGCGCCCGCCCTGTACCTGAACCGAGAGCTGTCGTGGCTCGAGTTCAATGCCCGCGTGCTGCATGAGGCGCTCGACGATCGCACCCCCCTGCTGGAGCGACTCAAGTTCCTGGCGATCTTCAGCGCCAATCTGGACGAGTTCTATCAGGTGCGCGTAGCGGGGCTGCGCCGGCAGGTGGCGGCGGGGGTGCAGCATGCGCCGGCGGACGGAATGTCGCCATCGGCGCAGCTCGAGGCGATCGAGGTACAGGTGCGGGCGCTGACCGCACGAGCCCGCGATTGCCTGCACGATATCCTGCTCCCCGCGCTGGATCGCTTCGAGGTCCGGCTGGTGGAGATGGAGTCGCTCACGCCGGACGAACTGCGCGAGATGGATCGATTCTTCGAGCGCGAGGTCTTCCCCGTGCTGACGCCGCTCGCGGTCGATCCCGGGCATCCATTTCCCTACATCTCGAACCTGTCGCTGTCGCTCGCGGTGGAGCTGCGTGACCCGTCGCGCGGAGGCGATCACTTCGCGCGGGTGAAGGTGCCGCGCAGCATGCCGCGCTGGATCCCGATCGGGCGCCCGAATCACTTCGTCCCCCTCGAGAAGGTGATCGGGGCGCACCTGGTCACGCTCTTCCCGGGGATGGAGATCCTCAGCTGGCACACGTTCAAGATCACCCGCTACTCGGACCTCGACGTACCGGCCGCCGACGAGCCCGAGGACCTGCTGGCGACGATCGAAGAGCAGGTCTTCCAGCGTCGC
>JBDTUA010000208.1:0-9337 GCA_040007995.1 Gemmatimonadota bacterium | reverse complement strand
AACTCGTGGACTGAACTCGTGGACTGAACTCGCGGACTGAACTCGCGGACTGAACCATGGCCGAAGGCCCGCGACACCAACGGGGAATCCCGCGCGTAGGTGAACTCGACGGAGGCGGGGCGAACGACGACGGTGGAACCACGTCGGACGATTCGCGTCGTGAGCCCTCTCCCGTCTCCCGTCTCCCGTCTCAAGTCTCCCTTCCGCCCCTCGGAGCCATCGAATGCCCGATCGCGTGACCTTCTCCGACATTTCGTCTACAGCGTGGGAGCATCCGGCCGACCGCGCCGCCCTGAATTCGCTTCGGGCGATTCCCGGATTTGACCAGGTGGTACGCAAGGTCGCGTCCTTCTTCGGCGAGCGTGGAGTTCGTCAGCTCTTCCTGGCCAACGCCGTCCGTATCGGCCCCACCCAGCGTCCGAAGCTGTGGGCACAGTATCAGGGAGTGCTCGCGACGCTCGACTGGAAAGAGCTCCCCGAGCTCTACGTCACCCAGACGCCGCTGGTGAACGCCGCGGCGGTTGGCTTCGACAAACCCTTCATCGTCCTGAACTCGGGGCTGATGGAGTTGCTGAACGAGGACGAGCGTCGGGACATCCTCGGGCACGAGCTGGGCCACATCATGAGTGGTCACACGACCTATACGACGATCGCGATCATCATCCTCACGGTGGGGATCAACAACCTCCCCTTCCTTGCGGGGATCGCGCTCCTCCCGTTCCAGCTCGCCCTGATGGAGTGGTATCGCAAGGCCGAGTTCTCGGCGGACCGCGCGGGGCTGCTCGTGTCGCAGGACATGCGGATAACGGCCAGCACCTTCATGAAGATGGCGGGGGGCAAGGAGCTCGATGACACGTTGTCGGTCGACGCGTTTCTCGAGCAGGCGTCGCACTACGAGGGGCAGAACGAGTTCGCCGACAAGATCTGGCAGGTCATCAACACCGCCTTCCGTACCCACCCGTTCGGAACGGTGCGCGCCGCGGAGCTGCAGCGGTGGGTCGCCAGCGGCGAGTACGAGAAGATCCTCGCCGGCGACTATCGTCGCCGCACCGATGCGTCGACGCCACCGCTCTCGTCGGACATCGAAGATGCCGTCGGTTATTATGGTGAGCAGGCGCGCGGTGCCATGGACTCGTTGAACGGAGTCCTCGACCGGGCGCGCGATGCCTTCAGTAGCGCCTTCAAGGGATCCTCTGGGACGTGACGATTCTTCTCCTGGGAAGCGGCGGCCGGGAACACGCGATTGCCTGGAAGTTGAAGCAGGATGATCCGCACCTCGATCTGATCGCCGCCCCGGGGAACCCGGGAATCGCATCGCTCGGCCGCTGCGTGCAGGTCTCTCCGACCGACGCGTCGGCCGTTGTTGCACTTGCCCGCGTCGTGCGCCCCGAACTCGTCATCATCGGCCCGGAGGCACCGCTCGCGGCGGGGGTAAGTGATGCCCTGCGCGCCGCGGGCTTTCGCGTCTTCGGCCCCTCGCGAGCCGCCGCCCAGCTCGAGGCGTCGAAGCGATTCGCCAAGGAAGTCATGTTCGCAGCGGGTGTGCCGACGGCGGGCGCCTCATGGCACAGCGACGCGAAGTCGGCCAAGCTCGCGGTCGGCATGCGCGGGGCTCCGGTCGTGGTGAAGGCGAGCGGGCTGGCCGCCGGCAAAGGAGTGATCGTCGCTCAATCGGTCGATGAAGCCGAACTCGCGATCGATCGGATGTTCGGCGGTGGTTTCGGCGATGCTGGCGCCGAAGTGCTGATCGAAGAGTGCATGGAGGGAGAGGAGCTCTCGGTCTTCGCCGTCACGGACGGAGAGCATTTTGTCGTGCTTCCGGCTGCGCAGGACCACAAGCGCTTGCTCGAGGGAGATGGCGGCCCGAACACGGGTGGCATGGGAGCATATGCCCCAGTAGAAATCGCGACACCGGCGGTGATCGAGGCGGTCTGCGCCCGCGTCATCGTCCCCACACTGTCCGAGATGCGCCGGAGAGGGACCCCGTTCACCGGTCTGCTCTACGTCGGGGTCATGCTGACGGTCGATGGTCCGCGCGTCGTGGAATTCAACTGTCGCTTCGGTGATCCCGAAGCGCAGGTCGTGCTCCCGCTACTGGAAAGCTCGCTCCGCGACCTTCTCGACAGCGCGGAAGAGGCGCATGGGATGGCGCATCAGCCGTCCGTGCGGGTTCGCAATGGCGCTGCGGTCACCACGGTGGTGGCGGCGCCTGGCTACCCGGAGACGCCGATTACCGGGGCGCCAATTGAACTACCCTCCGTCGATGCTGGCGTCGTCATATTTCAGGCGGGCACCAAGCGGCGCGCCGATGGCACGCTCGTGACTGCGGGCGGGCGCGTGCTTGCGGTTACTGCGGTGGCCGACACGTTCGAGGCAGCGCAGCGCGCCAGCGTCGCCACCGCTGAGCGGGTGGATTTTCCCGACAAGGTCCTGCGTCGCGACATCGGATGGCGAGAACTCGCCCGGCGTGCCGGAGCTACCTGAGGTCGAAACGATCGCGCGGGAGCTGCACGCGCGACTCTCAGGGCGATCTATTCGAGAGGTTCGCGTCCAGCGCCCGGACGTGCTCCGCGAGACCGATGCGGAGCATTTGGCATCCATCTGCCGCGGGCGATCGGTGGAGCGTGTATGGCGTCGAGCCAAGTCGGCCATCCTCTCCATGAGTGGAGGATGGCACCTCCTCGTACAGCCGAGGTTCACCGGCTCGGTGCTGGTCGCGGAACCAAGCTGCTGGAGCGATGGAAGCACACGCGAAGCAACCGGGAGCACCGAGTCCGGCGAAACCGGGAAACTGGATGCTCCGGTTCCCGACGAATACGCGACGGTCGTGTGGGAGCTTGAGGACACCGGTCGATTCTGGTACCGAGACGTCAGGCGACTCGGCACGGTAACGCTCGCTGACGACGCAGGTCTCGCGGCCTACGACGCAAGAATCGGAATCGAGCCCCTTGACCTCGCCTTCGACACAGCCCGATTATCGGGTCTTCTTCGGGGGTCTCGCGCGGCGATCAAAAAGGTGCTGATGGATCAGCGTGTTCTGGCAGGAGTCGGCAACATTTACGCAAACGAGGCGCTCTGGCGCGCGGGAATCGACCCCTCTCGCGAAGCGCGGGCGCTTCGGGATGACGAGATCGTGCGCCTGCACGACGCACTCACTGCGATCCTCGCGGCGTCGATCCAGGCTCGCGGAACGACCTTTCGCGACTACCGGGACCCTTCGAACCGGGCCGGGGGCTTCGCGGCGCAGCTGCTGGTCTACGGGCTGGGCGGAACGCCCTGCGCGTCGTGCGGCGCGCGGCTCGTCGAGACGCACGCGATCGACGGGCGCTCCACGGTCTTCTGCCATCGATGCCAGCGCTAACCGTTCCGCAGCGACAGGCAGAAGTCGCCCGACTCGCCGAGTTGCGTGAACATGTGCGCGCCTCAGCCGCTGACCGTCCTGGCGTCTACCGGATGCTTGGTGAGGGAGGTGAAGTGGTATACGTGGGTAAGAGCAAGCGCCTACGCACCCGACTGTTGAGTTATTTCCGGGCCGAGTATCCGCGAGACAAGGGGGCGAGAATCGTGCGCGACGCCGCCACCATTGAGTGGACCTATGTCCCCAGCGAGTTTGCCGCACTGCTCGAGGAGCTACGGCTGATCAAGCGGCTGCGCCCGCGCTTCAACGTCGCAATGAAGCGCGACGCACGACATTACGCCTTCGTGCGCGTCGCGGGTGGGATCGCGCCGCGCCTGACCGTGGTGCGGGGTTCGGGGGCTGGCGAACGCGGCGGCGTCTACTACGGTCCGTTTGTGGGGGCGGAGCGCGTGGGCGATGCGCTGCGTGAACTGGGCGACGCGCTCGGACTACGCGACTGCACCTTGGACAGCCGCATGCGCTTTGCGGACCAGCCGGACCTGCTTCCTCTGCCGCCTCGCACCCCCGGATGCATTCGTCACGAGATCGGCACCTGCCTCGGCCCCTGCGTCGCCGCTGTGCGCGCCGACGTCTACGACGACCGCGTCCGGCAGGCGCGCGCCTTCCTCGAAGGACGCGACGACGAACCGATGGAGCGACTGCGTGCGTCGATGCAGCTGGCGAGTGAATCGCTCGCTTACGAACGCGCGGCGGTCCTGCGCGATAAGCTGCAACGGCTGGAGGCGCTTCATGAGCAGTTCTCGCGCCTTCGCTTTGCGGTAGAGTCGTTGACCTTCGCCTACATCGTCCCGGGACACGACGGTGAAGATCGCTTCTACCTCGTGCGACGCGGCGTGGTGCGCGCCGAGCTGCCCGCGCCGCGCTCGACGCAGGACTGGGACGACATGCGCGCGGCGTGTGCGCGCGTCTTTGGATCCAGCACGCCTGGAGGGCGAGGGGCGGCGGCGGTATCAACGGTGCCGGCGCACGAGGTCGACGAGCTGCTACTGATCACTTCATGGTTCAGCGTGCGTCCCGAAGAGATGCAAGCAACCGTTCCGGCGGCCATGGTCGGCTCGCTCTGGGGAGCCGACAACTGAGCAAGGGTGCGACGTTGTTGTCACGCACGCCAGGCAAAGAGTGGGCGTGCTTCATCCGGTGTGCGAGCAACGCCGGACATCCCCGCCCTCGGCGCTCCTTCGCTCGCCGAGCGCGTGACACGTGTGCAGATTTGACCGTCAATTCTCGCCAGAGTCTTTCACGCCACGACGGCATCGCGCGCCCGGGAGGTATCGGGATCACACGCGCGCCACCAGATAGAACCACCTATTGATGCCGGTTCCTGCCCCGATCCGCGATGCGGGTAAAGTCGCCCGCGACGGCCGCGCTCCCGCTCGCGTCCTCCCGCTCGCGCGAGGCGTCTGGCTTCTCCTGCTTGTCGCCGTTAGCCTGCCTCGCGTCGCCAGCGCGCAACCGCGCGAGACGCGTGAGCAGGTCAACGCCTGGCTCTCGCTGTACACCGAGGTGCAGGTGGCGAATCGCTGGTTCGCCGACGCCGACCTGAGCATCCGGCGCAGCGGACCGCTGGACGAGATGGCACAGCTGCTTCCGCGCGTTTCTGTCCGTTACCAGCCCGCCTCGGCGATACGATTCAACTGGGGATATGCGTTTTCCGAGACCTGGCCATATGGCAAGCTACCTGTCGCTTTTCGTGCTCCGGAGCACCGGATGTGGGAGCAGGTGCAACTGAGCCAGTCACTTGGACGCGTCGCCCTTACGCATCGCTACCGCCTGGAGCAGCGATGGCTCGGGCGCGTGGCTGAGGAGGACGGCGAAGCTCGCGTGCAGAACTGGGTCCGCACGAATCGCGTTCGCTACCGCGTGCTCTCGACCGTTCCATTGCAGGGGAGCAAGCTCGATGACGGCGAGTACTACGCCAGCGCCGGCGACGAGGTCTTCATCAACTGGGGTGCGAACATCCAGCGCAATGTGCTGGACCAGAACCGAATCACCGCATCGCTCGGTCGACGTTTCTCGAAGTCACTGCGCATGGAACTCGGCTACCTGGAACAGCTCTCGCAGAAGAGCGACGGCCGTCACCTCGAGCGCAACCACACGATCGTCCTCAGTATCTTCTCGGTCTTCTCGGCGATGGGCGCGCCCGCCGCGGGCACGCGTCCCGCGTCGTCGCGCGCTGCGTCGGCTGGCGCAGAGCTTCAGTAGTCGAGTGCGACGAGGTCTATCTCGACCTCTCCCGCCGCGGAGATGGTAAGGCGGCCGACGCTCGGGACGATGTCGAAGCGCCGCGGCCCCGCAGCGCCGGGATTCACGACGAGCCGCCCGTCGACGCGCGCGATCAGCGGGCGGTGCGTGTGGCCGTACACGATGACGTCGGCGTCGTAGGTCGAGAGCAACCGCTGAACGGTCAGCGCACCAAGCTCGTGCCCATGACTCACGTGGATGCGGACGCCGCGCTCCACCCGTTCGATCTGCCTGACGAGTCGCGGGGTGTCCGTCGGATCGCAGTTGCCGTACACGGCGACGGTCGGGGCGATCAGGTCGAGTTCCATGAGCACCTCGTCCCCGCACACATCGCCCGCGTGCAGGATGAACGCGACGCCCGCGAGCGCGCGATGCACGTCGGCCCGTACCTGCCCGTGCGTATCGGAGATCAGGCCGATGACGAGCGGCTCGCTGGTGACTCGCAGGGTCGCGTCGACGAACTCGTCAGGCATTGAGCGCGTCGGGCTCCCCGCCCCAGCGACGGACGAGTGCGTGCTCCACATCCAGATGATCCAGGATGCGGGCGACCACGAAGTTCACCAGGTCATCGAGGCCGGTCGGCCGGTGATAGAAGCCGGGTGATGCCGGCATGACGATCGCTCCGGCCTGCGTGAGTCGCAGCATGTTTTCGAGATGGACCACGCTGTATGGCGTCTCGCGCGGGACGACGATGAGCCGGCGTCGCTCCTTCAGCATCACGTCGGCCGCGCGTTCCACCAGCGAACGGGAGGTGCCTTGCGAGATCGACGCGATCGTCCCCATTGAACAGGGACAGATCACCATCCCCTGCATCCGCGTGGAGCCGGACGCGGGCGACGCGCCGCGGTCCTTGTCGTCGAAGATCGTCACGAAGCGATCGAAGGCCGGGGGGCCCACGTGGGCTCGCAAGGCCTCCGCGTCAGCGATCTGCATCTCCGTCGCGAGGAGGCGAAAGCCGTGACTCGAGACCACGAGCCAGACCGGCCGCTGGGCGGCGACGAGCGACTCCAGAAGCCGCACGGCATACGGCGCGCCGGAAGCGCCGGTGATCGCGACGACGATCGGGAGTGCGCGCGGTGGGTTCACGTGAGTCCCCGCAGGTAGGCATCCCATCCGCTGCCACGCAGCATGCGCTCGGCGAGCACGATCAGGAAGAAGAGGATGCTGATCACGCCGTTGAGCGTGAAGAAGGCCGCATCGAGCCGAGAGAGGTCGCCGACCTTCACGAGCGAATGTTCGTAGAGCAGGAGGGACGCCACCACCGTCACGGCGATCCCGTAGAGCACTCCCCCATCGGTGGCGAGTCCAACGATGGCGAGCGATATCACCGTCGTCAGATGCAAGGCGCGCGAAATGGTGATGGCGCTCGCCTGGCCGACGGCAACCGGAATGGAGAAGAGCCCGTTCGCCTTGTCGAACGCCTCGTCCTGCAGCGCGTAAAGGATGTCGAATCCTCCGCCCCATGTCGTCACGGCGAGCGACAATATCACCGGCATCCACCAGGGCGTCGGCCAGCGCCCGGTGACGGCGAGGTATCCGCCGACCGGCGCGATCGACATGCCGAGGCCTAGCACCAGGTGCGACCAGCGGGTGAAGCGCTTGGTGTACGAGTAGAAACAGACCCACGCGAGGGCAACGGGGGACAGCAGGGCGCAGAGCGGATTGAGGCTCCAGGCACTCAGCACGAAAAGCGACGCCGAGATGGCGACGGCGATCGTCGCATCACGCACCGACAGTGCACCGCTCGGAATCTCTCGCATCGATGTTCGCGGGTTGCGCCCGTCGATCTCACGGTCGACGATCCGGTTGAAGCCCATGCCGGTGAAGCGCGCGCAGGTGAAGGCCAGGATCACCCAGCCGAGCATCCCGACTGTTACGTCGGCACGATAGCTGGCGAGGGTCACGCCAACGAGCGCAAATGGGAGAGCAAAGACGGTGTGCGGTAGCTTGACGAAGTTGGCGTACCGCACCAGGCGCGTCGTTCCGCCGAACGTCTGTCCCTCGCGCACCGGCACCCGCCCCCCCGACGTCGTCATCTCCCCTCCCCCGTCCCCCGGCCCCCGTCCACCCCCAACTTCCCCCACATCGCGTCGACGTTTCGCTTTGTCGCCTCGTCCATCTCGATCACTCTCGGCCAGTCGCGGGTGAACCCTTCCTCCGGCCATTTGCGAGTGGCGTCAATCCCCATCTTGCTGCCGTAGGTGAAGGCGCGCGACGCGTGGTCCAGCACGTCGACGGGTCCCATCGTGAAGCGGGTATCACGCTCGGGATCGATGTGGTTGAGCGCGACCCACCAGGCTTCCTGCGGGTTGCGCACATTGACCTCCTTGTCGAGGACCACCAGCACCTTCGCCAGCGACATCAAGCCTGCACCCCAGAGCGCGTTCATGACCTTGTAGGCGTGCCCCGGGTACTGCTTGTCGATCGACACGAAGACGAGGTTGTGAAAGATTCCCTCGGCCGGCATGTGGTAATCGACGATCTCCGGCGTGGTCAGCTTGAGCAGCGGGAGGAAGATGCGCTCGGTCGCATGTCCGAGATAGAAATCCTCCATTGGGGGACGACCGACGATCGTGGTCCCATAGACGGCGTTCTGTTTCATCGTCACCGCCTTCACGTGCACCATCGGGTAGAGGTCCGCCTCGGAGTAGAAGCCGGTGTGGTCGCCGAAGGGACCCTCGGTGACCAGGGCTTCGGACGGATCAATTTCCCCTTCGATGACGATCTCCGCGTCCCACGGCACGTCGAGGTCGCACGTGAGCGCCTTCACCAGCTTCACCGGGTCCTTGCGCAGGAAGCCGGCGAAGAGAAACTCGTCGATGTTCGGCGGCAGCGGAGCCGACGCCGCGTACACCGAGGCGGGATCGGCGCCGACGATGATGCAGACCGGCATTTTCTCCCCGCGCTCGGCCATTTCGCGCCAGTGGGCGGCCCCCACCTTGTGTCGCTGCCAGTGCATTGCAACCGTGTGCTTCCCCAGCTGCTGCACGCGATACATGCCGACGTTGCGGATCCCTCGCTTCGGATCTTTGGACGTCACCATGGTCAGCGTGATGAACGGGCCGCCGTCCTCGGGCCAGCAGGTGAGGATCGGAAGCTTGTCGAGGTCGATCTCGTCGCCGCGCCAGACGACCTCCTGGCTGGGGGCGCTCCCGGTCTTCACGCGCGGCGGAAATTTCGCGATCTCGAGCAGGCGCGGCAGCAGCGACAGCTTGTTGAGGAATCCGTCGGGGACCTTGAGGTCCATCATCTGCGTGATGCGCGCGCCAATCTCGTCGAGCGAGTCCACGCCTAACGACATGCCCATCCGGCGGTACGACCCGAACAGGTTGATGGCGACCGGATACGCGGAGCGCGTCCCGTCACGCAGCACCGCATGCTCGAACAGCAGCGCCTTGCCGCCGCCCGGCATCTTGCTCACGCGATCGGCGATCTCGCACAGCTCCAGGTGCACCGACACGGGGTGGCTGATGCGAATCAGCTCGCCGGCCGCGTCGAGGGCGGCAATAAAGGATTGGAGGTCGTTGAAGGGCATGAGGGACAGGGAACGGGGGACGGGGTTGCGCGGGGCTAGGCCGCTCGCGGGGGGTGACAAGACCGTGGCGTGCACGACGGTGCAACCGACGGGTAGTCGCCGACGCGCACGGAGGTATCCATCTGATTCATTTCGATGTCGAT
>JBDTUA010000207.1:0-9354 GCA_040007995.1 Gemmatimonadota bacterium | reverse complement strand
GGGTGAGCCGCGCGCGCGACACGCCAAGTGCCAGGTGCACGGCAAGCTCACGTCGACGCCGCATGGCTCGGGCGAGCAGCAGGTTCGCCACATTCGAGCACGCCACCAGCAGGACAAGCAGCGCGACCCCGCCCAACCAGAGCGCGATACGGGCAGTCGCCGCGCCGTCGGGCCGACGGGCGCGCACGATCGACCCTGCCACGACCACGGTCGTCGAATCCCCCTTGGCGTTGTCACGACCGTATGCCTGCAGCGCCGTGGTCATCGCCGCGCCGGCCTGCTCCGGCGATACCCCAGCCGAGCGTCGTGCGACCATCTGGAGCCAGCGCGTGTTCTTGTTGCTGCGCCACTCCTTTCCGATCACCTCGCCCACCCCCGTAGGCATCGTGACGAAGACGTCCACCTTGCGCAGGTCGGCGCCGACGAAGCCCGGCGGCGAGATGCCCGAGACCGTGTACGTCGTCCCGCCGATCGGAATGGTCTTGCCGATCGCGGCGCTCGGATCGCCATAGGTCGCGGCAGCATAGGCGTAGGTCGCGACCGCCGTCGGAATCGGCTCGACATCCCACAACGCACTGTCGAACAGGCGTCCGGCCCACGCCCGGACGCCGAGCAGCGGGAAGAAGTTCGGGGTCACGTAGGTGACCTGAAGCTGTCGCGCGTCACTCCCTTCGCCCGACGACGTCGACGACGACCACCAGGCCGCAATGTCCCCGTTCGTGGAGACGACGCGCCGGAGCTGCTCGTAGGCGGGATAGCTCTGGCTCGTGAACGTCACCCGCCCGAACTGCGATGTCTCCTGCTGGAAGTAGACCAGCGAGAGCGTCCCGTCGTCGCGTACGTACGGCGCAGGACGGAGGAGGAGTCGGTCGAGCACGCGGAACATCGTCGCGTTCGCCCCCATACCGAGGGCGAGCGTAATCGCCACGACGGCCGCAAAGGCCGGCTCCCGGCGCAGCGAGCGTAGGGAGCGCCGAAGGTCCTGCCACCACCCGCTCCAGAAATCGCCTCGCGCCTGACGGCGGGCGCCGTGCCGATCGAGTTCTCCCAGAGACACGCGGACGGTCTCCACGTCGCCGAAGCGTCGCCGGGCCTCCCGGCGGGCGTCGTCGGGCGACATGCCGGACGCCATGAGTTCGCGCTCGGTCGCCTCGAGGTGGTGGGCGATCTCGGCATCCACATCGGAGCGAATGGTCTTCGCGCGCGGCGGGAGGTGGATGAGGCGGCGGAGTCGATCGGTGGGACGCATCGGGGCTCCTCGGCTCAGGTCGTTCCGAGCACGCGTTGCACGGCATCCACGTAGCGGGTCCAGCGCGCCGTGCGGGCCAACAACTCTCCCCGCCCGTCAGGGGTGAGCGTATAGAGCTTCACACGCCGGTTCTCGTCATTCACCCCCCACTCGGCGACGAGCCAGCCGCGATGCTCCATGCGATGGAGCGCCGTATACAGCGCTCCGTCCTCGACTTGCAGCTCGTCGGCGGTCGTCTGCCGCAGCCAGTGCGCCACCGCGTAGCCATGCCGCGGCCCCCAGGTCAGGGCCTTGAGGATGAGGACGTCGAGCGTGCCTTGAAGGAGATCGAGAGACATCAGAAGACGAGAAGACGAGGGGGCGACATGAAATGTTGAGGGTAAGGGATATGAGAAAGGGGGCGCGCCGTCAAGTACGCCCCCGCGCCCCCCTCTCGTCTTCTCGTCTTCTCGTCTTCTCGTCTTCTGCTCTTCTAGAACTTGGGAAAAAGCGGTCTCCCCCACGGGATGAAGCCCGCCACCGCCGCCAGCGCGAATCCCATGAAGATCGTTGCGGCCTGGAAGCGCGCGGAGTCGCTCGCGGCCTTCCGCACCCGCGCCGCACCGATGTGCGCCAGCGCGATCGCCACGAGCATGACCGTCACGTGCTCCACCGCGAAGTACCGCACCGGCGCGTTCCGCATCGTCGCCCCCATGTCGCCGAGCGCCGTCCGGATCAGCGGGCTCACCGCGTAGAGCACGATTCCGACCACGAGCTGCAGCGAGAGGGAGTTGACGAACAGCTTGACGGCTCCGGCATCCGCGTCCGTCCAGACGGCGCGCGACAGCCAGCCGCGCCACACCCGGAAGACGGCCCAGACACCAGCGGCGAGGACCAGCCACCTAACGATATTGTGCGTTGCAAGCAGGGCGGTGTACATGGTGACTCGAAGAGGGAGGGACGACCCGGCGGCGGCGCAGCCGACGCGCATGCGTCAACCTACCCTCCGCACCGCCCCCCTTCCAGCGCTTGAGGGACGTCGCGACGTAAGGGGAGGGTCGTGATCGGAGCTTGCGCAGGATAGATTCGCCCGCCCCGCCACCCGTACCCTCTCGAGGATGTGCTGCATGTCGTGGACGCGATGCATCGTATTGACCCTGGTAACGAGCCTGGCGACGACTCTCGCGCTGCGACCGGCCAGCGCGCAGCACGCCTTCGGCGCCGCCGATGGTCGCTACGATCCTGCGGTCCCAACGCCCCGCGCCATCCTCGGCTACGAACTCGGCGCCCGCTTCACGCCGCAGCGGCTCATCGCGCGTTACCTCGAGCGCATCGCCGCCACGTCAAAGCGCGTGAAGGTCGACACCGTCTCCCACACATTCGAGGGACGGGAGATGTACCTCATCACTGTCACCAGCGAGGCCAACCAGGGGCGTCTCGCGCAGATCCGGGCGGATGCGCAGCGCGTCGCCGACCCGCGGGGGGCCGCCCCCGGTGAGGTCGAGGCAGCCGTTAGGCGCCTGCCGTCGATCGTCTGGCTCGAGCACTCGGTACATGGCGGCGAGGCCTCCGGGGTGGAAGCGGGGCTCGGGCTCCTCTACCAGCTCGCTGCCGGCACCGACGCCGAGACGCTGATGGCGCTCGACAGCACCGTCGTCCTGATCGATCCCAACGAAAACCCCGACGGACGGGAGCGGCATACCCATGACGTCGAGCGCACCGGCGGCGCGCTGGAGGTCGCCAGCGAGCCGGGCGCCCTGAACAACGGTGGCTCATGGCCGGGACCGCGCACCTCGCATTACTACTTCGACCTCAATCGCGACTGGTTCATCCAGTCACACCCCGAATCGCGCGGACGGGTGCACGCCTTCCTGCAGTGGTGGCCGCACGTCACCGTCGACCTCCACGAACAGGGGTCGAGCGCGACCTTCTACTTCGCGCCGCCGCGCGAGCCGGACAACAAGAACAACCCGGCGCACCTCACCAAGTGGTTCGACATCTTCGCGGCGGCGCACGGCGCCGACTTCGATGCACATGGCTGGTCGTACTTCCGGCGCGAGGGCTACGACTCCTTCTACCCAGGCTATGGCGAGGGCTGGCCCATGCTCACGGGGAGTGTGGGGATGCTCTTCGAGTCGGCCTCGTCGGCCGGGGGCGCCGTGCGTCGCAACGACGGGACGCTCCGCACGCTGCGGCAGGCGGCATGGGAGCATTACACGGCGGAGTGGGCCACGGTGCGCACCGCCGCGAGGCGTCGCACGGAACTCGTGCGCGACTACGCCCAGGCTCGCGCCGACGCCATCACGCGGCACCTGCGAGGCCCGATGCGCGCCGTCGTCTTCGCGCGCGATTCGCAGGGACGTGCCGATTCGCTCGTCATGAAGCTGCGCGCCAACGGGATCGACGTCTTGCGGCTGACGAACGACGTATCGCTCGCCGATGCCACCCCGTTCGGCGCGGGCGCGGGACGGAGTGCCACCGCGGGGGCGGCGCGCCTCGTCGCCGGGAGCTACGTCGTTGACTTCGCGCAGCCGCAGGGGCACCTGGCCAAGGCGCTGCTGGAACCGGACGCCCAACTCGACTCCACCTTCATCTCCGATGAGTTGGCCCTGCGCCGCGCCGGGGAGCGCGATCGGTTCTACGACATCACCGCCTGGTCACTGCCGATGGCGTATCGGGTGCAGTCGTGGTGGACACGGAGCCTCCCCGCCGGTGCGGTGGCGTTTGGTGAGCTCCCGCGCGAGGCGATGCCGCCGACGGTGCGCGCGCGGTACGCATACGCCTTCGAGCCCGGGAGCGAGGCCAGCTCGCGACTGCTGGCGTCGCTGCTGCGCGATTCGGTGCGGGTCTGGCATGCGCCCAAGGACTTCACCAGCGGTGGTGCCCGCTTTCCGCACGGCGCCTTCGTCGTCCGCGTGGCGATGAATCGCGACGACGTACACGACGTGATCTCGGCGCGCGCGACCGAGGCCGGGGCGCGCGTGGTCGCGATCGCTTCGGCGGGGGTCGACGACGGGACGGATCTCGGCAGCAACTCCGTCGTCCCTGTGCTCCCGCCCCGGGTGGCGCTGCTCGGCGGCGCCCCCGTCAGCGGCAATGCATTCGGCTTCGCCTGGTACGCGCTCGAGCAGCGGCTCGGCTACCCGGTCACACTGGTGGATGCCGCGTTTGCGGGCAGTGCGGCGCTCGACCGCTTCACCGTCCTCGTCATCCCGTCGACGTCGGCGCCCGCCCTCGATCGTGCGTTAGGCGATGCCGGCCGGACGCGCCTCGTCGGCTGGGTGCGCGACGGCGGCGTCCTGATCACCCTCGACGGGGCGACGGCGTGGCTGGCACAGGAGCGCGTGGGGCTCGTGCGCACGCGAGTGGTGCGCGACTCGGTGCGCGCCGACTCGTCAGGCGGCGCTCCGCTCCCGTCGTCGCTCCCGGGGGTCCTCGCGCGCGCCACCTTCGACACGCTCTCGCCGATCATGGCCGGCGTCGCGGCGGGCGATCTCCCGGTCTTCGCCAACTCCGACCGCGTCCTCTCCGTCCCCAAGGACCTGCGTGCCGGCGAGGCCGTGATCCGCTTCGCCCCCGCCGATCGCGTGCGGCTGGCAGGCTACTTCTGGCCGGAGTCGCCGTCGAAAATCGCCCTTTCACCGTACCTGTGGACAGAACGGGTCGGGCGCGGGCGGGTGATCGCCTTCGCGCACGATCCGGTGTATCGCGATCTCTACCGGGGCATGCTCCCCGTCTTCACCAACGCCGTGCTGCTGGGAGGGACCTTCTAGCGCCGCTATGGCGGTGAGAGCAACCGCCGCATGTCGGTCACCAGCGCCTCCTCCGAGAGCGGCTTCCCGAGGAAGTCGCGCAGGACCTCGCGCGCGGGACGCGAATGTCCAAATCGATAGAGCCGGTCCGAGAGCCAGCCGTACATCTTTGCGTCGGGACGGTAAAACGGGCCGCGCTGCGCCCGGATGCGCGCGCGCAACTCGGCGGTGACCATCGCCCCGATCGCGTAGTTCATCATGTAGCCCGGCGCATCGATCAACTGTCCACGCATGGCCCACCATCCCCATTCGGGATGCGGCCGGATGTGGAGGTAGTCGCTGGTGATCTCGGCCCACACGGCGTTGGGATCGCGCGTGGGGTCGTCGTGCAGCCGCAGCTCGAGCAGCGCCCACGCCACGTCCAGGGCGATCGAGGAATACTTGGCCCGCAACGATGCCGCGACCGGCGCGGCCGCGCCGAGGTAGCGGGTCTGCCACTCGGGTTCATACGCCTCCAGCGCCAGCAGGTCGCCTAACGCTTCGGTGAAGGGATCGCTGTCGGGCCAGTCGGCGAAGGCGGGGCGGGTAGCGATGGCACTGATGTGAATGGCGTGCCCGGTCTCGTGCAGCAGCTCCTCCAGGTTGTCGAAGCCCCCCTCGCGATACGTGGCGAAGACCCACGCTTCGCTCTCGCCGTAGTGTCCCCGGCGCTCCCGCGCCGCCTTGCCAAACTGCGTGAAGGCGACAGGCGTCTTCCCCTCGCGCGGGTCGAGGTCGTAGTGGACGCCAAGGGTCGTCGGATCGGCTCCCTGGTCCTTGTAGAACCGGTCGTTGATCTCGCGCAGCGCCGCCCGGTTGATCCGCGGTGAGAGGAGGCGGCTGGCGGCGCCATTTTCGTAGTACCAATCCCACGGTTCGAGCATCGTGGCCGGCGTATGATCGCGCCAGGCGCGCAGGATGCGCACGAGCGTGGAGTCCACCGACGCCGGATCCAGTCCCAGCGACCGGGCGGCGACGCTGACCGGCGACCCCTTTGTGCGCCACTGCTCGGCGCTCAGCGGCAGCATCGTGCGGTAGGGCGAGCGCGGCGATCCGTCGCCGGTCACGCTGCGCCAGATCGGCTGCAACGAGAGAAAGAGGGCGCGGCGCGCCTCGCTCGAGGGTTCGCGCCCCAGGCGGCCGAGGACCGTGAGGCGATCGGCGGTGTCGGTCGAGGTCACCACGCGACGGGCGGCAGCGCCGTAGCAGGCGTAGATCGCCGAGGAGAGCTGGGCGAACGCGCTGTCGCCGGTGGCCGCCACGGTTACGTCATCCCCACAGCCGGACGAGGATGACGGCGATTCGCTCGCGGAGTCGGCGGCACCGGCCGCTTCGATCGACGTCGATCCGCGGAGCTGTTGCAGCATCGTGGTCACGGCCACACGATCGTCGCCGCCGAGCCGCTCGACGTCGAGCGCGCCCAGCGCTTCGGTCAGCCGCTCACGCAGTGCCTGATGTGCGCGCCGCATCTCGCTCAGCGCGACGCCGCGCGGGGTCTGCGCGACGCCGCGCGCCTCGGTCACGTAGATCTCGAAATAGAGGTCGCGCGTGTCGGCGTACTGCGCTTCGAGCCGCGCCAGCTGTTCCCCGACCGTCCCACCCTGTTGGGGCACGGGCGACTGGATGCAGGCGTTCATCGCCAGCAGGAGGATCGCCGCGACCCCGGCGCGCGCCGTCCGGCGCACCCAACCCGGGTGTGCGCTAGTTTCCGAATGCCCCTCACGCTGACAGGTTGCGCTCATGCCGACGTACCGTGCTCCAGTCGATGATTTCCGGTTCATCCTGACGGAACTCTACGATGCTTCACAGCTTACCGCCTACGAGGAATACGCCGAAGTCACGCCCGACCTGATGATGTCGATCGTGGAGGAGGCGGGAAAGTTCTGCGAGGAAGTGCTCGGGCCGCTCAATGCCTCGGGCGATGCGGAGGGGTGCACGTGGGACAATGGGGTCGTGCGCGCGCCCAAGGGCTTCAAGGAGGCGTTCAAGGCGTACGCGGATGGGGGATGGATCGGCCTGGCCGGCGATCCGAAACACGGCGGACAGGGGCTCCCCCTGACGCTGCGCTTCGTGGTGGACGAAATGGTGGTCGGCGCCAACCTCTCGTTTGCGATGTATCCGGGGCTCTCGCAGGGCGCGGGAGAGGCGATCCACGCGCACGGAAGCAGCGAGCAGCAGGCGTTCTACCTCCCGCGCCTCGCCAGCGGCGAGTGGGCGGGGACCATGTGCCTGACCGAATCGCACGCCGGCACGGACCTCGGCATCATCCGCACCCGGGCGCAGCAACTGGACGACGGCACCTACCGCGTCACCGGGCAGAAGATCTTCATCACGGCGGGTGAGCACGACCTGACGTCGAACATCTGCCACCTCGTGCTCGCCAAGCTCCCCGGCGCCGCGGCCGGGACGCGCGGCATCTCGATGTTCCTCGTTCCCAAGTTCATCCCCAACGCCGACGGATCGTTAGGCGTGCGCAACGGCGTGTCCTGCGGGTCGATCGAGCACAAGATGGGGATCAAGGGCTCGGCCACCTGCGTCCTCAACTTCGACGACGCGGTCGGCTACCTCGTGGGTGAGGAAGGCAAGGGGATGCGCGCGATGTTCACCATGATGAACTCGGCGCGCCTGGGCGTGGGGATCCAGGGTCTCGGACTGGCGACCAACTCCTACCACAACGCCGTCACCTACGCCCGCGAGCGCCTGCAGGGACGGTCGCTCTCGGGGATCAAGAACCCGGAGGGACCGGCCGATCCGATCCTCGTGCACGCCGAGACGCGGCGCAGCCTGCTCGTCATGCGTTCCTTCATCGAGGGGGCGCGGGCGCTCGCGACCTGGACGGGGATGCTGATCGACCAGGAGTTCCACGACCCGAGCGAGGAGAAGCGCGCCGAGGCGTCCGACCTCGTCGCGCTCCTCACCCCGATCATCAAGGCGTTCTTCACCGACCTCGGTTTCGAGAGCACCAACGTCGGATTGCAGCTCTACGGCGGGCACGGCTACATCCGTGAGTGGGGGATGGAGCAGTTCGTGCGCGACGCGCGCATCGGGCAGATCTACGAAGGGACCAACTACGTGCAGGCGATCGACCTCGTGGGACGCAAGCTACCGGAGGGCGACGGGCGACTGATGCAGCGCTACGCCACGATCCTCGCCGCCGAGCTCGAGGCGGCGGGCAAGGTGCCGGCGCTGGGAGAGCAGGTGCAGGCGCTGGCCAAGGCCGCCGGAGCGCTGCGGTCGGCAACGGAATGGATCGCCGAGCAGGCGGCGCGCAATCCGGACGAGGCGGGGGCCGCCGCCATTGAATACCTGCGGCTCTTCGGCTACGTGGCACTAGGGCACCAGTGGCTGCGCACCGCACGCGTGGCGCACGAACGCCTGGCGGCCGGTGGCGCCTTTCCCGCCTTGCACTACGAGGCCAAGCTGGCGACCGCGCGCTTCTTCTTCGCCCGCGTCCTTCCGCAGGTGCACTCGCTTCATGCGTCGCTCACCGCCGGCGCCGACCCGATCCTGGCCTTCCCGATGGAGGCGTACTAGCGAATCGGACAGTCTCGCCGAGATTGGGATGTCCGAGCGCGCGATGCTGCCAAGGGTCGCATACTTCCCGGAGGAGACGTGGTGATCCGTATCGTCGTGACGGTGGTCGTCGTACTGCTCGTCGCCCTTGGAGTCGTCCTCTTCATGGGGTACCGCCTTCCGGTCGGACACATCGTCGCACGCAGCGCTCCCGTCGCCGCCTCGCCCGACGCCGTCTTCGCGCTGCTGATCGACATGGAGCATCACCCCGCCTGGCGCGACGGCGTCACCTCGACGGAGCGACTTCCCAGCGTGGAGGGGCGCACGCGCTTCCGTGAGACATCGGGATCCGACGCCCTGACCTTGGAGATCCTCGACGCGCGCGCACCAGTGCGGCTGGTCACGCGCATCGTCGGTGAGAAGCTCCCGTTCGGCGGGCAGTGGGTCTTCGACGTCGAACCCGCCACGAGCGGAAGTCGCCTGACGATTACCGAGCACGGCGAGGTGTATTCACCGCTCTTCCGCTTCGTCTCGCACTACATCATGGGACAGACCACGACGATCGACCGCTACCTCGGGAGTGTGGTTCGGCACTTCGGCGGCGACGGCACGATCGCCGACGCCAACCCCGCCGCTCGTCCTGTCCCCTGACGCGACACGCGGCGCCTGCGATGTGTCGAGCGTGCGGGGCGCGAACTGTCCGGGCACGAACCGTCCAGGCGCGACTGGTCGCAGCGCGAGAAATCTGGTCGTGATAGCCGGGTACGCGACATTCCACGACTTGGGAGGGGCACTATCGTTCCCGGCATGCGACTCCTGCGA
>JBDTUA010000206.1:0-9357 GCA_040007995.1 Gemmatimonadota bacterium | reverse complement strand
GGGAAGACGGGAAGACGGGAAGACGGGAAGACGAGAAGACGAGAAGAACTTCCTATGCGGGTTGCTCGGTGATCATTTCGCCGATCGACTTGCCTTGGGGGACCATGGGGAAGACGTTGACTTCGCGTTCGACGCGGAAGTCGATCACCACCACATCGGGGGTCGCGTAGGCGTGGGCGATCGCCTCCTCGACCTCGGCCACCTGCGTCACCCTCACGCCGACGGCTCCGTACGCCTCGGCGAGCTTCGCGAAGTCGGGGCCCGAGAGCGGCGTGCCCGAGTAGCGGCGCTGCTCGAACAGTTCCTGCCACTGCCGCACCATCCCGAGATAGCCGTTGTTCACGATGGCGATCTTTACGTTCGTGATCCCTTCCTGGCGCAGCGTGGCGATCTCCTGGTTGGTCATCTGGAAGCCCCCGTCGCCCACGACGACCCAGATGGTCTCGGACGGTGCGGCGATCGCCGCGCCTAACGCGGCTGGCACGGCGAAGCCCATGGTCCCGGCGCCGCCGGACGTGATGAGCGTGCGCGGGCGCTGCCAGTCGATGAGCTGCGCCGCCCACATCTGGTGCTGGCCGACATCCGTTACCACGCGGAACGGACCGCGCGCGTGCAGCGCGGCGTTCAAGCCCGCGAAGACGTCGTGCGGCAGCAACTGTGCCGTATCGGGGCGGCGCATGTACGCCTGGCGATGCTGGTGGGTCGCCTGCATCTCGCGGATGTGCGCCATCCATTCGCCGTGTCGCCGCTCGGGGACGAGTCGCACCATCTCGTCGAGTACGCGGCGCGCGTCGCCGACGATCCCCACGGTGACCGGAATGATCTTTCCGATCTCCGACGGATCGATGTCGATGTGGATGACGCGGGCGCGGGGGGCGAAGGTCGAGGCCTTGCCGGTCACCCGGTCGTCGAAGCGACCGCCGACGTTGAGCAGCACGTCGCAATCCTGGATCGCGCGGTTCACGTGCACCCAGCCGTGCATCCCCGGCATTCCGAGGCAGAGCGGATGCGCCTCGGGAAAGGCGCCCATTCCGTGCAGCGTGGTGACGACCGGGATGCCGAGTCGCTCGGCCATGGCACGCAGCGCCTCGTGCGCACGCGACAGGATCACCCCATTGCCAGCCATGATCAGGGGACGCTGCGCGTGGGTGAGCAATCGCGCGGCCTGCGCGATGGCCCGCGACTCCCCGTCGTAGCTCGGCGAATAGCCCGGCAGCTGCATCACGACATCCCAGGCAGGAATCGTCTGCGCCTGCTGCGCATCCTTGGTGATGTCGATCACGACGGGACCGGGGCGGCCACTCCCCGCGAGGTGAAAGGCCTCGCGAAAGACCCGCGGCAGCTCGGTCGGGTCGGTCACGAGGTACGAGTGCTTGGTGATGGGGATGGTGATGCCCGTGAAGTCCACCTCCTGGAAGGCGTCGGTGCCGAGCACGCTGCTCGAGACCTGCCCGGTGATGATCACCATGGGAGTGGAATCCATGAACGCGTCGGCGATCGGCGTCACGAGGTTGGTCGCGCCGGGCCCGGACGTCCCGATGCAGACCCCGATGCGCCCGCTGACGCGCGCGTAGCCTTCGGCCGCATGCCCTGCGCCCTGCTCGTGGCGGCAAAGCACATGTCGCAGCGACTTGCGGTACTCCCACATGGCATGGTAGAAGGGCATGATCGCGCCCCCGGGGATGCCGAACATCACCTCGACGCCCTCACGCACCAGCGCTTCGCACATGACCTGCGCCCCCGTGCGCACGGCGGAATCCTCCGGCAGGGGCGAAGTCATGCGAGGACTGCTCCATTGCTCGCGTTCGTGACAAGCCGCGCATAGCGCGACAGCCAGCCGCGGTCGAAGCGGGGCGCCGGCGGCGTGAACTGCTCACGGCGACGGGCCAGCTCGGCGTCGGTGACGTCGACCTGAATGGAGCGCCCCTGCAGGTCTATGCGGATGGTATCGTCCTCGCGGAGCAGCCCGATCACGCCCCCTTCTGCCGCTTCGGGCGAGACGTGGCCGATGCAGAGTCCGCGCGTACCGCCGCTGAATCGCCCATCGGTAATGAGCGCGACGCTCGCGCCTAACGGCATTCCCTTGAGCATCGAGGTCAGGGCGAGCATCTCACGCATGCCAGGACCGCCGCGCGGTCCCTCGTTGCGCACCACCACCACGTCGCCCTCGCGGAGGGTCCCCGCCACCAACCCCTCGATCGCCTGCTCCTCCGATTCGAAGATTCGGGCCGGCCCGGCGAACCGCATCTCGTGCTGGTCGACCGCGCCGACCTTCACAACCGCACCCTGCTGGGCCAGGTTCCCGAAGAGGACGCACAGGGCGCCGCGCGCGGAATGCGGCTCGGTCGCCACGCGGATGCACTCGGTATTGAAGTTCTGGACCAATGCGAGCTGCTCACCGATGGTCTGGCCGGTCACGGTTGGTGCCTCGAGGTGGAGCAGCCCGGGAATGGTCGAGAGTTCGCGGAGGATGGCCGGGATGCCGCCGGCGTCGTGCACGTCCTCGACGTGCCACTGGCGATTGCCGTCCCAGGCCGGCGAGACCTTCGTGAGATGCGGCACCCGTTCGGCTACCTCGTTGAGGCGGGCGAGCGGGTAGTCGACGCCGGCCTCGCGCGCGAGCGCCAGGACATGCAACACTGTGTTGGTCGATCCCCCCATCGCCACGTCGAGCGCCACCGCGTTGTCGATCGCCTGTGAGGAGACGATATCGCAGAAGGTGACGCCGTCGTGGACGAGCTGGACCACCGCCCGCGCCGCACGCGTCACGAGTTCGCGGCGCTCGGGTGCGACGGCGAGGATCGTCCCGTTCCCTGGCAGCGCGATGCCCAGCGCCTCGCAGAGGCAGTTCATCGAATTCGCGGTAAACATCCCGCTGCAGCTCCCGCAGGTCGGGCAGCCGTTCACCTCGAGTTCCTCGAGTCGGGCGTCGTCGATCGTCCCGGCGGCGTAGGCCCCCACCCCTTCAAAGACCGAAATTAGGTCGACCTTCTCCCCCTTGGAGTCGCGGCCGGCGCGCATCGGGCCCCCGGAGACGAAGACCGTCGGGAGGTTGGCCCGAGCGGCGCCCATCAGCATCCCTGGGACGATCTTGTCGCAATTCGGAATGCAGATCATCCCGTCGAAGCAGTGGGCGCGCGCCATCGTCTCGACGCAGTCGGCGATGAGCTCGCGCGACGGAAGGGAGAAGTGCATTCCCTCGTGCCCCATCACGATGCCGTCGTCCACCCCGATCGTGTTGAACTCGAACGGGATCGCCCCGGCCTCGCGGATCGCTTCCTTGACGGCTTGGGAGAGCGCCGGCAGGTGCACGTGTCCCGGCACGATGTCGGTGTACGAGTTGCAGACGGCGATGAAGGGCTTGGCGAAGTCCGAGGCGTCGCGGATTTGTCCGGTGGCGCGGAGGAGCGCCCGGTGGGGGGCGCGCGTGAAGCCCTTCTTAATCGTGTCCGATCGCATGCGTCTCGGGTGGCGAAGCGTGGGAAAAGCGGTGGTACAGCGGTGTACAGCGGGGTACAGCGGGGTACAGCGGGGTACGCAGGGGTACAGTCGTGATGCGGGAGCGTGGGCAAACGAAAAGGCCCCATCCGGTCATCGGGTGGGGCCTCACTCTGCTTCTCGGTCGCCGTTCGGCGACGATCCGTGCGCGACGCTATGTCGCTGCTGGCAGGTGGCCCGACCCCCGTACGCGAAGTACTACCGCGAGAAGAATCGCGGTAATGAGCGTACGGGAAATAAGTCGGAGCGACGAGAGCAGCACGGAGTGGTTCAGCGGAACGGGTAGATGTTTTGCTTTTTTGATGCTACGGCCAGCGTGGGCCGGGATGGGCAACTTAGAACGTCCCTCTCCGTTAGGCAAGACTCCCGTGATCGATCGCGCGTCACGAAGCTGCCAATCGTTCATGAGGGGCGCACGAGTTCGTTCACGTCGCGAGGCCGAGTCGTATGAGGTGTTGCTGCTGCAACGCTTCTGCCCGCTTCGATTCGTCGAAGTTGCCCTCGCTGCGGGAGATCACGAGGGTGGCAACGCCGTTCCCGATCAGGTTCACGATCGCCCGCGCCTCCGACATGAAACGATCGACGCCGAGCAGCAGGGCCAATCCCTCCAGCGGAACGACGCGCATGGCGGCAAGCGTCGATGCGAGGACGATGAAGCCACTCCCTGTTACCCCGGCCGCTCCCTTGGATGTCAGCATGAGCACGAACAGGATCGTCAGCTGCTGCCCGATGGAGAGGTCGACACGAAAGACCTGGGCGATGAAGATGAGCGACATGGACAGGTAGATGGACGTGCCATCCAGGTTGAACGAGTAGCCCGTCGGTATCACCAGACGCACCACCGATTTGTCGCAGCCGTAGCGCTCGAGCTTCTCCAGCATCAGCGGAAGCGCGGCCTCGCTCGAACTTGTTCCCAGCACGAGGAAGATCTCCTCGCGGATGTACTTGAGGAATTCCCACAGCGAAAAGCCCGTGAGTCGGCAGATGATGTTGAGCACGACAAAGACGAAAAGCGCCATCGTCAGATAGACGTCGAGCATCAGTCGACCCAACGGAAGCAGCGTCCGCAGGCCGAAGGAGCCGACGGTGAACGCCATCGCTCCAAACGCCCCCAGCGGCGCCACGTGCATGATGAGTGCGACGAGCTTGAAGAACACCTGGGCCAGCCGCTCGCAGCCATCGGTGATGTTGCGGCCGATCTCTCCCGACATTGTGAGCGCCACGCCGAACAGGACCGCGAAGAAGACGACCTGCAGGATCTCTCCCTTGGCGAAGGCGTCGACCACGCTCGATGGCACGATGTGCACGACGAAGTCGACGAACTTCATCTCCTCGCCTGCGGTCGCATACTTGGAGATGTCCCCCTTCGCCATGGTGCTGGCATCGAGCCCCGCGCCGGGCTTCGTCACGTTCACCACGACGAGGCCGATCGCCAGCGCGAACGTCGTCACCACCTCGAAGTAGAGGAAGGCCTTGCCCCCCACTCTTCCGACCTGCTTCAGGTCACCGATCGTGGCGATGCCGGCGACGATCGTCAGGAAGATGATCGGCGCAATCACCATCCTCACGAGGTTGATGAAGGTGTCGCCGAGCGGCTTGAGCGACTTCCCGAATTCGGGCCACACGAGTCCCACGACAACGCCGAGCGCGACGGCGGTGAGGACGCGGAAGGTCAGATTTTTGAAGATACGGGGCACGTCGATGGGGAGCGGAAACGGAAGGGGAAAGCCGGTGTGGCGGTCGACAGAAGAAACCCCGGTCGTCGCGGCATGATGATGCAAGGCGGACGGGGAAGCTGCCAGTCGCACCGTGAGATCCGGGCGCAAGATGAGCCGTGACTCATCATTCGCCCGGCCGTCATCTACCGGTGACGTCGACACCCCGATTGCCGGATCGGGGGGGCGTCGCGCTATCCGGACCAGATCCCTTCCTGCATGCACGAGGACGACGAAGGCGGGCCCCGCTCGCTCGATGCCGATACCACCCGCCTGCTCTTCCGTCAGATCGCCGACGCGGAGCACGGGACGAATGGCGTACGGATCGCCGTACTCGGCGTACTGTCGATTGCAGCCGCGATCTACGCGCCGCACCTGCCGGGCGCGCTCTCGTCGGTGAACCTGACCGTGCTGGCACCGATGCTGGCCTGGGCAATCGGGCAGCACGTGCTCTGGCATCGCACGCGTCGGGCGTCGGACGGCCTCTTCCTCGCCAACATCATCCTCGACATCAGCGCCACCACGCTCCTGCTGCTGGGGTACGGGATGTTCGGCGACCCCAATCTCGCGGTGAAGTCGCCGATCTTCACGATGTATTTCATTGTCCTGGCGATCCGCCCCTTCACCGGTTCGACGCGCCGGGCGGCCTTCGCTGGGGTGCTGGCCGCCACGCAGTATGCCGCCTTGGTGACCTTCCTCGTGCGCAGTGGGCGCCTGGCGATCCTGGTCGACCCGATGCGCTCGGCGGCGTCGTCCGGGACGACGCTGCTCGACGAGGGGGCGAAGGTAGTGATGCTCCTCGTGGCGGGCGCGGTCTCGACGTACGCGACAGCGTGGATACAGCGGACGCTCGAGCGGGGCATTTCCGCCAGGCGCAACGCTGATGCCCGCTTCCGGGCGGTGTTCGAGCAGTCAGGGGTCGGCGTGGCGCTCCTCGGAGAATCGGCGCGGATCGTGGAAGTCAACGGGGCCCTCGCGGAGTTCCTCGGGACGTCGGTGGAGGCGCTGACCGGCGAGCAGCTCCACGGCTTCTCTCCGAGCGAAGATGCGGAGGTGGTGACGTCGATGGAAGCGGAGGTGTCGAACGGGGCACGCGAAACGGCATCAGCGGAGGTGCGCTACCTCCGCACGAACGGCGACGTGGCGTGGGGGAGCCTGACGCTGTCGCGCGCAGCGGGGACGCACTCGGCTCGCCTGATCGCCGTCGTGCAGGACGTCACGCAGCGCAAGTCGCTGGAGTCGGAGCTCCTGCGCCAGGCGTTCTACGACCAACTCACCGGACTCGCCAACCGTTCGCTCTTCCGCGATCGCGTCGTGCATGCGCTCTCGCGCGCCGAACGCGAACGCGAGCTGCTCGCCGTCATGTTCCTCGATCTCGACAACTTCAAGTCGATCAACGACACGATGGGGCACGCGGCGGGTGACGAGTTGCTCTCGATCGTTGGGACGCGCCTGCTCAACGCGACCCGCGGCTGCGACACCGTGGCGCGCCTCGGCGGCGACGAGTTCGCAGTGCTGCTGGAGCACGTGCGGGGAGACGCCGACGCGACAATCGTCGCAGACCGCATCACGCAGGCGCTGAGCCACGCCGTCGAGCTGTCGTCGGGCGCAACGGTTCGAGTGAGCGCCAGCATCGGCATTGCGCGCGTGGCCGAGGACGATGGGGTCGACGAACTGCTGCGCAACGCGGACGTGGCGATGTATGCCGCGAAGGGCGCGATCCGGGGTGGCTACGTATTCTTCGACGCGTCGATGCACGCCGCCCTCGTCGACCGCGTGTCGATGGAGAGCAACCTGCGCGATGCGCTCGACGCCGGCGAGTTCTGGGTGGCGTACCAGCCGATCGTCGCGCTCGAATCGCACGAGGTGCTCGGGATCGAGGCGCTCCTGCGGTGGAACCACCCGGTGAAGGGGAGCATCGCACCGGCCGAGTTCATCGAGCTCGCCGAGGAGACCGGGCTGATCATCCCCATCGGACGCTGGGTGATGCGGGAGGCCTGTACGCGCACCGCCGAGTGGAATGCGAAGCGCGGCGATGGCCGCTCGTTCTCGGTGACGGTCAACCTGTCGGTCCGCCAGCTGGAGTCGCCGTCGCTGGTGACGGATGTGCTGGAGGCGCTGCAGTCATCCGGACTCGCCCCGACGCTCCTCGTACTCGAGATCACCGAGAACGCCCTGATGCATCGCACCGAGGCGACGCTGGAGCGCCTGCACGACCTCAAGGCGCTCGGCGTGCGACTGGCGATCGACGACTTCGGGACCGGCTACTCGTCGTTGTCGTACCTGCAACAGTTCCCGGTAGACATCCTGAAGATCGACCGGGCGTTCACCGATGGCCTGATGCGCGGGACCCACGACGACGCGTTGGCCCGCACGATCATCGCGTTAGGCGACCTGCTGACGCTGCGCACGATCGCCGAGGGGGTGGAGCACGCGCGCCAGCACTCACGACTGCGCGACCTGGGGTGCGACTACGGGCAGGGGTACCTGTTCAGCCGCCCACTGGCGCCGGCAGACATGGACCGCCTGCTGACCAGCGGCTACCTCGAACTCCCTGGCGAGTCGCCGATCGTGTTGCGCGCCGAGGGGACGGTCGCGGTCCCGGAGCCGGCAGGCACACCTCCCGTCACGGGCGCGGGTGACGCGCCCGAACTGGGGCGTGGCGCATTGGGTCGCGACCGGTCGGGGCTGAAATCGCTTTCGTCGGTCGCGGCGATTCCGCCGCTCGGAGTGGCCGATCCCCGGCGACGCAGCGTGGCGTCCGCCTCGGGCGCGAAGAAGGACGTCCTGCAGTTGCGCCCCGTTCCTTCGCTCCCCCTACTGGCCGTCGATGCCCGAGCGAAGCACGGAGCGGCTCCCTCAGCCAAAGCGCTGGAGGGCGACGGGAAAGCGGGGGACGGCGGCGAGGTCGAGACGGGGGGTGATGATTTGAGGAGTGCTGACGCGACGCGGAGGTAGCGCGCGCGGGGGGCCCCCCCAAATACAATGTGGACCCCGCATCCACCGTCGGCATCATCCTTTCCACGCGTGGCGTTACCTGACGACGCGGAAGCGCTCGCCCGGTTTCCGCATCGCCGCCGAAGGTTGGCGATTGCTCGCTCTCGCCGGCGCCCTTGCTTCGCCCTTGGATGCGCGTCCGCTCTACGTCACCGGCTTCGCCGGCAGCACGATGGCCCCAAGTCCCAGCCTCCGCAGCAACTCATTGAACGCCGGGACGTCCGTCTCGAGAATCGCGCGCAATCGCGCCGAGAGCGGCGTCCAGACCCGGAGTACGTCGTTCATCCGTTCCATCGCCCCGCGCGTGGGGCGCCCTTCCGGGCCGCCGTAGATGTAGCTGTCGGTGCCGGTGAGGTTGGTGTACAACTCGGTAAGTTCGTTGTCGATCTGCCCCGGGAATCGGATCGGATCCTGATCACTCTCGCTCCTGGTCTGGATCAGCGCCCCCTCAACGCCGCCGAGCTTTCCCGAGAGAGCGTCGGCCATGGGCTTCACGTCGGAGGCGCGGTTGATTCGCGCGGCTTGCTCGACGGCACGCATCGCCTGCTCACGCACCGCGCGGATCAGCGCGATCGCCTCGTTGGCCGCATTCATCGAGTCGCGAACCGCCGCCGACACGCGGAACTGCTCGTCGTAATCGGCTTGCGTGACCTGGGGAATCCGGGGATCCGCCAGCACGCGGAAGGTGCGAGACTGCGTCGTCTGTGCGGTTGCCAGGCGGACCTGATAGTTCCCCGGCGGCGCCTTCACGCCACCGGTGTATCCCCAGATCGTCTGTCCCTCGAGCAGGTTCGGGCCAGGGTAGGTGAGGTCCCATACGATGCGCTGCGCACCCGCCAGCGCGCGCAGGGGAGGCTGCCCCAGCCGACGGGCGCGTGCCGTGTCGGTGGTGAAGCTGCGCACCACTAGTCCGCGCGCGTCCAGGACGTCCACATGCGACGCCGAATCAGGCGCGGCGGCGAACCACGCCTGCAGCAGCGCGCCCATCGGGAGCGGGTCCGGGGCGTTCTCCACCCCACCCGCGCCGCCGCCTCCGACCTGCGCGCGATAGCTGTCGCGTGGCGTGAACAGGTGCGCCGCGCTCCCGCGTGCCACCTCGGCGAGCTGGCGCAGCGGCGTGATGTCGTCGAGGACGTACAGCGACCGT
>JBDTUA010000205.1:0-9389 GCA_040007995.1 Gemmatimonadota bacterium | reverse complement strand
TTCGCCCCGTTGCACTCTGGCAACGTCGGCACCCATTCGGGCGACGCGATCGATCACGGAACGTGTAGCGTCCGAGGGGCGAAGCGTCCGACGGGTGAAGCGTCCGACGCGCGAAGCGCCACCGTCACGGTCCTCAACAACCGGGAGGGCATCCAGACGGCGATCGCGCATCTGCAGGCGGTCTACAGCGCGGGTAGCAGCGGTCCGAAGGTTTTTAGCCCGCGCAACGGCGTCCTGACCGGCGCACTTGCCACGACCCAAGCGGGGCGACTGCCGAACATGCTCCGGCAGCTTAACAATTTCCTCACACGACACGACGCGTTCGACTCCGCCGGCCAATTCCCGTCGGCCGACGCGGCGACGCTGCGTGAGTTCGTCCCACCGATTGTCGCCTCGATCGAAGCCAGCGAGCGGCGACCCAGAAGCGGTTCGTACGATACTGGCGAATCCCTTTGCGCCCCGTCGAGTGCAGGTGGAGACGCGATTCTGGCGTCGCCGCAGTCGCGAATCGCGTCGCTGGGAGAACGAGCCCGACTGGTCGGTGCGATGACGTGACCGGGCTCTTCGTCGCGATGCGCTCCCCTCGCGGGGGATTCGCCCTTGCGCCTCCCGTACGGCGGACCGAGCATTCCCCGGCCCATCGGCGCCCCGCCGGTGGCCCGCGCCTCCCTGTCCGCCCTGCCGATGTCTGTCCTTCGACCGTCCCGCGTTGGCGCCCTCATGGCGACGACGATTCTGCTCACGCTGACGCCGCACCACGGCAGCGCCCAGCGCACGCGCGCCTCGTCACCAACGACGGCCGCCGCCGGCGCGACCTACAACGCCGCCCTGTATTCAGATCCCGCTGCGACGAACCCGGCGTTCAAGGCGCTCCGCTGGCGCCTGGTCGGCCCCTTTCGCGGGGGGCGCGTCGATGCCGTGGCCGGCGACCCGACCAAGCCGCTCGTCCACTATTTCGGCGCGGTCAACGGCGGCGTCTGGAAGACGACAAACGCCGGCATGACGTGGGACAACATCACCGACGGCAAGACAGACATTTCGTCGGTTGGGGCGATCACGGTTGCGCCATCCGATCCCAACGTCCTGTACGTGGGGACGGGCGAGTCGCAGTTACGGGAGGACCTGACGTACGGCACCGGCGTCTACCGCTCCACCGACGGCGGCGATACCTGGCAGCATCTCGGCCTCGTCGAGACCCACCAGGTCACCGCCATTCGCGTTCATCCTGACAATCCCGATGTGGCGTACGTCGCCGCGATCGGGCACGCATTCGGCCCCAACCCGGAGCGCGGCGTCTTCCGTACCATGGACGGCGGAAAGTCGTGGAAGAAGATCCTGTTCATCGACGATTCCACCGGCGCGAACGACATCTCGATCGATCCCACGAATCCGCGCATCATCTTCGCCAGCATGTGGAAGTTCCAGCGCACGCCGTGGGGGATGGACGCAGGGGGAGGACACAGCGGGCTCTGGAAGTCGATCGATGGTGGCGACACCTGGACCGACCTGTCGAACAACCTCGGCATGCCGAAGGGACCGCTCGGCAAGATCGGGGTGGCTGTCTCCCCGGCGAACCCGCGCCGCATCCTCGCCTCCGTCGAGGCGAAGGATACCTCGGGCGGAATCTTCCGATCCGACGACGGTGGGACCACGTGGAGCCGCACCAACGGCGAACAGAAGTTCCAGGTGCGCCCGTGGTACTACTCCGCGGTCACCGCCGACCCGTCGAACGAGAACGTCGTCTACGTGATGAACCTGCAGGTGTGGAAGTCGATCGACGGCGGACGGACCTTCAGCCGCCTGCGCGTCCCGCATGGCGACACGCACATCATGTGGGTCGACCCCAAAGATCCGAACCGCCTCATGAATGGCAATGACGGCGGCGGGACCGTCTCGCTCGATGGCGGCACGAGCTGGTCGTCGATCTACAATCAGCCCACGGCGCAGTTCTACCACGTGATCACGGACGACCAGTGGCCGTATCGCCTCTACGGCGCGCAGCAGGATAACTCGGCGATCACGATCGCGTCTCGTTCCGACTTCGGCTCGATCGGCGAGCGCGACTGGTGGTCGGTGGCCGGCTGCGAAAACGCCCACATCGCCGTCGATCCGCGCAACCCGAGTATCACCTACGGCGGTTGCTACACGGGGATGCTCACGCGGCACGACAACCGCACGCAGCAGTCGCGCGACATCGCCGTCTGGCTGAACAACTACGACGGACTCCCGGTGAGCGACGTCCCCAATCGCTTCCAGTGGACCTTTCCGGTGCTCCTGTCGCCTAACGATCCCACGATCCTGTACACCGCGTCGCAGTCGGTCTGGCGCTCGACGAACGAAGGACGCAGCTGGGAGAAGATTTCGCCCGACCTCACCTACGCCGATCCCGCCACCATGGGGCCGACCGGGGGGCCGATCCACCGGGACATGACGGGGACGGAGTGGTACGCCACGATCTACGCCCTGGCGGAGTCGCCGCGGGCCAAGGGGCTCCTGTGGGCAGGGTCCGATGACGGGCGCGTCCACCTCACGCGCGACGGCGGTGCGACCTGGACGGAAGTCACGCCCAAGGGGATGGTGAAGCACACGCGGGTGACGGGGATCGAGCCGTCGCCGCACGACCCGGCGGTCGCGTACCTCTCAGCGACGCGATACCAGCTGGACGACTTCGCCCCGTACCTCTACAAGACCTCCGATTACGGACGCAGCTGGACGCGCATCGACGCGGGGATCCCGGTGGGGGCGTATGCCCGCTCCATCCGCGAGGATCCCGTGCGGCGCGGGCTGCTCTTTGCCGCGACCGAAATCGGGGTATGGGTTTCGATGGACGACGGGGCGACGTGGCAGACCCTGCAGCTGAACCTACCGAGGGTGAGCGTACGCGACCTGCGAGTACACGGTAACGACCTCGTCGTCGCGACCCACGGGCGGGCGTTCTGGGCGCTCGACGACATCGCCAGCCTCCGCCAGCTGCACGACTCGGTGACCGCGAAGCGGCTGTACCTCTTCCAGCCGTCGGTTGCGTGGCGCTTCGCCGGCGGCCATGGCGGTGGTCGCGGCAGCGGGGAGAATCCCTACGACGGTGTCCTCGTGGACTACTGGGTGGGGAAGGCGCCGGTGGATTCGCTCCGGCTCCAGTTTCTCGACCCGCGCGGCACTGTGGTACGCTCCTTCGCCAGTGCCAAGGTACCGACCGGCGATTCGGCGACCCGGCGTCCGCGCACCGATTCGCTCGCCTACTATGCCGCCGATTCGCTGGTCGCGACCCGGCCGGGCACCAACCGCTTTTTCTGGAACCTGCGCTATCCCGATGCCAAGTCGCTCAAGACCGTCGTGAACGACATGGGAACGCTGGCCGGGCCGACGATCGTCCCGGGCGACTATCGCGTACGTCTGATCGCCGGCGCCGACACGCTCTCGCGCCCCTTTACGGTCAAACTAGACCCGCGCCTCGACGCCACCACCGCCGATTTGCAGCAGACGTTCGACATGGGGCTCAAGGTGCAGGACCGCCTCAACAGCATCGTCGAATCGTTTGACCGTATCAACGACCTGCAGAAACAGATCGACGTGCGCGTGGACATGTCATCGGAGCAGGTGTACGCCGCACAAGTAAAGGACGCCGCCAAGCCGGTGCGCCAGGCACTCGAAGTGGTGCGTACGGAGCTGGTGGACTGGTACAATCACGACGACCAGGCCACCCTGCACTTCCCCATCAAGTTGTACAACATGATGCTCTCGCTGAACTCGCAGGTGCTGGGGCAGGACGCTGCGCCAACCAAGCAACACGGTGAGATCCTCAACGAACTCGGAGGGAAGGTGGACGTGCAGCTCCAACGGCTGCAGCAGCTGGAGGAGAATGAGATCAAGGGGCTCAACGTGCTGCTCCAGGGGCTAGGGCTCCCGCCCATCTTCGTGCCGCCGACGACGGTGAAGACAATTTCCTGACCACCCGTTACCCGAGCTGCGCCCCCTCCTCGGTGTCACGCTGAACGTCGTCGGCGCCATCTCGATGCTCCCGGGCGCCCTCTCCCCCTGGGCGGCGCAGGACCTCGGCGTCAGCGCACGCAATCTCGGGTTGGTCTTCACCTCTATCGGCGTGCTGTCGGTCCGCGTGCAGGGCGGCCTCCTCGGCCGCCTCACCACGCGCGTCGGCGCCGAGGCGCTCACGCGCACCGGGACGCTCCTGCTCGTTATCGCGCTTGTGCTGATCCCCTTCTTGCCCACGGTCCGGGTCGCGCTCGTGCCGCTGGCTTTCTACGGCGTCGGATCGGCGCTCTTCTCCCCGAGCATCAGCAACCTCGTCACCCGCACCACGGGCCCTAACGAGCGGGGTGCCGTGCTCGGCGTCTTCCAGGGCATGTCGAGCCTCGGACGCGTCGTGGGGCGGGTGGCGGCGAGCGCGAAAGCCGCGCTGGCGAGGCTACGGCTCCCGTTCCGGATGGCGGCGACCGTTTCGTTAGGCGGCGTCTTCCTCGTGCAGGCTCCGTCGAAGCTGCCTTTCGTCGCCGCGATCACCCCCACCGTCTCGCCCGACGTCACTGCCGATGCCGTCTCCGTGGCGGCCGGCGTGGGGGCTGCCGCAGAGTGATCACCGCCTGGCTAGTGGCCAGCTGCGCCAAGCCTGGTGCTATGCCTAGGCACCCTGCGCCGCCGCAGCGCGTCGCTCGTCCACCACGATCTCGAAGATCGGCACGAGCTCGGGATCAAAATGCGTCCCCGCGTCCTGACGGATGATCTGCATCACCCGTTCGTGCGGCATGCCCGGCTTGTAGCTGCGGGCGGTGGTCATCGCGTCATACGCGTCGGCCAGGCCGAGGATGCGAGCGACGAGCGGGATGGACTCGCTGGCGAGGCCGTGCGGATAGCCGGTGCCATCCCATTTCTCGTGATGCGAGAGGATGACCGGGACGACATCTTCCGGGAAGTCGATCTCCTTCAGCAGCTCCACCCCCGCTTCGGGATGCGAGCGCATGAGGGCCCATTCCTCTGCACTGAGCCGCCCCGGCTTGTTCAGGATCTCGGCCGGGATGTCAATCTTGCCGACGTCGTGCAGCAGCGCCCCAACGCGGAACCAGAACATCCGTCGCGGTGCGATCCCGGCGCGCTGGGCCATCGCGCACGCCAGGTCGGCGACGCGGAGGCAGTGCCCCTGCGTGTACGCGTCCTTCGATTCGATCGATTCACCCCAGCGCCGCACCATGTCGAGGAACCCATCCTCGAGGCGACTCGCCCGCCGGTCCAGGTCGACGAGGTCGCGGCGGGCGCGCAGCTGCTCGAAGAGCTGGTGCGAGCGGTTGATCGACTGCACCGTCTCGCGATAGCGCCCCTGCCGAGCGAGGAGCTCGGCGAGTTCGCGCGCCAGTTCGGCCTGGAGCAGGACGTCCTGCCGCAGCGACGCCTGCGATGCGCCTAACGCGAACTCGGCTTCGGCCTCGGCCAACTGGCCACGTTCGCGTGCGATGATGCCGCGATGCTTGCGCAGCTCAGCTTCGGCGCGCGAATCGCCCATCGCCTGCGCCAGCGGGAGTGCGCGCGCGCACACCGCCTCGGCTTCATCGATCCGCCCGCGGGAGATCTCGAGTTCGGCCATGTTGCCCATCACGAGCAGGTGAGCGGCCTTGTCACCTTCGCGTTCGGCGAGTTCGGAGGCGCGACGGTACGCGGCGTCGGCATCGTCCCACTCCCCGAGATCCGTGTGCAGCATGCCGAGGTTGTTCAGCGCGCCGCAGACCTCGCGTGACATTCCGAGGCCCTCATACGCGGCGATGCACTCGCGATAGTGTCCGAGCGCGCGGGTCAGATCGCCGCGCACATTGGCGATGATCCCGCGGTTCTGTGCAGTCATGGCCGTCAGGCGCGCGTCGTCTGCCCGCACTCCCAGCCGGTGTGCCTCGAGATAGAGCTGGTCGGCCATGTCGAGATCGCCGCGCTGCCAGAAGACGACCGCGCGGATGTTGAGGACGCGTCCGTGCGCAGCATCGAGCTCCGAACGCGCGGCGACTTCCCGCGCCACCTCGAGACAGTCGAGCGCGGCCTCCGAATCGCCATCCAGCTGCCAGGTACGCGCGATCCCGCAGAGCGCGTCGGTGACCTGCTCCGGCTCTAGCCCGCGATCACCGCAGCGCAGCGCTTGCTCGTATAGCGCGCGCGCGAGGGCGCGGTGGCCCAGACGCTCTTCGCGTTCGGCGCGCGCCACCATCTCTCGCGCCTGGTCTCGCGCGGGAGGATCCGCTATGGATTGGCCTTGGGCGACGTAATGATCGACGGGCATGGTGGTTATCACGGACGAGCGGGGGACCCCTGACGTTACCCTCGGTCGCTCGACGAAGTGCCGCGAACTGGGCGAACCGAACTCGGCCACCTACGAAATGTCGGCGGCGTCGGTTTACATCGGCGGAGATTCGCCAGGCGGCCGGGGGCGGGTCGGGCACTCAATACGCGCGAGGCGGCGCGTCTATTCGACGCGCCGCCTCGACCTGCGAACGCAGGATGTTCGCGCTTACCAGGCCACGATGTAGCCGGAGAAGTGTTCAATCGGCCACGTGAACGAGGAGCGGCGCAGGTCAACCACACCGGCGATCTGCTCCGAGACCATCGTCCCCACGCCACTGATGCTGAGCGTCGCCCGATCGGGGAAGTAGCCGGCCTTGAGCGGTGCCGGCAGGAGCGTGTGACGAGTACCGCGCAGCTCCTGCATCGCCGCGAGGGGGCGGAGGAAGACGGTGCCGTGCGGTTCAAACTCATAGGCGACGTCTGCCCCTGCCAGCGCGGTGACGGAGAATGCCGTCGGGGCTTCGACCGCTCCTGCGGGGACGACCAGGGTGAAGCCGGCCTGGGGGAGGCGCAGCGTTCCGCCCGCAGCGCCGATGAGCGCTGACGCGCTGACGTCTTGCCGGAGCGGCGCCCTGCGCGTGAGCGGCCGCATGGCCGTCAGGACGCCGATCGGCGACGGCCCTGCTAGTACCGACTGCACCGACGCCTGCGGCACGGCCGTGGGCGCGGTGGTGGAGGTGACGGTCGGATCGGCGGAGCAGGCGGCGAGGATCGCCACGACCGCCAGACGGACGCCCTTCTTCCAGTGCATGAACATGATGTCGGTTTCTCGTGTCTCGGGGTTGGCGCGGGGCGTTCCACAAAGGGCGCTCCGCCGTATCCTCGGCCCATCCCATCCGGTGGAGGTGCGGGACCACGTCGCTGGTCCCCTACTGCACGCTCGGCATGATCCCTGATCGCCTGATCTCCAGTTCCACTCATCGTGACCCGCGAGCGGGTCAGGGAGCGCGTCTGGGCGGCGTGTGGTCAGGGTGCGGAGCGCGGAATGTCGCTGCATCACCTCGTCGTCATCGAGACGACACGAGCGCGCGCGGCGTCACGGAACAGGGCGTGTGGGGCCATCGCTCCAGCTGCAACGTGCGCGATGCGCGGATCCGTCACCATTGCAATGTGACGAAGGTCGCATCGTCATCCGCGACGCGGACAAGCGACCGGCCGCCGGCTCTCGGGCACTGCGTCGAGGTCGGCGCCGAGCGACTCGGCGACGCCTCCGATGCGGATGAATGCGAGCGGCAGTCAACAACTAGTCACCACGAGGAGGGGCCACAGCCAGCGTGAGCCGCGCGGGCCCCGCCGTCGTGCCGCGGGCTGCTGCCGCCGGATGTTGCCGCCACGAGGGTGTCGGCGACGGAGACGGTGCGGGGACGAGGCATCCCGCTCGCGTCGCGTGGCGGGTTGCACGATCGGGATAGGCGGTTAGATAACAATCGTCCATTCACCTATCACACAACGCGGAGGATCCATGGCCGCACGTTCCCGCGCGGCGCGCCGCTCCCCACGCCCGCTCGCCGGGCGTATTACACTCGTCGCTGGCGCCACTCGGGGCGCCGGGCGCGGCATTGCCATCTCGTTAGGCGAGGCCGGAGCGACCGTCTACTGCTCCGGACACAGCGCGCGGGAAGCCCCATCCCCGTTCGCCCGCCCGGAGACGATCGAGGAAACGGCCGAACTCGTGACGGCGGCTGGCGGGACCGGCATCGCCGTTCGCGCCGACCATACCGTGCGCGACGACGTCACCGCCCTGATGGCGCAGGTCGAGCGCGACCACCGCGGCCTCGACCTCCTGGTCAATGACGTGTGGGGCGGCGACGGCGCGGGAGAGTGGCTCGGCAAGCCGATCGGCGAGACCGATCTCGACGCGGGATGGGCGCTGATGCGGCAGGCGGTCTATTCACACATGCTCACCGCTCAGCTCGCCCTGCCGCTGCTGCGCGGTCGACGGCGGCCGCTCATCGTCGAGGTCACCGATGGTGACACCTTCAGCTATCGCGGCGCACTCGTCTACGACCTCATCAAGACAACGCTGATGCGGCTCGCGTTCATCCTGAGCGTCGAGTTGCGTGCGGATCGCATCGCTGCGGTGGCGGTGACCCCGGGGTTCCTGCGCTCGGAGGCGATGCTCGACCTGTTCGGCGTCGCCGAGTCGAGCGGGCGCGACGGCGCCCGCCGCGAGTTGCGGCGGCATGCGTCGGAGACCCCGCGTCTGGTAGGGCGGGCGATCGCCGCCCTCGCCGCCGATCACGCGGTCATGGCGATGAATGGAGAGACAGTGAGCTCATGGGAGCTCGCGAACAAGTACAACCTCGACGACGTCGATGGCACCCGCCCGGACTGGCTCACCGACTTTCGCCGCCACATTCCCCCTCGACATCCAGCGCGGACGTGGATGCAGGCCGGGCTCGCCTGGCAGGGCACGGTCCGCCAGCGGACGCGCGCCTTCCTGAAGTCTCGTTAGGTCGGCCGCACGACGGTCACAGGTTCCGTTCCGCCCTCCGCGGCGACCACCTCTCGCCCCCTCCCGATCCGGCATGCGATACGTAGCCCTCCTGCGCGCGATCAACGTCGGGGGACACGTCGTGAAGATGGAGCGCCTGCGCACCATATTCGCCAGCCTCGGCTTCCGCGACGTCGAGACCGTCATCGCCAGCGGCAATGTGGTCTTTGCCGCTGGCGGGAAGCCTCCGGCGCTCGAGGTGAAGATCGAGCGGGCGCTCCGGGACGAACTCGGCTACGACGTTGCCACCTTCCTGCGGTGCCGCGACGAGCTCGAGGACGTGGTGTCCTACGATCCGCTGCCGCACATGGCGCCCGCCCAACCCGACCACGTACTCTCCGTGGTCTTCCTCAAGGAACCGCCCACGGCCGATGCAGGCGCTGCGCTCCTGTCGCTGCGCAACGACGTCGACGACTTCGTGGTGCGCGGACGGGACGTGTATTGGCTGCGACGGACCAAGGCCGCCCCGTCTCTCGTCGCCGGCCCGCGCTTCGAACGCGCCCTGCAGCGGGCCGGCACCGGGCGCAACATCACCACCGTTCGCAAGCTCGCGCAACGC
>JBDTUA010000204.1:0-9409 GCA_040007995.1 Gemmatimonadota bacterium | reverse complement strand
CGACATTCCACGACTTGGGAGGGGCACTATCGTTCCCGGCATGCGACTCCTGCGACTGTTCGGGTTGAGCGCGCTCGCCACCATGACGACATCCGCCCCCCGCCTCTCCGCGATGCAACCAGCCGGACTGTCCGCCCCCGCCTGCGATGCGCCGGAGCACGCGCGCGTGTTGCACCCGGTGCACGCGGGGCTCCCCGAACACGCCCGCGGGATCTGGCTCGACGCGCGCACCCTGCGCTGGCCCGGCGACCACGCCGTCGGACGCTATGCGCTCTACGCCAGCGACCGGGCGCAGCTCCAGCTGCAATTCGGGGCGCCTGTCCGGGGGGCGCAGGCGAGAATCCCGCTGAGGGTGACCACAGCAGAACTGCCGGCAGCGGTGCGTGCGCGCTTTCCGCACGTTGCCGCGGGAATCACCCTCATCGCGTCGGGAGACGGGACCGCGCTCGACGCCATCTATCGCAACCAGCTCGTCCTGGTGCGGGAGGACCGCGCCGGGCGCGTGCTCGACGCCACCGGGACGCAGCTGGCCGGTGCGCTCGACGCGCGCTACGCCGCCGCTGACTCGCTCACCGATCTCGGGGTGCGCGTCACCAACGACGGAACGAGCGTGCGGCTCTGGGCCCCCACCGCCCAGGCAGTCTCGTTATGCATCCACCCGTCGCCCACCGCCGACGCGTCGCGGCTCGTCCCCATGACGCGCGACCCGCGCACCGGGGCCTGGACGGTGCGGTTCTCCGAGTCGCTCGCGGGGAGCTACTACCGCTACCTGGTGACGGTGATCGTTCCCTCGGTCGGGCTGGTCGTCAACCGGGTGACCGATCCGTATTCGCTGGGACTCTCGGCCAACTCGGCGCTCAGCGCGGTCGTCGACCTCGCCTCGAGCGACATGACGCCGGCGGGATGGCGCGAGCATGCGACGCCCGCGCGCGTGCGCGCGGCGACCGACCTCACGATCTACGAGCTGCACGTCCGCGACTTCTCCGTCAGCGACCCAAGCGTGCCGGCCGAGCACCGGGGGAAGTATCTCGCCTTCACGGAACCGGCGAGCCTCGGCGTGCGGCACTTGCAGGCGCTGGCGCGTGCGGGGATCACCGACGTGCACCTTCTCCCCGTCTTCGACATCGCCACCATCCCCGAAGTCGGCTGCTTCACACCGGAAGTGACGGGTGGGCCGGCGAGCGAGGAGCAGCAGGCGACCGTCATGGCGAGCGCCGACCGCGACTGCTTCAACTGGGGCTACGATCCCTATCACTACACCGTCCCGGAGGGGAGCTACGCCACCGACGCGTTCGACGCGGGCGTGCGCATCCGTGAATTCCGCCGCATGGTGCAGGCATTACACGGTTTGGGACTGCGCGTGGGCATGGATGTCGTCTACAACCACACCAGCGCCGCCGGACAGGACGCCCACTCGGTCCTCGACCGCATCGTCCCGGGGTACTACCACCGGCTCGACGCCGACGGACGGATCGAGACGTCCACCTGCTGCTCCAACACGGCGACCGAGCACCGCATGATGGCCAAGCTGATGATCGAGTCGGCGGTCACCTGGGCAACGCAGTACCGCATCGACTCGTTCCGTTTCGACCTCATGGGACACCAGCCGCGCGCTGCCATGGAGCGCTTGCAGCTCGCGGTCGACTCGGCGACCGGCCGGCACATTCACCTGATCGGCGAGGGGTGGAACTTCGGTGAGGTCGCCGACGGCCGTCGCTTCGTCCAGGCGTCGCAGCTCTCGCTGGGCGGCAGTGGGATCGCCACCTTCAGCGACCGGGCGCGCGACGCCATGCGCGGCGGTGGCCCTGGCGACAATGGCGCGGACCAGGTCACGCGACAGGGATTCATCAACGGCCTCACCTACGACCGGAATGTCATGGCCCCGCCGGGTGACGCCGAGTCGCTCCGGACCGCGGCCGACCTCGTGCGCGTGGGACTGGCGGGGTCGCTGCGCGACTACCGCATGCAACGCTCCAACGGTGCCGTGCAACCACTCTCGTCGATCACGTACGGACAGGATCAGCCGGCTGGCTACGTGTCGTCGCCCGGAGAGGTCGTGAACTACGTCGAGAACCACGACAACCAGACGCTCTTCGACCTCAACGTCTTCAAGCTCCCGTTGGAAACGACGCGCGAGGATCGGGCACGGGTCTCGGTCCTCGGCGCGGCGATCGTCGCCTTCAGCCAGGGGATCGCGTACTTCCACGCCGGCCAGGAGCTGCTGCGCAGCAAGAGCATGGATCGCAACAGCTACGACTCCGGCGACTGGTTCAACCCTCTCGACTTCACCTTGAGCGAGAACGGCTTCGGCCGCGGACTCCCACCCCGGCGCGACAACGCGCAGAGCTGGGAGCTGATGCGCCCCCGGTTGGCCGACGCGTCGATCGCACCGACCTCCGCCGACCTCCGCTTCACCCGCGACGCCGTCCTCGACTTGCTACGCATCCGCAGCAGCACGCCGCTCTTCCGGCTGCGTAGCGCTGCCGACGTCGAGCAACGTCTTCACTTCCACAACACCGGCCCGGCGCAGGAACCGACCGTCATCGTGGGAGAGCTGGACGGGCGAGGGATGGCGGACGCCGTCTTCGATGGAGTGCTCTATGCCGTCAACGTCGACATCGTCAGCCACCGGCTGGTCCTCCCCGCCCTGATGGGGCGTCCCTACCAGCTGCACCCGGTGCATCGCTCCAGCGCTGCGGCCGACCGCCGGGCGACGAGCGCGAGTTGGGAGGCCAGTACAGGGGCGCTCACCGTCCCGGCGCGCACCGCGGTCGCCTGGGTCCTCGACCGTCGCTGAAGCCCCACGCGACCACTTACCGCGCCGCCGCCTTCCAGCGTGACAGGATCTCGGCCTCGCGCGCGCGTGTCATGCCGGCCGCGCGCTTGGCGCGGTCAGCGGCCGGGCGGGACTTGTCCCACTCCAGCGTATCGAGCGCCGTGACTGCAAACGGTCGGTAGGTGAGCCCCGCCGCGACCGCCTTCGCCACGTTCACGTACATCAGCGCGTCACCCGGGGCCCACGCCGGGATCTCGCTCCAGATCCTGGCCTTCTGCTCCTCGAGGAACGACTCCGGCACCCAAGTGAAGCTGACCGCGGCGGGGGTCACGGCGCGGCACCCGGCCAGCATCTCGGCGAAGGTCATCCGTGTCGTCGGTCCGGTGGCATTGAAGTCGCCGTGCACGCCATCCTCGGCGAGCCGCACGATCCACTCGGTAAGGTCGCGCTGGTCGATCACCTGCGAGGCATGGTTAGGGTTGCCCGGCGCCAACACCTCGCCCCCCTCATCGATGCGCACCGGCCAGTACGTGAAGCGGTCCGTCGGGTCGGTGGGACCGACGATCAACCCGGGACGGATGATCGTGGCGCCCCCGGGAAATGCAGCGTGCACCAGCTTCTCCGACATCGCCTTGGTGAGACCGTAGGGCGCCTCGTCGCCGTCCTTGAAGCCGCTGGGTGGAGCGAAGCGCTCCGCCCCCTCGTCGAGCGGCGTCATGCGCACCGTACCGGCCGTCGCATAGCTCATGTCGGCGGTCTTGTACGCCGAGATCGACGAGACGAAGAGATAGTGCGGCGTCGACTTCCTGAGCGCGGCCGTGCTCCGCTCGACCCAGCGGTAGTCACGCGCATTGTTGTCGAGCACCGCGTCCCATCGCCGCGTCGACAGCATCCCGAGATCGCCCTCACGGTCGGCGATGATGTGCTCCACCCCCTCCACCTTCGTCGCGCTCTTGCCCCGCGTGAGGATGGTGACCTCGTGCCCGCGCGCGAGGGCGTACTTCACCGTGTTGGGACCGATGAATCCCGTTCCGCCGAGGATGAGGAGCTTCTTCGGCGCGACGGCGCGCGGTCGAGTCGGCGATGAGGGTACGGGTAGTGGATCAGCGGCGTAGGCAGCCGACGTGACGGACGGGGTGAGTGCGAGCCCCGCGCCGGCGATCGAAGCGTGGCGAATGAAGTCGCGGCGGGTGGATGACATGTTGAAATCTTGGCTGGGGGAGTGTTCCCAACTTGTCGCGAGGGACGACGGTTCGGAATGACCGCGCTTGCACACGGCGCGCCTCGGTCACATGGTTGGCCTCGTCCTCCCGGCCGTGAGCCCGGTCGGGAATCACCGCAGACGCGGTTCATATGGCCTGGAATCGCCGCGTGTCGCGCTGGTCGACGCGCCATGGTCCTCGGTGCATCGTTGCGGCGTCCCTTCTGCACGTTCGAAAGACGACATACAGATGACATGAGGAGCATGAATGCGTCATAGACTTTTGCTGGTTGGCTTCGTCGGGCTCGCCGCCTGCAGCAGTGGGGCGGGTACGGGGCGCACGGGTGGTGACGGCTACGATCTCGTCATCCACGGCGGTCGCGTGATCGACCCCGAGACGAAGTTGGATGCCGTGCGGGACGTCGGGATTTCCGGAGGACGCATCGCGACCATCTCCGAGGTCGCGCTGCAGGGAACCCGGGTCATCGACGCGAGTGGTCTGGTGGTCGCGCCTGGCTTTATCGATCTCCATCAGCATCAGCAGGACTCGGCCGGCTATGCCCTCAAGGCAATGGATGGCGTCACGACTGCGCTGGAGATGGAGACCGGCGTCCCCGACTACGCCGCCTTCCTCGCCGCGCGAAGCGGGAAGACGCTCATCAACTACGGGGCGACCGCCAGCCAGGAGGCGGCACGAGTGCTGGCGTGGGGCGACACGCTGACGGTGAGCGTGATGGGTCCCGCGGCTGCCATCGATGACCCGGCCTCCGGACCGGCGACCGACGACCCACCGACCCCGGCGCAGCTCCAGCGTGAGATCGCCCTCCTGCGAGCGCAGCTCGACGCTGGCGCCCTCGGCATCGGGATGGGACTCGAGTACACGCCAGGCGCAACGCGGCTCGAGGTCATCCGCATGTTCCAGCTGGCGGCCCGTCGGCACCTGCCGGTCTTCGTCCACATTCGCAGCGCCGGTCGCACCGAGCCGGGATCGAGCATCGAATCGGTACTCGAGATGATCGGCGCCAGCGCGGTGAGTGGTGCGCCGGTGCACATCGTGCACGTCAACAGCAGCTGTCTCGCCGACGCGCCGACGTGCCTCGAGATCATCAAGGGAGCGCGTGAGCACGGGCTCGACGTCACGGTCGAGGCGTATCCATACGGTGCGGGGATGACGAGCATTGCCTCGGCGTTGTTCAATCCGGGGTGGCGCGAGCGTCGCGGGATCGACTACTCCGACATCGAGATCCCAGCCACCGGCGAGCGCCTGACGCGCAAGCGCTTCGACGCCCTCCACAACAGCGCTACCCCGCAGTACGTGCTCATTCACTCCAACCCCGACTCCGTCGTCGATGCGATCATCGAGAACCCGCAGGTGATGATCGCCAGCGATGGTCTCTCCAGCCATCCACGCTCGGCCGGGACCTACAGCCGCATCCTGGCCCACAACGTCCGGGAACGGGGACGCTTGACGCTGCTTGAGGCGCTGCGGAAGATGTCGCTGATGCCGGCCGAGCGACTGCAGACCATCACCGCGGCCGCCAGCCGCAAGGGACGAGTACAGGTGGGTGCCGACGCCGACCTCGTCGTCTTCGACCCGGCGACGATTACCGACCGGTCGACCTATCGCGAGCCGCAGCAGGCAAGCAGCGGCATGCGCTACGTAATGGTGGGCGGGACGCTCGTCGTAGATGGCGGCGCGCTCGTCCCCGGCGTCGCGCCCGGCAAGCCGATCGCGATTGAAGCGACCGTCGACTCCACTTCGCCCAGAAAGCCATGATCGTACGACGTTTCCACGCGCGACTGCTTCCGTTCGTGGCGATGGGGGTGCTTGCGACGTTCCCCACGCCGAGCGTCGCGGCGCAGCAGCCCGATACCGCGGCACGTCCGAAAGTCCTCGTGATTGCAACTGGCGGCACCATCGCCGGCGTGCAGGACGCTCCCGGCACGCTCGGGAGCTACCGCGCCGGGACGCTCACCGCCGAGCAGATCATCGCATCGGTTCCCGAACTCTCGCGATATGCAACGGTGGAGGCCGAACAGTTCTCCAACGTGCCGAGTCCTGCGATTACCCCCGAGCAATGGGTCGCACTGTCGAAGCGCATCGACCAGGTGCTGGGGGGGCGCAAGGATCTCGCGGGCGTCGTCGTCACGCACGGCACCGACCGTCTGGAGGAGACGTCATTCTTCCTGTATCTGACCGTGCATTCCGACAAGCCGGTGGTGGTCGTCGGCGCCCAGCGTCCGGCGACCGGCATCAGTCCCGACGGTCCGATCAATCTTCTCTCGGCGGTGCGGGTTGCGGCATCGCCGCAAGCGTTGGGCAAGGGAGTGATGGTGGTGCTGGACGATCGCATCCTCTCGGCGCGCGAGGTGCGCAAGCAGTACCAGCGAACCGGCGGCTTCACGACCGGTGACATGGGGATGTTGGGCGCTGTTGGAGGCGACGGTCCGGAGTTCTTCTTTGCTCCCGTACGCCGTCACGGCGCGTCGAGCGAGTTCGACCTGTCGGGGATCGAGACGCTGCCGCGCGTGGAACTCACCTTCTCATATCCCGGCGGCACGGGCCCGCACTTCGATCCCCGGCCGGCCGGCGTCGTCGTTGCGACGACCGGCTTCACCCGGGAGGAGTCGGTGGCGTATCGCGCGCTCCGGAACGCCGGGGTCGTCGTGACCACCGCCTTCCCGTCCGGCGACAACGTCTCCGGCACGCGATCGTTTGCTCGTGCGCCCAGCGACTCGGCAAAGCCGCCGGTTACTGCCGATGACTCGCTCGGGCGCGACGAACGTGCGGCACCTCCGACGGTCGTCGCGCAGCACATCACGCCGCAGAAGGCGCGCATCCTGCTGATGCTCGCCCTCACGCGTACGCACGACCCGCGGCAGATTCAGCGCTACTTCCTGGAGTATTGAGAAGCCGCCCCTCCCACCGACCGCGCGATGAACCAGCTCACCCTCCGTCGCAGCCGGTCCTACGCCGTGTTGTCCGTCGTCAGTGCGCTGAGTCTCTACTATCTGTATCGCGCGATCCATTTTCGATTCGTGCTGCCGGATCAACTGAGGCCGTCGCTGTTCAACAAGCAGCTCTGGTATGTCTCGCACCTGCTGTTCGCCCTGCCTGTCCTGTTCGGCGCCCCGCTGCAGTTCATCGAGGCGCTCCGCCTGCGCGCGCCGCAGTGGCACCGGGCGATCGGGAAGTGCTACGTGCTTGGTGCGTCGGCGGCGGCCGTCCTCGCGATCTACCTGGGTGCGGTCGTCGGCGAATACGAGGGCTCGCGACTCTCGATCGCGCTGACCGGCTCACTCTGGCTCTTCTTCACCCTCACTGCGTGGCGATTGGCCGTGGCGAAGCGGTTCACCGCGCATCGCGCGTTCATGATTCGCAGTTACACCATGGCGCTTGTCCTGGTCTGGCTCCGGCTCATGTACGACTTCCAGGACTACCTCTTCTTCTACGTCACGAACCCGGACCTGCGCGATGCCACGCGTGAGTGGGCGTCGTGGGTTGTGCCGCTGCTGCTGGTTGAGGCGTGGCTCAGCTGGGTGCCGCAGCTTCGCGGCCGGAAGGCGGCGTAGGGCGGCGGCGGCCAGCCGGGCCAAGACCCGCCAACTTCAAGAGGTGGAAGCCTTGTCGTCGCAGGGGTGCGATCAGAATTCGCTCGAGCACCGCGGCATCCTCTTGGCTACGCAGCCCTACGAGTCCAGCGCTGTCCGTCGCGAGGACACGAAGGTCGGATGGCAGGTGCCAATACGAGCGTGGTGCGAGTGCGCCGACAAGCTCACGCCAGCGCGCGACGTGCCCATCGCGGGCATGCCCGCGATTTCGCGCCGTCGCAGCGCATACTTACCGTCGGCCAGGCGAGCCGCGGCTTCCAACCAGCGACCCGACGGCACGGGTTGAATCGCGGTGACGTAGATCGAAGGTCAACCGCAGGTCAGCTCGCCGCGCTCGCTGTGGTGTATTCATGCCCATCCGCTACGCCCTCGATCAACCATGACCCTATCCGCATGAATGCCGCCGCTTGTATTGCGCTCGGTGCCGTCCTCGCGTTCGTCCTCCCCGCCCAGAACGTCGTCGATCGCGCGACCCATACTTCGGGCTTCGTGCGACGCGACGGGGTCCGACTCCACTACGTCGAATGGCCGAACGCCGGAACCGCGGTCGTGCTGATGCCGGGCTATTCGCTCACCGCGCATGCCTTCGACGACATCGCGCCGGCGCTGGCCACGAACCATCGCGTGGTGGCGCTGACCCCGCGCGGTTTCGGTGAGTCCGACGCCCCCGAGGCTGGAGCGTACACCATTGCCACCCTCGTCGGCGATCTTCGCACCGTGCTCGATTCGTTGCACATCGCGCGCGCCACGCTCGTGGGTCACTCCATCTCCGGAACCGTCGCCACACAATTCGCCCTGCAGTATCCCGAGCGAGTCGTGCAACTGATTCTCCTGGACTCATATCCGTATTTCAACCAAGAAGGCGCGGACTCCATCGACGCGCTCAACCCGGTCGCGACGCCAGAGTTTTCCGGCGATACCACGTACGAGGCGGTCGCGCGATATCTCGCCCGATACCGATTCGTTCCCTGGCAACCGGCGTTGCTCGCCGACCTGCACGCCAAGCCGATGGAGCCGGAGGCGAGTCGTCGTCGCGAGTTGACGGCCGCGTACATCGCTGATCAATGGAAGTCGCCCCCCCAGCTGCAGGGGCTCACCGTTCCCGCCGTCGAGTTCTGCGCGATACCAACGACGGAGAGCGAGTACCCGTGGCTGCGGCGCGGGTCGCGCGACTACACACGCGCCAACCGATACGTGCGTCAGCACCTCGTCCCGCTCGCGCATCGACTCTGCGCGCGTTTCGCCCGCACCGCGCCACGGGGCGACACGATCGTCGTCGCCGGCTCGCACTACGTCTTCTTCACGAAGCCCGCGCGGACCGCGGCGCAACTCGCGCGGATTATCCGGTAGCGAACGAGGGGACAGCTCCCTTCTGGTCCGAGGACACGTTTTGTGACAGATCCGACCCGTGATGCAGACTTCTCTCGCGCGAGCTTTCGCTCCTTCACCTCTTGTCCGCCGCAATCGTTCGCTGGAAGCCAGCTTCGCATCTTGAGCGGTCCCAGCACGCGATGCCTCCGTGTCGTGGCCGTAACGCGGGAGCATCGCCGGCCGATAGCGTCCGCGTGGACAGCTTGATCGTGCAGTTTCGTGCGGGCCGAGCCGACAGCCTGGAACTGGTGACGACGCTTCCCTGAGCGGTGCTTGAGTACTCGGCGCGCGTTGGTGCAGCGTGTGTGCGCAACTCGTCCGTCTCGCGAGGCCGCGCCACAGCGTTCTCCGATTGCGTGTCACGAACCACTCTCCTATCGGCCATCGACGCTCAGCGGTCGCTCGGCTGTTGCTCGGTTGTTGCTCGGTTGTTGCTCGGTTGTTGCTCG
>JBDTUA010000203.1:0-9438 GCA_040007995.1 Gemmatimonadota bacterium | reverse complement strand
GGCCCGCTGTGCATCGGCGAAACGTGGAAGCGCCATGCGGACGCCGAGGAACCCCACCTGTTGCAACGCGCGCGAAAGCTCGGCGGGGGTGAAGAGTCGCCGGCGAGGCATCAGTTGACCCGTACGTTCGGCATGCGCTCGCAGCGCCTCCGCCGAGCGCCAGCCGCCGGCGAACAAGCCGAGGTGCGGGTCGGGGCCGACGGAGTGCCGGTTGGGTGTGGTGAACGCGATGACGGAGTGCGGCTGCACGACTCGACGCACTTCGGTGATCGCGGCGTCGGCATCGGCCAGATTCTCGAGCACCGACTCGCCCACCACCGCCGTCGCGAGCTTTCCGCGCAGCGGCAGCTGTTCGGCGTTGGCACAGACGACGGCGAGGTCGATTCCGCGCGCAGCCGCTCGCTTGCGTGCCAGCACCAGCCAGCGAAGACCGGCATCCACCGCGATAACGAGATGACCGCGCGCCGCGAGCGCCACCCCTAAAGGCGCCGTCCCACAGCCAAGGTCGACGATGACGCCCGTCGCCGGCAAGTCGGCCCCGAGTTCACGCCACGTGTCAATGGTCGCGTTGGCACGATCGGCCGCGGCCAGCACACCGTGCGTGAAGCGCGCCACCTGCTCCGGCGGGACCTTCTCGTTGCCCTCGTAATACGAGGCGTACAATGCGCCGAAGCTGCGCTCATCGTCCCGGGCCACGAGCGCGCGCGCGGCCGCATCGTCGTCCGCTACGGACAGGTAGGGATCGCCGATCGTGCGGAGATCAGGGATTCCGCAGGTCACGGGGAAGTGGGCGCCACACGCCGTGCAACGGAGCGCGGGACCTTCGTCGTCCTCGAGCCCGCCGTGGCATGCGGGACAGACGACGCCAAGCTCCGCCCAGTCGGCAGCCTGTCGACGCTGCACGAGCGGGACGGAGGACGACGCCGGTGACGACTCGCTCATCGCCGTCCCACGTACCCGTCCAATTCCCCCGCAGACCAGGCGAGCGCCGCACGCACGAGCGGGCCCCAAGCCGATCCCGGCACCGTTCCGGCCGCGCCGCGCGACGCGATCAGGCGCCGCACGCGCAGCACGATGACGGGTGGAAGGAGGAGCGCGAGGGTGGCGAAGCGTGCCCGTGCCGCGAACGAGGCACCAGCAATGCGCGTGTTGGCGTAGATGCGCCCATGCGCGCGACGCTCGCGCAGGTACTGCGCCAGCACCACATCCCGGTGCTGCCCCACCACGATCGCCGGATCCAACTGCACGCCGACACCGCACGCCGCGAGCGCCCACTGCACCGTGGTCTCGTGAAACTCGTCCTCCCAGGACACGGCGACATCATCGAGGTCGCGGCGTCGATAGGAGACGTTGCAATCCGACGCATGCTCGGAGAGGCCAGCAGGCAGCGGAGACATGTAGCGCGCGTAGTCCAGCAGGTACGCCGCCCACGCCGCTCCCGAACTCGTCGGCGCCTTGTCGATGGCCCCGCCAACGATGGCGTGTACCCGGGCGTGTGCCGCGAGAAGGCAGTGGCTCCAGTCGGAGGCCGGGGTGCAATGGTCCTCAGGGCAGGCTACGATCGCGCCCACCGACGCGCGCACGCCGGCCGATCGCAGGCGCGCAGGCGATGCGTCCAGGGCGCCGGCGAGCCAACGCACCGTGGGGAATGCCGAGCGTAGTGCGGCTGACGGCGCGTCATCATCACGATGCGCGACGACGATCTCACCAGCGACAGCCGACACCTGCGGCGCGAGGGCGGCCAACGTCTCCGAAATGGCGTCTCCTCCGGCAAAGCGCACGACGATGACCGAGAGCGACACGGCGCCCGGGACGGAGGGGGTGAGAGCTGGAGTGGTCACGGGGTTCGCTGCTGCGTGCCGTCTCGCCGTTCGGCTCCGATCACGGCCGGGATGTCGGCCGAACTGGGAAGCTCGGGCGCGGTGGAACCGGGAGGGAGCGGACCGGCCACGATGCGGAAGCCGCCGCCCGTGATCGTCGGACCATCGATGATGTAGACCTGGCGTGTGGGATAAGCAGCGACCGCCGCGCGCCGTACCTCGGCCGTACGGTCCCATGCGAACACGGCGCGAGGCGAGCGCGTGAGATCGAGCGGATTCTGGAGCGCGGCCTCGTGATAGTCCGGGTGCCGCCGCCCTCGCACGAGGACCAGCGACGAGTCCATCGGATGCGCGGCGACAAACTCGCGCATGGCGGGACTCATGTTACGGAAGTGGCGGTACTTCTCGACCGATCGCCACGGCATCCATGTCAGCATCGCGGCCGCAGTGAGCGCGAACATAGCGACTATCGTTCGCGTCGCCGCCGGCGTCCCTCCGCCGAACAAGGCTGCGGGCGAGCGCGCGGTGAGCGCGACACAGGGGATGATGATCAGGAACCAGTAGCGCGCCGCGAAGTCGGGACCGCCGCCGAACCAGTAAAAGGCGTGCAGTCCCACAACCAGCGCGATCACGCCGAGCATCGCCCAATCAAGGCGGCGCAGCCGGCCGGAACAGACGAGCGCCACGAGCAGCAGGAGCGATCCCGTCGCCCAACCGAACATCTCGAGGTTGAGGGCGGCACCGTTCAGGAGCGAATTCAGCAGGACGTCGCGCCAACCGTGGCCCGGCCACGGATCCAGCCCCCCCCAGCCCATCCCCCGGTTGGGGCCGAATCCCAGGTCGTTCGCTCCCGGCGCGTAATACCGGTCGACGTACATCATGATCGGGAAGCGGCGCGCCGACCCCGTGAGGGCGGCATTGTATGGGAGCACCAGCGCCGATACCGCGGTGGTCACCGCAGTGAGCGCGGCGCTCGGCAGGAGGCGAAACCACTTGTGCGAGGCGCTCAGCGACCAGACGCCGAGCACCAGCGCGACAGCGAGTCCCTCCAGCGGTCGAATCAGGCCGATGACGCCCACCCCGATACCGGCTGCCGCCGCCGGTAGCACCCGACTCCGAGCTCTGGCGACCGCGATCCCGAGTGCCGCCGCCAGCGCGCACGCCAACGTGGCGCTATGCGTCATCAGGCTCATGCCGAGAAAGAGGAACCAGGGGGAGGTCGCCAGCAGCAACGTGGCAATGCGCGCGGTGCGGACGGTGTCCAGGCGCCGCATCAGCGCGTGGACCAGCAGGATGCAGAGCCCGCTCAGCAGCGGATTCACGAGCCAGGGAACGCCGAGGCGAACCCCGATGGCGAGGATCGCCGGCCACCCCGGCGGAAGCGGCGAGAAGGCCCGCCCGGGTTCGTAGAACATCAAGTCGACGTCGAACGCTGCGGCCACCGGTGGTGCCGGCAGCTGCAGCGTCCCAGCCGCGAAGTAACGTGCCTGCATCAGGTAGACGATTTCGTCCGGTACGTGCGGCATGTGTTGAAAGACGAACCATGCCAGTCCCGCACAGGCGAGAACGACCGCCAGCGCGCACCGCACCGCGAACGGATCGAAGAAGCGACCGGGGTCGCTGTCGCCATCGTCTCCGAAGGTGCGCGCAATCCAGCGTTCCGCGCGTTCGGTGGCGCCTGCATCGAGCGCCTTGACGAGGAGCCAGACGGTGCAGGCCGCGAGCAGCTGAAAGATTGTCGACAGCGCCAGCTCGAGCGCGAAGCGGCGCGGATCGCGTGATGCGACGGCGCTAAGCGCTGCCAGCAGCATGAGTCCGGCCGCGAGCCACGGTGCCCGTATAGTGCGCGTCAGCCATCGCCACGCCTCGCTCCATCGCCCTCGCATTCCCCACGCGACCAGCGCGAGTTGGGCGACGAGGATCAGCGTCGCCAGGCGATACGGCCCCGTGATGAATCGATCGGGTTGCAGGTGCGGGTAGGTGGCACCCTTGCCCGACTGCGTGAGGGCGAGCGTCGCCCCCTGCCCCGCTACGAGCAGGGCGAACCAGGCGACCGGCGTGCCCCGTGCCGACGGCTGCGACGCCTCGGTCATCGGCGGAACACCGTGAGGACGCCGGCCGCCGGCAGTCGAGCATGCACGCTACCGCCAGCCGCAATCGTCGTGTCGGTCGCGGTGGTATCATCGGGCGATGCGGTCGTGTACCGCATTCCGTACGTCCCGGGAGGCAGTCCGAGCACGTCAATGTTCCGTGCACGCTCGGCGTGGACCACCACCGCCGTGCCGCCATCGGGGTTGGTGAACGCCGTCGCACGCACGCGCGTGTCCGACGCGGTGGCGCCGATGCGGGAGGCGCCAAGTCGCACGTAGCGAAAGTACTGCCGCAGGTAGCGCGCGATGGGCGTGAGCCGTGCCGTGGGGTGCAACGTGTCTTCGGTCGTGAACCGCACGTAGATCCCGCCCCCGTCGCCACGATCGGGCGGCGGGCAGAAGACGACGGCAAACTGCTGCCACGCCGAGACGTTGGCCACGGTGAGGTCCTGGAACAGCGTGTCCTGATCGGCCCCGATCCGTTCGTTCATCGTCGTGCGGTACCCTAAGGATTCGGCGCGCGCGGCCAGCCGTTGCAGCGCCGCGAGGTTCCCGCCGTATCGATGGTAGCTCAGGTCCGTGAGTGCCTCGCGCACGCCCGGGACCGGGAGCATCCCGTCCAGGTACGTCTCGGCGGCCTGCATGGTGCTCGTGCTCGGGCCGATGAACTGCGGCGAGATCCCGATCGACGTCAGGCGTGCGCGCGCGGCCAGCAGCGCCTCGGCCACCTGCACCGGAGTCCAGGTATCGTGCATGTTCGGCTCGTTGATGACCTCGAGCGATTGCGGCACGATCCCGTACTTCTCGCGCAGGTGGCGGAACGCCTCCTCGACGAGCTCCGCGTACTCGTTCGGTGCCCCGTCATGCAGCGGGTTGCGCCCGCCGACGTAGACGAGGTTCACCCAAAGGTCGTCGCCGCGCGCCTGCAGACGACGCTTCATCGGGAGCAGTTGCGTCTCCACGAGATGATCGAGGAACGACCACTGGAAGCCGGCGACGTTGGCATGACCCGGATCGGCGTCGTCGTTGACGGGGCGAAACCAGCTGTACTTCCACTCGTCGAAGGTGATCTCGCCCCGCATGTAGGCAGCGAAATGGTCGGTCGAGTCCTCATACCCGCTGCGCAGCGGCAGCTTGACGCGGTTCAGGCCGAGGTCCTGCGTGACGAGGTCGAGGACCTGCTCCCGCACGCCGTTCCACGCCGTCTGATTGCACTCGGGCGTCCCGCCGAGCAGTCCTTCCCACCCCTGCATCACCTGCAGGCGCTCGTCGGGGTGGACGGTGACGGTGGAAGTCCCGCTGTCCAGACAGGCGCCGGCCGCGAGGCATGCCATCATTCCCGTCAGCTGCAGCATGCGCCGACGCCATCGATCGGGACGCCGCGTCATCATCGCGCCGCCTCCCGCTGGCGCCAGTACGCCTCTATGCGCGCCGCCCATGCAGTCGCGCTGCGACGCCACTCGGCGAGCGCCGGCGCGTCGTAAAGGCGTCCGCGGGCCATCACCATCTCGATGCGCCGGCTGTTCGCAATGTCCACCGTCGGGTCGCCCGCCAGCACCAGCAGGTCGGCGACGCGCCCGGCCGCCACGGTGCCTAACGTGTCGGTGGCGCCCAGGTACTGCGCCGGGCGCCAGGTGGCGCTCTGGATCGCCTCGAGCGGCGATAACCCCGACTTCACCAGGAGGGCCAGCTCGTCGTGCAGCGAACGCCCGGGCGCGGCGTAGAGATTTGGCGTATCCGACGCCGCCAGGATCGGGACGCCGGCGCGCTGCATCGCGCCGACACTCCACTGCAGGCGCGCTTGCACCTGCGCGAGCGGATGGTCCGCCGCATAGGGAACCCCGGGCCAGCCTCCCGACGGGCGGCGCGGGGGACGGAGTTCCAGCGGCGCGGGCGGGAGCCGGACGGCTGAGTCGCCCGAGTGATTCAGCACTCCCAGCAGGCGAAGCGTCGGGACCTGATAGACGGTGCGGGCGGCCAGCGTCGCGAAGAGCGAGTCGGCGCGAGCCTCGCTGAACTGGTCCAGCGCCAGGGCCGAGGGGTACTCCGGACGCGTCATCAGTCCAAGCTTCCAGCCAAGGCGCGCCCACCACGTCGGCACCTCCACCAGCTGCAACGTCCGGCGCACCGACTCCTCGTCGGTGGTCGATGCGGCGAGGATCCCATCGAGGTGGTCGATCACCCGCTGCCCCATGGCGACCTGGGAGCGGAGCGACGTGGTCAACGGCACATTGCCCTCGAGAGGCATCCCGTATTTTGCTAACGACGCCTGGAGCGCGGGATACAACGACGCGTCGAGGGCGAGCAGATACGCGGCGACCGCCCCGCCCTGCTTCAGCGCGGCAACGGTGGCGTCGACGTCGGCCGGCGACACCAGCGGGAACGGCGCGCCGGGGGCCACTGCCCCCATCCCGACCTTGGGCCCGGTGAAGACGATTCGCGGCCCCACCCGATCGCCACGCTCGATCGCGTCGCGCCAGCCACGGACCACCGACATGGAGCCCGCGATATCGCGCACCCCGGTGACGCCGTTGGCCAGAAAGAGCGGATGAAAGAACGCGGCATTGGAATCCACCGGCAGCGCGTCCCACAAGGGAAGCGCCTGCTCGACGTGCATGTCCCAGAGCCCCGGAATTACGAAGCGTCCCGCGACATTCACGAGTCGCGCGCCTCGCGGCGCACGCCACCCGGCGCGCGGGACCACGTCCCGGATCCGGTCCCCCTCAATCACCACGACCTGGTCGACGCGACGCAGGCCACTCACCACGTCGATCACCGTGGCGCCCACCAGCGCTGTGACCGGTGCTCTCGTCGACGCGGGGGACCGTACAGCAGGCGACTGCTTTCGCTCCGGTCGGCCGTTAGCCTGCGCCAAGGCAACGCTCGGCGAGGCCCCCTGCCACAGGCAGAGGACCACTCCGATCACTCGTACACGTCGAGGGGCAGAGCACGTCCAGGAAAGGGTCATGCGGAGGGAAGCAGGGTGGTCGCGACGGGCGGTCGGTGCAGTCCTTGCAATCACCGTTCCTGTTGCAGAGTTCGGCGGCGGTGCGTCTCCCGTTCGATCGCTTCTCGTGAGGCGGGGAGCGGAACCGGGTGCCATGCGCTCCGCCGAATTCTACCTTGAGGGACACCTCCCTGCGGGGACACGTCCCTGAGGGACATCTCCCTCGCTTCTTTCCGTCCAGCGCTCCGACCGCACATGGCGTCACACCTGGGTGAACCGGTAGTCGTCGGCATCGATCGCGCTGTCAGCGGGTCGCTGTCCGAAGTCAGGTACACCCTGCGGACCCTGCTCAACATCGCCGGCTTTGCCACGCGCATCGACTGGTACGACGACGGCCCCCCTCCGGAGCTGTACTACGGACCGCGGGACGACGTCGCCGCCTCGGTCTCGATACCGTCGGTTTCGTGGGACTTCGCGTCGGCCCCCACGCGTCATCCGATCGGCGCCCGCGAAGCGCTCGACCTCCCCTTTCTCCTCTTCCCCGCGGCCTCGTTTGCCCCACGCGAGTCGGTGGCGGGGCGCGAACACTTTCCCGCGGACATCGTCTTCGCCAGCTACTGGCTGCTGACAGGCGCGGTGGAACCGACGTATCCCCGTTCCCGCTTTGACGACCTCGATCTTGATGCTTCGGTACTGGTGCGGGACGGGCTGCTGTCGCGCCCGATCGTCTCGTTGTACGCCGCACGGCTGCGCGCCCAGCTCGACCCGAATGGGACGCGCGCCCTTCCCTGGGCGTGGGAGGGTGCGGACTCGCGGTATGCCGTCGCCTTCACGCACGACGTCGACTATCCCGAGTTGATCCGGCCGATCGAAGTGCTCCGGGTGCTCAAGGATCGCGGCCTGCGCGGCGCCCCGCTCGCCGCGCGGGTGGCGCGCGGAAAGAGTCATTTCTGGACCTTTCGCGAGTGGATGCCGCTGACGGCGCGGTACGGGACGCGCTCCTGCTTCTATTTCATGGCGCGACAGGGCTCGCTGCTGCAGTACGCGAGGGGAACGCCTGACGACTTCTACGACGTGCGCACGCCGCGATTCCAGCGCCTGTTCGCCGAGCTGCGCGACGCCGGTTGCGAAATCGGGCTGCACGCTTCCTTCCACGCACACCGGAGCGGCGACACCCTTCGCCGCGAGGTGCAACGCATCGCCGAGGCCGCCGGCGTGGAGTGCGCTGGCAACCGGCACCACTACTGGCATCTCGACCCCGACGCCCCCAACGAGACGTTGCGGCGACACGCGGAGGCCGGGTTGCGTTATGATTCGTCGTTAGGTCTCGAGTACTATCCCGGCTTCCGGCGCGGCATCTGCCACCCGTTCCGCCCCTTCCATCCAGGGCTACGCGCCCCGCTCCCCATCGTGCAGCTCCCCCCCGCCTGGATGGACGACCACTTTGACCGGCGACTGGCGCGCAACGGAATCTCCGACCCCGACGCCGCCGCCCGTCAGCTGCTCCGGGCCGCGTCCGAGACGCATGGAATTGTCGTGCTCGACTACCATTCGCGCGGGATGAACGCCGAGTTCTACCCTCGGTATGGACCATGGCTCGATCGCTTCGCCGAGCAGCACTTCGATCGCGCGGTGCGAGGGATGACGCCGGGTGAGATCCACGATGCCTTCCTGGCGCGCGAGCGCCAGCTGGGTGAGCAATCGGTCGACCTGACGACGACGTCCCCGACCGTCGTCGACATGCGGGGCGCTTCGCCCTCCCCTGTGCCCCGTCTCCCGTGACCGCATTCGTCATCGAGCGATACCGCGAGGCCGACTGCGCCGAACTCGGACGGATGCACTTCGCGCTCCTCGGGGATCCCACTCGGAATGGCTATTCGCTGGCCACCGTCGGTCCGGAGTTTATGGCCGAGGCTTTCTATCGTTTGAGCCTGGACAACCCCGATTTCCACTGCGACGTCGCCCGGGTCGACGGCACCATCGCCGGATTCCACGTCTTCACCTCCGAGGCGAGTTCGCTCACCGGCTTCCTCGTGCGACACCACCCCGCCGGTCTGCTGCTGGCGGCGGTCCGGAGCGTACTGCGCCGTCCCCGCGCCCTCGTGGCCATCCTGCGCAACCTGCGGTACATCGGCGGCGAGCAGCTCGCGTTTCTCGCGGGCGTGAAGGGCTGGTGGATCGTCGCAGGCATCCCGCCGCAGTACCGCACGAAGGAATTCGAGGCGACGATCGGTGGCAGCATCGCCCACCGCATGATGGCGCGCATGGAAACGACCTTTCGTGAGCGCGACGTCCAACAGTGGTACGTCGTCGTCCCACCAGACAACATTCCCAGCACCATCTTCGTGCAGCGTTGCGGCGCAGTGCACGAAGGGACCGCCTTCGCCCAGGGGAAGGAGATGCGCTACTACATCAAGCGCATGACCGCCGTCGACCGACCACATGACGCCTGATCCGCAGGTGCCGCGCGCACCAGCCGACGCCCAAGCCGACGCCCAAGCCGACGCCCAAGCCGACGCCCGACGTGACGCACCGGCGGCGACGCCACCCGACGCGCCCGGCGATCGCTATTGGCGAGTAC
>JBDTUA010000202.1:0-9469 GCA_040007995.1 Gemmatimonadota bacterium | reverse complement strand
AAAGCGACCGTAGACGACGGTCATTTCCTTGCCTTCAACAGAAATTCGCCAGAATTTGTTCGAGTTCCCCTGCTGGAATCGGAACTCCCTGAATTCACCGCCATCCGCGGGTATCGACGCGACAGCTTCGGCAGTCGTGTTGGCGACTTCGGCCTCGACGAACTCGCGAGCGGCGAAGTCGCCCTCGAATGGATTGTCGTCGTCTGCTCCTGTGTCGCTCAACGAACCGCGTCGCACTCTCCTCCGGGTCCGACAGGCGCGCGCGCAGGTGACGCGCCCGGTCCACGCTCGCCGTCGCATGCGCGAAGGCGTCCCACTCCACCGTACGTTGATGGTTCGTGGCGAACGTGCGGTGCGTCACGACCGGCGCACGATCCGGCGCGAGGAACAGCGTCTGGAACGCGCCGCGCGCGTCGAGCAGCGTGACGTTGTACGACATGTGCGTCGGTACGCGAACGAGGGCTGCGACTCCTTCGTCCACGTCGCGGCACGTCTCGAGTACGTAGCGAAGAATGAGCGGCATCCCGAAGCCTTCGCCGACGATTGGACGCCCGCCGAACGCCAGCGAGACCACCAGGCCGTCCTCGTTGATCCCGTCCAGCACTCCCCAAAGCGAATCGATCATTCCCACGACCCGACGTCCGCTCCAGCAGGTCGCCATTTGCACGGCGTCCCAGATCAGGGGCTGGTAGTCGTAGTTGCGCACGAGAATGTTCGGTTCACCGAAGCGGATCGCCTGCGAGCAGCCGGTGAGGTACGGCGTCGGACACCAGAGCGAGAGCAGCCGTGCTGCGCTATCGCTCCCCCCCGCGATCTCGACAAGTCGTTCGTACGTCGGGAGCAGCTCCGGCAGGTACGTGCGTAGCGCGCGCCGCGAGGCGAGGTATGTCGGCCGCGCCGCATCCCCCTCACGCTCAAACCACGCGCGATAACCCGCCTCGAGCCGATGCCAGTGCTCGCGCCAACGCGGCCCCGGCTGTGCTTCCTGCACCGCGTGCAGCGTGCGCTGAATCGTTGTGCTAGAGAATCTTGAAATTGCCAACTTCGATAGCGCTGGCGACCACGGCGGTGTCTTGCGCCGTCACTGCCGAGCTGGTGTACTGCGCGTGGATTGCCTCGATCCAGGCTCGCGCGCGGTCGTTGAGCTGATGGTCTTCCGTCATCAAGCGCCCCGGGGTGATCAGGATTCCGAGGTCGGCGCCTTCGTATAGATAGTCGCCGGTGTTGGTAATCCGCAGGTAGAAGCCCTCCTGCTCGGTATCCACCGTGCGCCGGTGCGTCTGGTTGCGCACGAACTCCCCGCGACCGTCGGCGCCGAGCCGCCAGACACCGGACGACGGTGCCGACGTCACGACTCCCGTCGTATCGTCGGTGTGCTTCATGACGAGCTGTCCCCACGGGTCGATGTTGGCCGGATCGGCCCAGCGGGCGTTCAACGCGTCGACGTCGAGTTCGAAGTCGATGTCGGAGTACTCCAGCAGGTGGAAGAGGAAGAGCGGCGCATCCGCATGTGCGAACGCCGCGAGGTTGGTCATGGCGCTGGCGCCGGTGATGCGTGGATTCACCTCGCCAAGGTACAACTCGTTCGAGTCCTGGTCATGCAGGAAGTCGAGTTCGAAGTAGCCACGATATCCCATGGCCCGCAACTCCTCCCCGAAGGCCACGGTCGCCGTCCGCGCACGATCGCGCACCTCCGCCGGAAATGCCTCGGCGTTCACCTCGTTCCCGCACCAACCGCCCCGATACGGTGTCAGCCGCTTGAAGCCGATCAGCTCCGTCATCAACGGTCCCACGATCGTTCCATGCCGCGTGACGCACGCCTCGAGTGCTGATCCGCGCACGTTGACACGCTTCATCACCTTCACCTCGTCCTCGACGCGAATCTCCGCTGCATGTTTGTTATAGTCCGCTTCGCTGGCGATGAAGAACGTGGTATGGCCCGAGTCACCAAATGCGGTCTGCACCACCAGGTCCGTCCCGAGCGGCTTGGCCACGTCGAGCAACTCGCCCCATGTCCCCACCTTGGCGAGGACGTGCGGCACCGACTTCACGCCGGCCCGATCGGCGATGCGTGTCGCTTCGACCTTGTTGTCGACCTTCCGGCGCAACGCCGCCGATGGAAAGCAGACGTCGAGCCCCAGCTCCTTGCACAGCGCCTCGGTCTCCTCGTCAAAGAAGAGGAAGACGGCCTTGCCGCCGGGACCGCGCGCCTTGATGTAGTCCACGACCTCCTTGTGCCCGAGGAGGTAGTTGTTGATGTCCTCGATCGACGTGAAGGGACGATGCGGCGTTTCCTTCGGCACGAAGACGTGGGGATGCTGACCGTTGAAGCAGTCGATGAAGTTGATGAAGTGGAAGTTGCGCACCCACTCATCGAGGCCGAGCAGGTTGAACGGCGTCGCGCTGATGAAGTAGATCGGCTCGGCGTTCCGGTGAAAGTGCCGTCGGATATCCGACACACCGTCGAGCCGGGTCGGGGACGGCGCCTGCACCAGGTCGCGCGTCCCGCCGTGCGTCGTTCCGTCCTTGAGTCGTGGAGCCATCGTTAATTCGCTCATGCCACTACCTCCGTCAGGGGTTGGGTGCCGGCCAGCTTCGCGGAGAGCTGTGCATCCAGCGCCTCCTGCGTGAAGACTCGGAGCCCGTAGTCAGGTTCGTAGCCGTGGATCTCCTTCACGTCGAGCGCGAGGAGGTAGTCCAGAATTTCGGACGTCACGACCTGTCCGGGGACCAGGACGGGAAAACCGGGGGGATACGGCGTCACGAAGCGAGCGCAGACCACCGAGCGCCCGCGCGCCACGGATCGCGACAGCGCGTCATCGAGCTTCACGAAGGCGCACGACGCCTCGTTGTAGGCCAGGTAGAAGGCCGTGCGCATGTCTCCCTCCGGCGTCGTGCTGTCCGCCGTTTGCAAAAACGCGGGGTGAAAGCGGCTGAAGTCCGGCAGCGGCGGGAGTTCCTCCACCAAGCGGCGTACTCGACCCTCGTGCGCACTTCGCTCCGGCGCGCCGGCGTGCTCGAGCCGATCGTCGAGATCGGCGGCAATCTTGCTCAGTACCGACACCAAGTGCGCCACCGCGCCGCGTGACATCCCGATGTGCACCATGAACAGGACGGAGTTGCGCGATGTCTTGTTGATCTGAATGTCGTACGAGTTCATGAGCAACTGCTTGAACTGGTCGCCATCGAGTCCGGTCCGACCGACGTCCAGCGTGACCCGCGTCGGGTCGAGCACGAACTCGTCGTGCGCCCAGGCCGGTTCCAGGCTCTGCCAACCGCGCTCAGGCTCGAAATACGCGTCGAGCCCCGACGGCCGATAGGCCGCCGGAATCATCTCCCGCGGTCCCAGCACCCGGAAATAGCGGTTGAGCGACTCGTCTGACCGGATGCGTTCGCGCAGCGTCATCGCCAGCTGCACGCTGTGTCGCACGATGTCGTACCCTTCGAGCTCGACCTGACGGCGCCCCGCATCGAGCGACGCCAGGATCTGGTAGTTCGGCGACGTCGAGGTGTGCGTGAGATAGGCCTCGTCGAAGCCCGTGCGCACGCGGTGTTCGAACTCCTGGTCGGCCACATGGATCATCGATCCCTGCCGCAGCGAGGTCAGCGTCTTGTGCGTGGATTGCGTCGCGTAGACCCGCACGCGCGCCAGGGCCGGATCAGGGCGCAGCCGGACCGCCAGCGCGGCCTCGTCGGAATCGCCGGCGGCATCCAACTCCTGGCGCCACTCCGCGTACTCGGCCTGGTATTCCGGCGACGCCAGGCGCGCTTGCAGCCGGCGGGCCGCGCCCATCGCTGTCCGCAGTCGAAGGGTCGGGACAAAGCGACCGTAGGCGAACCACGCCTCATCCCACAGGAAGACCATGTCCGGCTTGATCGCGAGCACCTCCTCCATCACGCGCAGCGGATCGTACGTCAGCCCGTCGAAGGTGATGTTCGTGAGGAGCAGGAGCTTCACCCGGTGCAGCTTGCCCGCCGCCTTGAGCCGTAGCAGCTGCGACTTGATTTCGCTGAGCGGCACGGCGCCGTACATCGAGTACGGCGACAGCGGGTAGGCACTCAGGTAGACCGGGTACGCGCCGGCGAGGATCACGGCGTAGGGATGCGACTTGTGGCAGTCATGCGAGAGCAGGACGATGTCGCCCGGTTGCATGAGCGCCTGCATGACGATCTTGTTGGCCGTCGACGTGCCGTTGGTCACGAAGTACGTCCGGCGCGCGCCGAAGGCGCGTGCCGCCAGTTCTTGTGCGCGCTTGAGCGGACCAACTGGCTGCAGCAGCGAGTCGAGGCCGCCGCTGGTCGCCGATGTCTCGGACTGGAGGGCGCGCGGCCCGTAAAAGTCGACCAGGTCCTGGACCCAGATCGAACGGGCGATCGACTTCCCTCGCGAGATCGGGAGCGCGTGGAAGACGCCCGTCGGGCGAAGGCTGTACTTGCGCAGCGCCGAGAAGAACGGCGTCTCGTACCGCTCGTGGATGCCTTTGAGGATGCTCAGGTGCAGATCCTGGTAGTCCTCGGCGTGATAAAACACGCGCCGGAACTGGCGGCTCTGCGCTCCGACCACATCCTCGACGGGAGCGTCCGAGACCAGGAACAGGTCGAGCTCCGGCCGCAGGTCGCACAGCACCCGGCCGAGCGCCAGCGTTCGGTCGCCAGGCATGAGGGCCGCCAAGGCGTTCAGCCGATGTCCGTACACCTGGCACAGCTCCGACACGGCGCGACCCGCGCGCGCCTCGGCGAAGGGGAACGAGTAGCGTACCACGACCGACTGGATCGCCGGGTTGGCGAGGACCGCCATGACCGCTTCCTCGAAGGTGCGCGCCACGATCGTCTCGTAGACGAATTCGTCATCGGCCTTGCGGTGCCGTCGCAACTGCGTCTGAAGTTCGATCTGCTGCGCCGGCGCGAGGTCGTCCACGATAAGCGTGACGAAGAACGGGCGCGTCTCTTCGCCGATCTTTCGGTAGACGTCGTCGGTGAACTCGTCGAGATCGAGCAGGTCGGAGTAACCCTGAATCTTGAGTTCCTGCAGGTCCAGACGTCGGAAGGATCCGGTCGTCAGGAGCCGGTTGAGCCGGATCGTCTGGCGCGAGAGCAACGCCCAGTTCTTTTGCTGGTGGTAGGCGGCAATACGCTCGAACGCGCGCCACCCCGGGAAGGCGAAGAAGGGCTCGAGCGGCGCGAGCGCCGCGAGCGCCATGCGGCAGGACTCATCCAGGAGTTTGCCTTCGTCCTGGCTTTCGACGCCGCGATGCAGCCGACGTGCGATATCGCGCAAGCGATTCCAGTTGTCGGTTCGGGTGCGCCACAGGTTGTAGAGCGGCTCGCCCTGGTCGTACGGTTGTGGGGACGTTGCAGCTGAAATCATCGAACCTCCTTGCGTGCGCGCATCAAGTGTTGTCGGGTCGGACCTCCGTGCCTGTTGCCACAGCGGCAGGCAGAGGGTGAGATACGCCACGGATCCCTGCCTTCGTCCCACGCTCGGCGCGTGCGAGGGGGCCAAGCGTCTCGAAGTACTCTCGCGTTTCACCGGCGTAGACCGGGAACCGCACCGTGCTGTCCCTGAAGCTCTTGAGCGGCTGCCCGAGGCCGCGCAGTCCTACCTCACGACTCCGCCGGACGCGCGCGAGGTCGATCTCGATCGGGATGAGCTCCTCCGACGTGCCCGCCTGGTAGACCACATCTCCCGCCGGCCCAACGACCACCGACCGTCCATTGCCGATGTCGCCGACGCCGTTGATGTCGATCATGAAGCACTGGTTCGTCGCCGCGGTCGCACGAGCGATCGAGAGCTCGACGTCGCGATCGATCGTGGTGGTGAGTGTCGGGTGGATGATCACCTCGGCGCCCATCGCCGCGAGCTGGCGCGACGTCTCGGGAAACCACATGTCGTAGCAGATCGACACGCCGAAGCGCCCCACATCGGGGATGTCGAACACGACGAATTCGGAGCCCGCACTCACCCCCTGCTCGTACGGCAGGAAGGGGAAGAGCTTGCGATGGCGCGCGATGACCACGCCGGCGGGGTCGATGACCGACGCCGTGTTGTATACCTGGCCTGCCGCGAACTCGAAGTGCGATCCATTCACGAGCCAGACCTTGTGGCGGGCCGCCATGGCCTGGAAGTCGCGCTCGGCCGGTCCCGGCAGCGCCTCCGCGTTGGCTGGCGACCAGCCGCATGCCGCCAGCTCGCTGAAGACCACCATCTGCACCCACGGAAAGACCGCCATCAGGAAATCGAGGCGTTCGTTCATGCGCGGGAGGTTGTTGCCACGACCCGACAGCTGCAACTGCAGTCCGGCGATTGCGAATGGTTGCATGCGTCGGAGTGCTCCGTTAGCGGTGGACGAGGACCTGGTGTGTCGCCTCCAGGCGACTCCACGCAGCGAGCACTTCTTCCTCGAGGATGCGAAGTCCCCGGTCGAGCTGGTCGTCAGTGATCACGAGGGGACTCAGGACCCGGATCACGTTGCCGTGGATGCCCGCCGAGATGGCCAGGAGCCCACGTTCCAGGGCATGTCCGAGCACCTCCTTGACGAAGTCGCCGGCCGGACGGGCGGGATCGCCATCCTCGATGAACTCCACACCGACCATCGCCCCCAGCCCGCGGACGTCGCCGACCATCGGACAGCGGGCCTTCAGCTCGGTGAAGCGCTCGCGGATCGTGGCGCCGATCACCGTGGCCCGTGCGTTCAGCTGCAACTCCTCCATCGCATCGATCGCCGCGAGCGACGCCGCGCAGGCGACCGGGTTGCCGCCGTAAGTCCCGCCGAGCGTCCCGGGTGCGGCCGCGTCCATCACGCTCGACCGGCCGATCACAGCGGAGATCGGGAGCCCCCCACCCATCGACTTGGCCCATGTCGAGATGTCGGGCGTCACTCCGTAGTGCTCGTACGCCGCCCACTTCCCGGTGCGGCAGAATCCGCTCTGGACTTCGTCGAAGATGAGGACGATGCCGCGTTCGTCGCAGATCGTCCGCAGCGCACGCAGCCATTCGAGTGGAGCCGGGAGAAATCCCCCTTCGCCCTGCACCGGCTCCACGATGATTGCAGCGACGTCCTTCGCCGAGACCGTGTCGAGAAAGGCGTCACGGAGACGTTGCACCTCCCGGTCGACGAAGGTCGCTTCGTCGAGTCCTGCGCCGTGGTGGAAGTAACTCGGAAAGGGGAGCCGATAGATCTCGGGGGCGAATGGGCCGCACCCCGCCTTGTAGCCGACTTTCGACGTGAGCGACATGCCCAGCAGCGTGCGCCCGTGAAAGCTCCCGGTGAAGCAGACGACCGCCGGGCGGCCGGTGGCCTGTCGTGCAATCTTGATCGCGTTCTCCACCGCCTCCGCACCACTGTTGAGCAGGACCACCTTCGTCGACTGTCCGCGCGTCCCGTCACCATGCGGCAGCAGCGTCGCGAGTCGTTCACAGAGCGCGACATACGGCTCGTAGGTGGCGACATGAAAGCAGGTGTGCAGCAGTTTGTCCGCCTGTGCCTTGATCGCCGCGACGACCCGTGCGTTTCCGTGTCCCACGTTCATGACACCGATCCCACCGGTGAAATCGAGCAGCTCTTCGCCGTCCGCGTCGTGCAGCATCGCGCCGGAGGCGTGATCCACTGTCGCGGTGGTCACCATGGGAACGCCACGCGCCACGACGGCATTTCGGCGCGAAATCAGGGCGTGGGGCTGGCTCATGCGGAAACCTCCGGGCCTTGAGGGTGAAAGGGACAAGGCACCCAGGGAGGCAGAACCACCGGCGGGAGCCACGAAAAGACGCAGCGCCGTGCGGTCGCTAACATCTTGTCAAATATACACTTACGTGGCAGTTTTCGCAAGGCCAGCGCTCCAGAGTGACCCAACGCGTACCCGGTCGCTCCTGTCTGCCTAACTCTTTTCTGCATTTCCCATCCGACGCGCGCGGCTCCTCCGGCAGTTCGTGCGCGACCGGACGATCGCGCTCGCGAAAAGCGCAGGGAGAACCGACGCTCGCGGTCGCCGAACTCGACCGCTGAGCCTCCCCGCACTGGTTCTGGCGGCACGCCCTCGTTAGATTTTTTATGGTACGCCCTCGCGCCGCGCAGTGACCAGAACATCCGCGCGCGAGTACACGGTCGATGCGCGTAGCATCGCGCCCCCCCCATTCGCTCGTCCTTCCTCCTGACTTTTCTCATTCGACATATGCCAGCCAAGAAGCGCGTCATCGCCCCGGAATCGGTCGACCACCCCTCCACACGCGGAGACACCGTCGCTCCCACACGTTCGTCCGCATCGCGCCCCGGAGCCAAGTCGAGCGGCAAGAACGCTCTCTCCGCAAAACCGTCCGCTTCCAACACAGGCACGCACAAGTCGGGGGTGAAACAGGCCGCCGCGGCCAAGGCCGGAGCGACCGCGAACAGCGCCACTCCTGCGAAAGGCGGGGCGAAAGGCGCAGCGAAGTCAGCGACGGCGAAGACAGCGGTGGCGAAGACCGGATCAGCAACGCCGGCGATGCCGAGCGGTGCCGTGCCCAAGACTGGCGTCTCCGGCGGCGACGCCCCAACGCGCACGAAGGCGACGCCTACGCGCGCAGCCCGGATGGAGGCCGACGTCAGCGCGGCCAGCATCCCGGTGACCGCCGACGGCGGGCAGGGACCCGCCCAGTCTCCGTCCAATGCATCCGCCTCATCCGCGCCGCGTCGCCTCACCATCACCGAGGCGACCATTCGCCAGCACGCCTACTTCCTGTCGCTGCAGCGAAAGGCAAGTGGCGACCCCGTTGGGGACTGGCTCGAAGCAGAACGCGACCTGCGCGCGCGGGGCGGCTGAGGAGCCCTACGCGATGACGCGCGCCTGGCCGCCCTTCACCGGCATCAGGCGCGGCGTCACGCGCCGATAGCACGGATGATCGTCCGCAGCCGACCGTTGCGGTGAACCGCTCGCGACCTCCGGGCTATTCGCGTGATCGAAACGCCCGACTCGAGATCGACACCGAGTTCCGGTCGGGGTCCTTCGCGTTGGCGTAGGCGTAGCCATTCGCCTGATGCGTAGCACCGAAGCGCAGCCCACGCGTCAGCGCCTGTGCCTTGAATTCCTCGATGTCCTCCACGTCGAAGACCAGCTTCACCCCGGCCTGCCCGAGCTTCACGCTTTTCGCCGCTTGGTGAATCACGAGCTCCGCCCCTCCCGCCGCTGCGGTCAGCGTGAGGAGTCCCTCCACCACCTCGCAGCAGCAGGCGAAGCCGAAATGGCGCGCATAAAACGCCGCCGTGCGCTGCATGTCCCTGGCATAGATCAGGACGGTACCGAGTCTGGCTGGCATGTCGGAACGTTGTAGTGGTGATCGTGCGCAGCGACCGGTTGACAAGGCGAGGGGAGCGAGCGTAGCAGCGCGACGGACGCGACGAACAGCGAGGAACGGTGACGTCTGCCAGGCTGCGTCGCGCGGCAAATGCTACCAGCAGTCCGGTTACGCGCCACTAGGAGCCCGCCTTCGGGTACA
>JBDTUA010000201.1:0-9484 GCA_040007995.1 Gemmatimonadota bacterium | reverse complement strand
GCATTCCGCACGCGGCCATCACTCCCGAGGACGCCGACATGATCGCGCGCTACAGCGCGCGCGGCGCGCCGGTCATCGTGCGCATGATGATGTCGGCGCGCACGCTCCCCGACGTGCCGTCGCGTAACGTGATGGGCGAGATTCGCGGCTCGCAGTTCCCCGACGAGGTCATCGTCATGGGGGGCCACATCGATTCGTGGGACGTGGGTCGCGGGGCGATGGATGACGCCGGAGGCGTGGTCGCTGCGTGGGAGGCGCTCAAGGTCCTCAAGCGGCTCGGTCTCACGCCCAAGCGTACGATCCGGGTGGTCGGGTGGACAAACGAGGAAAACGGCGGGCGCGGGGGTAACGCGTACCGCGATGCGCACCGCGATCAGCTCGACGACCACATCCTGGCGATCGAGTCCGACGGTGGGGTATTCAAGCCGGATGGCTTCGGCTTCACCGGCCCCGATGCCGCGATGGCGACCGTGCGCGAGATCGGCACCCTGCTCAACAAGATCGGCTCCGGAACGATCAGCAAGGGGGGCGGTGGCGCCGACATCGGACCGATCATGGCGCAGGGCGTCCCCGGCATGGGGCTCAATGTAGACGGCTCGCGCTATTTCTGGTTCCACCACACCGACGCCGATACGGTCGACAAGCTCGATCCTCGCGAGGTCGCGATGTGCGTCGCGACGCTGGCCGTCATGGCGTACGTGGTCGCCGATATGCCGGAACGCCTGCGTCCGCTCGCTGCCGCACGTTAGACGCGCGACGCGTCTTGGTGCGGGCAGCGCTTCTCGAAGGCGTCACCCGCTCCGGCGACGCCGACGCGTCGGTCTCCTCGACGACGCGTCGCCAGCAGCGGAGACCTAGGGTTCGAGCAGACGTGCGCGGAGGGCTGACACAGGTACGCTCCCCTCGGCCACCATTGCATCCATGAAGGCGTGCAGCGAGAACGCAGCACCCTCGCGAGCCCGTACCGCCTCGAAAATGTCCCGGATCTGCCGTGACCCCAGGTAATACGTGGTGATCTGCGGGGCCGTGGTGAGCGTGCGCGTCCACATGTTCGCCGCCAGCTGTTCTCCCTGCAACGCATCGTCGCGGACGAAGCGCACCATCGCCTCGCGCGTCATCCCCTTCGTGTGCACGCGGATGTCGACGATCGTGCGGGCGATGTTCTCCATCGCCTTCTTGTAGTGGGCGAGGAAGGGGAGCGGACCGCCCCAGCCGGCATCGAGCATGATGCGCTCGCAGAAGGTCCCCCACCCCTCCGTAAAGACCCCGTCGGCGAAGACGCTGCGAACCGCACGCGGATGTCGCGCCGACTGTTTCAGTTGCGCGTAGTGCCCTGGCAGGAGTTCATGAGCGGCGATCATCCGGGTGAACGGGCGGTTGAAATCGCGAAAGAAGACGTCGCTCGCCTCGCGCGTGGCCCCATCACCGGGAACCGGGATGTACAGAATCGTTGGAGCGTCGGGCGAGAACGGGCCGGCGGGATAGACGCCGCCCACGCTCTGACCGGCGAGCATCGGCGGAGCGATGTCGACGCGCAGGGTGCGCGGGAGCGGGAGCGTCGCGATGTCGTACTCGCGAATGAAGGCCTCGAGCGAATCCGGGAGGGAGCGCCAGTACGCCAGGTACTCCGTGACGCTGGTATCGCGCTGGGCAGCAACCTGTTCGAATGCTGCCGCCACGACGGACCGGTCATCACTCGGCAGCGGAAGGGCGGGGGCGATCTCGCCCCAGTGCTGGCGCGCATACGTCGCGGCTTCGGCGCGCGTCGTCAGCAGGTCGCGTTCGGCGCGCGCGAGGACGGAATCAACGGGATCGCGCACGCCGGTCCCGACGCGAAACACCTCCGCGTAGTCCGCGCCGAGTCGAGCGGATCCGGTCGCCCTCGCGGCAAGGGTGTCGAGAAAGAGCGCGAACTGCTCGAGCGCCTGCGCGGCTTGCAGCCCTTCGCGCTCGGTGGCGCGCACGACGTCCCTTTCCAAGGGTGCCGCGAATCGCGGAATCCCGTCGCGATAGAAGGTCGCCCCCGCGCGCACCTGCCGAGCGGCACCCAGCGCGAACTCCGCCACAACAAGCGAATCCGCGGCCGTGGCGAGGACTCGTCGCGCTTCGACGAGCAGCGCCGGGAGGTGGCGCATTCGAAATCGCACCGCTGCCATTCGCTCGCCGAGCGGTCGATCGTCGCGAACCAGGAGGAAGATGACCGACTCCCCCACCGTTTGCGACCAGAAGAGCGGGTCGCGTTCGGGACGCCGTCGGGTGTGAAATTCGAACCACTCGCGCTCGGCCTGCGCGCGCACCACTTCCAGATCGAGGCGAACATCGGCGCGCAGGCCCGAGCCGGGCGACTGCCGCTCTGAGGTGCTGCTCCCTGACGACCCTGAGGGCGGAGGAATCCCGAGCCATCGACCGGATTCCTCGACTACGGTGCCGTTGAGCGCCGTCCACTCGGTGCGCTCGGCAGCAGAGAATCGTTCGAGTTGGTGGTCGAAGCGCCGATTGCCGGCCTGTGTAGCGCGCGATGGATACATCGCGAAGTATCGCGCCAGGTAGCGTTCAACGAGGGCCTCGGCGGCGGAGTCAGCGCGAGCGGCCGATTGAGCGAGCATTGTCGAGGCGTACAGCGTCGACGCGAGAAGAAATAGCGCCGCGGCCCGGGCGACGCTGGCCGACCAGCGACGCGCGCGGGAACGTTCGATGAATAGCGAAAGCATTCCGTTGGATTGTGGGACGTCGCCATACTTTACTGCGTGGTCCGCCGCTCGTCGACTCGTGGTCGTGCGTGTCTGGTCCCCTTCACTCACTCATGGACGAGAACTCGGCTGCGGCCGGTGAAACCCTGCTGACGATCGCCGAGGCGGCGTCTCGCGATGCCCCCGTGGTGACCGTCGTCCCTGTCAGCATCCCCACGCGCGGGAGCGCAATCGGGCGGTTCATCGGGCGCGTCGGACTGCGGCTCTTCGGATGGAAGGTGGTCGGGCGCTTTCCTGATCGCCCGAAGCTGGTCATCGTCGTAGCGCCGCATACCTCGAACTGGGACTTCGTGGCAGGATTCTGGGCCTACCTTGCGCTCGATCTCCAGGCGACCTGGTTCGGCAAGCATACGCTCTTTGTCTGGCCGTTCGGGATACTCTTTCGCCGATTTGGGGGAATCCCGATCCAGCGGGGAAACGGCGCGGCCGGTCAGGTGGTCGACGACTACGTGACCGCCTTTCAGTCGCGCGAGCGCATGGTGCTCGCGTTGGCACCGGAAGGGACGCGTCGCAAGGTGAGCGAGTGGAAGAGCGGCTTTCACCGGATCGCGCTCCGTGCGGAAGCGCCGATCATTCCCGTCGCGCTTGACTATCGACTGTCACGAGTCATCGTGGGCACGCCCTTCGAGGCGACGGACGATTGGGAGCAGGACGTCGCGCACCTCAAGTCGCTGTATGCCGGCATCACCCCCAGACACGCGGACCTCTACTGACGAAACGCGTGCTGGGCTGCCATCGCTGCTTCTCACCGCGTGCGGCGCCGGGCGCCGATCGGGCGACAGCGGCGCGTCGTCCTCCTGTCGCACGATCGTACCGGTCCACTCGCGGAACTCCACGGCGAGCCGCTGTGCGACGCCTGCTGGCAGTCGTTGGAGTGATGCTACCGCTCGCGAGCGGGTGCGGCCGCGATGCGACGCTCGACGCTCCCACGATTGGACAATGGATCTGGACCTCGCGCGACTCGGCGCTGTTGCAGGCCAGTCGCAGAACCCGACCGGACATCCGCGCCGGCGTGTGGGTAGCGACGCTGTCGCGGCGAGGTGACTCGCTGGTCACGGCGCTGGGGCGACCGATCGATGCCGACGCAGGACCGGATGCGGAAGCGGTCATTCGCATCGACGACTCCTTCTCCGCATGGTGGGGAACGGTGCCGTCCGACACGCTCGCTGAGTGGGTGGCGCGCCGCATCGCCACGCTGCTGCCACTCATCGATCGTCCGTCGGCAGTCGGGGCGCCGGCTCGCGCGATTCAGCTGGATTACGATGCTCCGGTTTTCCGCCTCGCGGACTACGCGCGGCTGGTGGCGCATCTGCGCGCGAGCCGGGACGGTGTATTGCGCCAGCGTCCGTTCTGGGTGACCTCTCTGGTGGCGCACCTCTCCGATCCCGGGTACGGCGCGCGCTTCCGTCCATGGGTCGATGGACACATCGTCCAACTGTTCGAGACCGGTGAGCGCCACGACGCACGTGCAGAACGACAGTTGCTCGAACGACTCGAACGCGCGGGCCTGCCCTTTCGCCTCGGGCTCGCGAGCTTCGAACGCCGACTCGCGACGGGACCCACCACGCATCGCGCCTGGTTCGACGTCATCCCCACAGCGTCGCGCTCGACGTGGTATCGCGGACTCTGGATCTTTCCTGCCGGCGCGTCGTACCTGCAGTACCTCCACCGATAGCGAAAGTCGCCCATGCCCACGTCCCGATGCCGACTCGTCAGCTGCACAGCGATCTTCCTCGTCGCGCTGGCGACGCCGGTCTATCCGTGCGGCGGACCCGAGCACTATCCGGTCGATGCCCCCCTCGTGACGGCCGACGCCTACGTACAGGCGCTCCAATCGGTCGATGACTTCGACTTCCGGACACGTCCCGAGCTCCGCTTTCTGTATCCGTTTCTTGCCGGCGCCCGGAAGGGGAGCAGCGCGATGTGGATGCATTCCTATGCGGATGCCGCGTGGAATTCGTTCGCCGCACTCGACACGTTGGCCGTCTTTCCGATGGACGAGCTGGTGAGCGCGCTGTGGGCGGCGGGGCGTTCAGGCGACGCAGGAACGCTGGAGGTTGCGGCCCGGGCGCTCCTCGCAGGAAGCCTCGACGTCCCGGCAGTCGTCGCCGACGAGTACCAGCCGGCGGTTCGCCGCGCGGTGGAGGCACTCGAAGTCATCGACGCGTCGCGTTCGGCGGTTCCCTCTCCCGCGGGGGATATCCCGCTCAGCGTTGATCTCGTACGCCGGCTGTACGGCCGTGCGTCGCTGGTGGAACCGCAATCTCTTCCCTCTTGGGCACGAGACGTCGTCGCGGTGCGTTCGCTTCCGCGCGATTCGATGGAGGCGTATGCCGACGCGCACGCCGGTGCGCCGCGGGAAGGATCGCTGCGATTCGTGGGATTGCAGCTGGCGATGCGCCATGACATTCCCGACGGCTGGGCGCGCGAGACGCGTGACTCGGTGCCACCCGAGCGGTGGCGCACGCTCGCCGCGCAGCATGACGAGTGGATGCGTCATTTTCCTTCGCATCCGGTGGCGCCCTGGGTGCGACTGTCGCGACTCCGGCTGGCCTACTTTGCCGGCGATTCCACCGCGGCGTGGGACGTCGCGCTTTCGTTGTACGCGGACCATCCGTGGCGCGCGCTCGACGAAATGCGATTCCTCCTGCGCCAATCAATGCATCCGCCGTCGCTTGATGATCCCCGCATCGACGACACGCTGCGCGCCGCTCTCCTGGGAGAGGTTCCGCTTGATGCCGCTCGATGGGCGCGCGAATGGGGACGCGCCGCAGTGTCCGCCGAGCCGTGGGCGGCGTCGGCGCGTGATCGCCTGCTCTGGCGCGCTGCGGGCAACCGGGACGGCACGTTGCGACTCCCGGCCACAACGATCGCCGCCTCCGCACAGCCTCTCTCTCCACTCTCCAGCGCTCTCCGACTCGTAGCGCTCGTGCGGGGCGGGCGCGTGCAGGAGGCGATGGCGGAGGTGGAATCGCTCGACTCCCGTCGCGCACGGGAAACTCCGGATCGTCAGGCGGAGAGCGCATCGATTGATTCGATCGTCGCACCGATCAGGGTGCAACTGCTATTAGCCGAACACCGCTGGAGCGACGCGCTGCACGCGCCGGGACTTGCGATTGAGGCGCGCCAGTACCTCGTGCGGGTGATGGCACCGGATTCGGCGCTGGTCGACGTCGGACGCTCCTCCGACCCCATGTTGTCGGTGGAGGCGCGGCGCACGCGTGCGATGCGTCGCGCGGCAGCGGGCGAGTGGCGCTCAGGCAGTGCCCTCCTCCCGCGAAGTGATTCGTCGCGAGCGGTGGCCTGGCGCAGCACGCAGTCACTCGCCGCCGATTCGTCGCTGACTGGGCGACTCGCCTTCGCGCGACACATGCGGGCGAACAACGGACGCCTCTTCTGGGGCAACGACAAGGTGTGGTATCGTTCGCTCAACTGGCGCCTTCGTGCCATCAGCGACACGACCTCGTCCGATTTCAATCCGGTCTTGCCATGGCGCGCTGACGAGGAAGTTCAGGCGATTGCCCGTCACTTCCGGGGTGGCTTCGAGATGTATTTCGCGGTACGCGCCTATGCCGACTTCCTCGCCCGCGCCCCGCGCTCGGATGCGCGCCGAGCCACCGCGCTTCGCGAAGCTGACCAGACGTACAACTGGCTGATCAACTGGGACAACTACAACTCCACCTTCTGGGGCGAAGCGCTGGAGCGCGAGGGAATCGGACGTACGATTCGGCAGGCCGGACGGCGGTAGGACGCCGCTCCGGGACCGACCGCAGGGTCGCGCGGTGCCTCACGGCGCCGGCGGGCGGGTCGAAGCGCGATGCGGTCTGGTGAGCGCCTGCGCCATGCCTCAGTTTCCTCAAGTCGCACGGCGCGCGATGCGCGCCCACGTTCCTCGACCGTCATGACAACCGGGATGGCTTTCATGTGGTACGCTTCTCGCCGCGCCCGCTGGCGCCGCGGCACGCTCAACGCCGCCGTCGCAGCATCAGTCGCCGTCGTCGGCTTCGGTTCACCGGACCGCGCCGGCGCGCAGGCCGCCATGGCGTCCAACGCGGCGCCGGCGAGCTCGGCGCTCAAGCAGCTCGACCCGTCCGACGCATCGTCGTGGAAGAGCATCCGTAGCGCCACGACCTCCAACGACGGAAAGTGGTTCGCGTATGTCCTCGCCCCTAACGAGGGCGACGCGGAGGTCGTCATCCGCCCCACGGCCGCCGGTGGGAAGGAATGGCGCTTCCCGATCGGTGAGCCCCCCGCTCCGGTCGGATTCGGCGCATCTGGGGATGCGCCCTTGACGCTCTCGGGCGACGCCAAGTGGGCCGCGTTCACTAGCTATCCCACGGTGGCCGAGGCGAAGAAGCTCAAGAAGGACAAGAAGCCGGCGCAGAACAGTGTCGTCCTCGTCAACCTCTCCACCGGCGAGAAGCGCGACTTCGAGAAGGTGCGCCGGGTGCAGTTCGCCGGCGAACGCCCGAATTGGGCGATCATGCAGCGGTACAATGCCGAAGGGACTAACGCCGCCGAGATGCTCCTCGCCGACCTTCGGAGCGGCGCGATCAGTACGGTCGGTGCGGTGGGCGAGTTCGACCTCGATGAGAGCGGGAGTTGGCTGGCCTGGACGAGCGAGACGAAGGACCGCGTCGGCAATGGCATCAGCCTGCGCAATCTCGCGACCGACGTGGTGCACACCCTCGACAGCGATGAGCAGGTCTATCGGCGGCTCGCCTGGAGCGACAGCGGCTTCGCGCTCGCCGCCCTTCGCGGACGTCCTGACAGCGCCGCCTCAGACACCGCGTACGTCGTCGTGGGCTGGGCAAACGCCGCGACCGCATTACCGGCCAAGGTCGTATTTGCGCCGCGGGGAGATTCCGCCGGTTTCCCGGCCGACATGCGCGTCTCGCCCGATCGCACGCCGCGTTGGGCGACCGATCGTTCGGCGGTCTACTTCGGGATTGCGCCGCGACGGACCGGTCCGGATTCCAAGACGCCTCGCCCCGACGTACGCCCGGTCGCCGGCACGCCAGGCGCGATGCAGTCCCCGGCCGGCGTCGGCGGAACCGACGACGACCTCCCGACGCTCGTGATCTGGCATGGCAAGGGCGATCCGCGCCTGCAATCGCAGCAGCAGGTCGAGGAGGGGCGCGACAAGGCGTATTCGTACCTCTCGACGTACCGGGTCGCCGATCGACGCTTCGTGCGCCTGGCCGACGATGAGCTGCACGATGTGACGCTCGCCCCGCGCGAACGATTCGCGCTCGGGAGCGATCGGCGTGCCTACGAGCGGCGTGACAACATCGATGGCGGGCAGCGTCGGGATCTGTACGTCATCGACGTGTCGACCGGCGAACGCACGCTGGCGGTGAAGAGCGCGCGGTGGAACTGGTCGCCGTCGCCCGATGGTACGAAGGCGCTGTACTACGACGATGGGGAGTACCACGTGTACGACCTTGTTGCGCACGCGTCGCGCACGCTGACGAAGGGCGCACCGACGAGCTTCATCGATACCGAGGACGATCACAACGTCGATCGGCCGCCGGTGCTACCGTTAGGCTGGTCGAGCGACAACCAGCATGTCCTCCTCTTCGACAACTGGGACGTCTGGAAGGTGCCGGTGAAGGGCGGGGCACTGGTCAACTTGACCGGGAATGGCCGCGCCGAGCGCATGCGCTACACACGCCGGCTGGTGATCGACCCGAAGGAGAAAGGGATCGACCTCTCGCGCCCGCTCTATCTGCAGACGTACGGGGAATGGACGAAGAAGGAGGGACTGTCGGTCGTGCAGCCGGGACGTGCAGGGGCGCAGTCGCTGCTCTGGGACGACGCCAAGTTCTTCGTCTCGCGCGCGCGGGACGCCGACACCTGGGTGTTCTCGCGCCAGACCTTCAAGGACTTCCCCGACTACTGGGCCAGCGACAAGACGCTTGCCGCACCGCGCCGCTTGACCGATGCCAATCCGCAGCAGAAGGAGTATGCCTGGTCGTCGGGAGCGCGACTGGTCAACTACGTGAGCGACAAGGGAGACACGCTGCAGGGAGCGTTGTACCTGCCGGCGAACTATGAGCCGGGGAAGAAGTACCCGACGATGGTGTACATCTACGAGAAGCTCTCGCAGGGGCTGCACCAGTATGCGCTCCCGAACGAAACGCGGGCCTTCAACCCCAGCGTGTACACCTCCCGCGGCTATGCGGTGTTGCAGCCGGATATCGTGTACACGATCAACGATCCGGGGATGTCGTCCGTCTGGTGCGTCGTGCCGGCGGTGAAGGCGGCGATCGCCACCGGCATCGTCGATCCCGACAACGTCGGCCTGCACGGCCATTCGTGGGGCGGCTACCAGTCGTCGTTCCTGGCTACCCAGACGGGGACGCTCTTCAAGAGCATCGTGACCGGCGCGCCGCTCACCGATATGGTGAGCATGTACGCCTCCGTGTACTGGAATACCGGCACCGCCGACATGGCGATCTTCGAGAGTTCGCAGGGGCGCTTCAAGGGGAACGTGATCGAGAATACCGAGGCCTACATCCGGAACTCGCCCGCCTTCCATGCCGACCAGGTCCAGACCAAGATGATGATCCTGCATAACGAGAAGGACGGCGCCGTCGACTTCAACCAGGGGATCACGTGGTTCAACACCCTGCGTGAACTCGACAAGGACGTCATCCTCCTGCAGTACGTCGGCGAGAACCACGGATTGCGGCTGCCGAAGAACCAGAAGGATTACACGATCCGCATGCAGG
>JBDTUA010000200.1:0-9501 GCA_040007995.1 Gemmatimonadota bacterium | reverse complement strand
CTGTCGGAGGACGACAAGCTGGTGGTCGGCCGCGCGCGCCGCCTGCAGCGCTTCATGTCGCAGCCGTTCGCGGTCGCCGAGCAGTTCACCGGGATGAAGGGCGCCTACGTGAAGCTCGAGGAGACGATTTCCTCCTTTGAGCGACTCTGCGCCGGCGAGTTCGACCAATATCCGGAGCAGGCGTTCTTCATGTGCGGCGGCGCCGACGACATCGCGGCCAACGCCGAGCGCATCGCCAAGGCCTAACGATGCTCAAGGTCTCGGTGATCTCGCCGGAACGCATCCTCTTCGAGGGGCAGGTGGAGTCGGTCATCGCTCCCGCCTTCGACGGTGAGGTGGGGATCCTCAGCTCGCATGCGCCGATGATGACGCTGCTCGGCAAGGGGACGCTCAAGCTCGGCGCGAACGCGAGCCAGGGAGCCTTCGCCGTCGAAGGGGGTTTTCTGCAGGTCGTGGACAACGAGGTGCGCGTGGTGACGGAGAAGGCCGCGAAACTGTAGCAGGCCCGTCGGCGGCACCGCGAGCGCACCGGCCAGCACCCACCGCTCGAAACGCGCCGTTCGCCGCACCGACGACGACGTCCGCCGAGTTCGTGTGGCACGCACCAAATGGGGATTGCAACTTCCACCGCCGCTGCTGCGCAGCGCGGTTGGCCGTCAGGCGCACTCCCCATTTCCTGCGAGGTCACATGCCCGACATCCGGTGGTTCGCACGCTTCGGTTCCGTCGTCCTGCTCGTCAACACTACGGCGCTGGTCGCCTGCGGCGATGACGCGTCGGCACCCGCCCCAGAACGCTATGTCCTCGCGCTCACCGGCACCGCCGAGCGCCCCAATGCCGTGACCACCAACGCGTCGGCGAGCGCGGTCCTGACCGTCATCGGCCCGGATTCGATCGAGTACCTCATCTATGCATCGGGGGACTCGGTCACTGCGTCGCACATCCACGCGGGCGACTCGGCGTCGGCCGGTCCTATCATGGTCTTCACCTTCGGAGGACCAGTCATCGGTCGCGTCGACGGCGTCTTCCGATACGGCTACATCACCCGGCAAGGGACATTTTCCGGCGCCTTCACCTTCGACTCGGTGCTGACGCGTATGCGCGCAGGTACGGCGTACCTCAACATTCACACGCGCCGGTTCCCAGGAGGAGAAATCCGCGGTCAGATCGTCCGCTGAGCGGCCGAGCACTGCCTGACGACGCCTGTCGGTGCCGAACCGCCGCGCCATGGTGGCGCGGCGGCAGCACTGCGCTTGTCCCTGACGGCGTCACCCCGACGAATCTTCCGTGCACCTGTGGCGTATCACTGGTAACGCCAGCTCCGCGCCCCTCGCGGAGGCTGCTTCGCACCCATCCGGGCGCCTGATCGCCCGTGCACGAGGACTCGTCATGCAGGGACCCCGCACCGCGCGCGTCGCGGCATCACCGTTGCACACCGCGCGCGCCTGGTATCTCCTTCTGGCCGCCACCGCGGCGCTGCTCACCTTCGTCGCGCACGACGTGCACGCGCAGGCCTGGGCGTATCCGTCCTTCCAAGCCCCCGCAATCACCACGCGCGAGTTCAACTTCGGGATCGCGAACGCCGGCGACGCGGGGACCTCGCTCGTCTTCCAGTGGCGCGAGGGATATTCCCCGAAATCGCAGTTCTCATTCGATGTCGGCTTCGCCGATCCCAAGGCGCGGGGCGCCGACAACATCCTCTTTCTCGGCGGGAACTTCGGCTACCAGCTGGCCAAGTCCTCGGCCGACGTGCCGCTCGACTTCCTGCTCACCGGTGGCATGGGCCTGGCCTTCGGCAACAAGACCACGCTGCGCGTGCCGGTAGGTGTCTCGATCGGCCATCGGTTCCCGCTCGACGGGACGCTCGCCCTGACGCCGTACGTGCATCCCCGCGTCTCGCTCGACTTCTGCAGCGCCTGCGGCGGCGACGACTCGCAGGTCGGGATCAACTTCGATATCGGCGCGAACCTCGAACTCACCCGGGTACTGGCGCTGCGGGGTACGGCGTTCTTCGGCGGCTCCGACCGCTTCGGCAACGACGGCATCGGGATCTCGCTCGCCTGGACCCCGCCGGGGCTTCGCCGTTAGGCGGCGTCACCACCGGAGACCACGACTCTCGACGTCCGCACGCCCTTACCTCGGGCGTGCGGCGCCGAGCAGTGACGCCACGAGGTCGAAGGACCGATCGGCCGCGCCGATCCCCCGCTCGACCAGCGACCGGGCACTCGCGCCGGCCCGCGAGCGGGCGTCCTCGTCGCGGAACCACTGCAACAGCTGCGCGGTCGCACTCTCGACATCGCGCACGCTCGTTGCACCACCCGCCTCGATGAGAAGTTCGGCATCTCGCGCGTTCATCACGCGCGGCCCGACAATCACCGGAGCGCCAAAGGCGGCCGGTTCGAGAACCGAATGCAGCCCCGCCGAGTGAAAGCCCCCTCCGACGAACGCTACCGAGGCGAGAGCGTACAGGTCGCCGAGTACCCCGACACGATCGACCAAAATCACGGGGGCGGTGCCTGCTTCCGGCGCACTGAGGCGCGTCACGCGGATCCCGTGCGCCGCGCCCCACGCCTCGATCGGCGCGAGGTGCGATTCGGTTGGTTCGTGCGGCGCGATGACCAGGCGAGCGTCGGGGACTTGCCGCCTGACGGCGGTCCACGCCGGGAGGAGGCACGCCTCGTCGGAAGGCCAAGTACTGCCCGCTACGAGCGTCGGCGCCCGGCTCTCCAGCGGTGCGAGGAGTCGCGCGCGGCGATCGACTGCGGCCGCGCGGGCGGCGACCTGGTCGTAGCGCGTGTCGCCGCACACCACGAGGCGTGCGGGGTCCACGCCTAACGCCTCCAGCCGCGCCCCGTCGTCGACGCTCACCGCTCCCACCGCTTCGAGTGTCGCGTACGCGTCATGTAGCAGCCGACTGGCGATCCCTCGCTGGCGGGACGACCCCGGCGAGACGGTCCCGCTGATCAGCCCGACTCGCACTCCGCGATTATGTGCTTCGCGCGTCAGCAATGGCCAGACGTCGAGCTTGGCGAAGACGAGCGCCGTCGGCCGCAACGCGTCGAGTGCCGCTCCGGCGCCCGTGACCGTGTCGAACGGGAGATAGTCGGTGAAGTCCACCGCCAATCCCCGCGCGAACGACTCGGCGCTTGGACTGAAGAAGGTGTACGCGAGCTGCACGTCCGGACGCCGGGCGCGCATGCGCTCGAGGATGGGACGGGCCTGCAACCCCTCGCCCACCGACGGCGCGTGCATCCACAGCAGCGGGCGCGTACGATCACGTTCCCGCCCCCCCCACTCGGCGAATCGCTCGGCGACATGGCGCCTCGCGCGCAGCGTGCGCGCCAGCTTTCCCTCCCCTGGTGGGGCCACGAACGCCGCGAGCGACGCCAGCTCGCCGGCGGCGCGGTAGCCCCAGTAGAGGAGAGGGTTCACCCCGCTACTGCGGGAGCGCCGACTGCGCCTTCGCGATGGCGGCGCGGAACGCGACGATCTTCTGGGCGCCGGCGATAATCTGGTTCCCGATGAAGAAGGTCGGGGTGGAGCCTGCTCCGCCCGTCGTGGCTCGCTCGGCGTCGGCCGCGATCATCGGACGCATGACGTGATCGCGGATGCAGGCCTTGTACTCCGCCTCCGACACCCCCACACCGACTGCCGCTTGTTCGAAATACGCTTCGCTCGACGGGAGCGCGCTCCATTCGGATTGCGTCTGGAAGATGCGGTCGTGCATCTCCCAGAACTTGCCTTGTGCGCCGGCGCACATCGCCGCTTCGGCCGCTGGCTGGGCATTCGGGTGCTGCCCCAGCGGGAAGTTCACGAAGGCCATCCGCGCGATCCCGGTATCGACGAACTCCTTGATGACCTGCGCCGCCGTCTCGCTCTCCCACTGTCCACAGAACGGACACTGGAAGTCGCTGACCACGACGATCCACAGCTTCGCATTCGCGTCGCCCCGGATTCGGGCAGCATCGGCCTTCGTGACACGAGGATCCGGGGTCGTAGCCGCGCTCGATGCGCCAGCCGCCGCGCTTCCTGCCGCTGGCGTGGTCGCCGTTGCGGCTGACGACTTCGCGCCGGTGGAGTCGGCTGCGTTCCCGGCCTTGGCCCCGCAGGCCGGAAGCGGCGCGAGAACAGCAGCGAGCATGACGGCGGACAGGAGACGCGACATGGGCGGGCAGATGAGGGGACGAAGGAGCACCGGCGATCCACAGAAAACGACAGGATCGACCGGAGGCGGTGCGCCCACCGAACATTCCGCGTTCAGGACGCCGGGGACGCTCAAATGTACTCACGCACGACGCGACACCCTACCATCTGACGGTCACGCGTTGCGCAGCACACGAGCGGCGTACCAGCCGCACCGCAGCGCGACCGGAGGTGGGCGTCGCGTTCGCGCGACGTACCGATGAATCCCTACCCCGTCTCATGTCGTAGGACTAACGTACATGGGTACCGTCTTCGCCCGGCACGACTCGCGCGCCGGGCGTCACGTTGTCTGGGAGGCTGATCGTTGGTGTTGGGCCTACTCGCGCTCTTTGCGACCGTTTCCATCGCGGCACAAGACGTTCAGCTGCCGCCGCCGCCTCGGGGCTTCAGCGCCACGCAGGCCGATATGGTGGTGGACGGCGCCAACGTCCTGACCGCCGATGCGGTGGCGCGCATCAATCGCATCATTTTCGACGTGAAGGCCAAGTCGGGGGGGGAGATCGTCGTCGTGACGCTCCGCGACCTGGCGGGGCGCGACGTGGGCGATGTGGCGCTGCGAATCGGACGCGACTGGAAGGTCGGCTCCGCCGCCGATATCGGGAATCGGTCGCGGAACGCTGGCGTGGTCATCCTGGTGGTTCCGAAGGAGACCAGCGCCGACGGCCGCGGCTACATCTCGATTCAGACGGGCCAGGGGACCGAGGGCTTCGTTACGGATGCGACGGCCGGCGACATCCGGCGCGAAGCGATCCCATATTTTCAGCAGCAGGCGTATTCTGCAGCGCTCGAACTGATCACGATCCGGGTCGCGCAGCGATTCGAGCGTGAGTTCGGCTTCTCGCTGGATACCGCGCTCGTTCCGCAGGCATCGCCAGGACTCGTCGGCCGGAGTGGGGGTATCCCCCCGCAGCTGCTGCTGGTGGTCTTCGTCGTGCTGCTTTTCGTACTGAGCACGATGGCGCGCGCCTCGCGCGGCGGCGGAGGCGGCGGGCGCAATGGTTGCCTGCAGGCGCTGCTCGTGGCCGACATCGTGTCGAATGGTGGCCGGCGATCACATTGGGGCGGTGGCGGATTTGGTGGGGGGGGAGGGGGCGGAGGTTTTGGTGGATTTGGGGGCGGTGGCGGATTCGGTGGCGGCGGTTCAAGCGGGAGCTGGTGACATGGCCAAGATGACCCTCGATGCACTGGTGGAGCAGCTCTCGGCGATCTATTCCCGGGAGCTGGTCGGCGTGGCACTCTACGGTTCCGCGGCGCGCGGCGACGCCGTCGAGCGACACTCCGACCTCAACGTCCTCGTCGTGGTGCACCACGTCACGATGGATCATCTCCGTCAGTCCGCGCCGGTGGCGCGAGCCTGGCGCGAGGCGGGGAACCCGCCACCGCTCACCTTGACGTTTGCCGAGTGGCAGGGGAGCGCGGACATCTTCCCCATCGAGTACGCCGACATCCTCGCCCACCACAAGCTGCTGGCTGGACTGTTGCCGCTCGAAGGGATCGACGTGGAACTCGCCGACTTGCGGTTGCAGCTGGAACACGAGGCGATGAGCGTCCTGCTGCGCCTGCGTCACGCCGTGATGTCGGCGCAGGGTGACCAGAAAGCGCTGCTCGCCTTGCTCGAGGAGAGCGCCAGCTCGATGATGGTGCTCCTGCGTGCCGCGTTGCGGCTATCGGGCGACTCGCCCCCGGCCGACTCGGCCGACGTCTGCGCCCGCTTCACGACGCGCAGCGGGCGCGACGCCTCGGCGGTGCTGCGGATCGTGAAGCACAAGCGTGGTATCGACGTCCTCTCGCCGAAGGACGCCCCTGCTCACGTCGAGCCGTACCTGAAGTTCGCCGAGACGCTGGTCACCTATCTCGACGCCTTCTCCCAAACCTCCGAAACCGACGGCGGCTACCCCTCCTGACCGTCTCGTCTTTTCGTCTTCTCGTCTTCTTCCCCTTGAGGTTAACCATGCGCGCTCGCCGATTCCTCGCCCTCCTCCCGCTCGTGCTCGCGGGGTGCGGCTACAACACCATCCAGACGTACGACGAATCCGCCAACTCCGCCAAGCAGCAGATCGAAGTCCAGCTGCAGCGCCGGGCCGACCTCGTCCCGAACCTCGTCGAAGTCGTTCGCGGCCAGGCGAAGCAGGAACTGGAGGTGTTCACGCAGGTGGCCCGCGCCCGCTCCGGGCTGGTCGACGCCCTGCAGAAGCGCGACCCGCGCGAGATGGCCGAGGCCAACGACCAGCTCACGACCGCCATGCGCGGCCTGATGGTGCAGGTCGAAGCCTATCCGCAGATCAAGTCGGACCAGGCGTTCCTTCGCCTGCAGGATGAACTCACCGGGACGGAAAACCGGATCGCCGTCTCACGCACCGACTTCAACGGCGCCGTCGAACGCTACAACGCCTACATCCGGAAGTTTCCGCAGGTCCTGACCGCCAAGGTCACCGGGGCCAAGGCGAAGGAGTACTTCGAGGTGGCCAACGCCGCTGCACGCGATGTGCCGAAGGTCGACTTCAGCAAGTAACCCGGTGTGCACGCTCGGTACGACACGACGCGGAGCGGCTCGATGGTCGAGCCCTCCGCGTCAGTCGTGAGTAGCTCCGGCGCGGCTGAGCGCGATATCGAGCGCGCGACGCACCGCAAACAGGGTGAGCCCGTCGCCTTCGAGCTTCTGATTGCCAACGAACAGGGTCGGCCGGATCGTGGCGCCGGATAGCTCGCTGCGTTCCAGGTCGCCTTTGAGAAGGTTGGACACGCGTGACCGCGATGTGCAGCTGTGCTGCATGTCAGGCGCGACTCCCGCCGTGATCGCGAGCGAGTCCATGAAGGGTTGTGGATCGGCGAGCCGCTCCCAGCGAGGGAGCGAGGCGAAGAGCGAGTCGTGCATCTCCCAGAATCGCTCCGCCGATCCGGCGCAGAGCGCCGCGTGCGACGCAAAGCGGGAGTTGAAGTGCGCTTCATCGGGCCAGTTCACGAACGCCACCCGCACCTTTCCCGGGTCGACGTATTCCCGCCGGATCGTCGGTAGGATGTCGGTCGCCAACCGACGGCACGACTCGCACTGGAACTCGCTGACGATCACGAGCCAGACCGGCGCCGTTGCTGATCCCAGGATTCGCGTCAGGTCAACGCGTGCGCCCAGCGTGTCGGGACGTCGCTCCAGCCCGAGGGCGCCCCGGATGCGAATCGAGTCCACGAACGAGTCTTCTGCCTTTTTCGGCACGACACGAGACTCGTTGGTACACGCGTCGGTACATGCGGCGAGCATCAACACGAACACAAGCAGACGGCAGCGCATGGCCGGGGATGGAGAGACGAGGTGACGATCCACGGAATCCGGGGTTCCGCCGTTCGACCGGAAGTGGCGAGGCGGACGCTCGGCGAAGGCGGCAGCAATCGGAAGCCCCCTACGATTATAGCCTCCCGCCGAGCGTCCCGGCGGTTGCGAACGCCTCGGACGTACCAGTAACGTTGCCGCGATCGACGATCGATCGCTTGCTGCGAGAGGAGGCTGTCCTGGGTGACGAAGTAGAACTCCGCATGACGGTGCGCGCGGCCGCGCGCGCGACAGTTCGCGCGATCACGCGCGTGACGAGGCGCGCGGTGCCGGCACTGCTCGTCGCCGCGTTGACGGTCGGCTGCTCGTCGCGCCCCCCGGTCGACCCCTCCTGGCACGACGCCGCAGGATACCGATGGCGCGAGTTGGCGGTTCCCGCGCGCGGACGCGCGGGCTTCACGCAGCTCGAGGCGTCTCGTACAGGACTCGCGCATCGCAACGACGTCGACGACGAGCACGCGATGGCCAACCGCAACCTCCTGCTGGGAGCGGGCGTCGCGCTTGGAGACGTCGATGGCGACGGTCTCCCCGACGTCTTTCTCGCGTCCGTCGAGCATCCGGCGGCGCTGTACCACAATGCGGGCGACTTTCGCTTCACGGATGTGACGGCCGCCAGCGGGATCGACGTCGCCGCGCTGTCGACCACCGGCGCCGTCCTGGCCGACATAGATGCCGACGGAGACCTCGACCTGATCGCCGGAACGCTCGGCGGACCGCTCGTCCTCTGGCTGAACGACGGCACGGGGCATTTTCACGACGGCACCATCGGGAGTGGGCTCACCGGCGGCTTCGCCGCGACGACGCTTACGCTCGCCGACGTGGACGGCAACGGATCGTTGGACTTGTACGTGGCCACGTACAAGAAGCGCAATGCGCTCGATGCCTTTTCGCCGCAGGCGCGCGCGTTCGACCAGGTGGTGCAGCAGGTGAATGGCCGCTACCAGGTGGTCGAACCGTGGCAGTCGGAGTTTCGGGTGGAGGCGCGCCCCGACCTTGGCGGAATCGTGCGCTCACAGCGCGCCGAGGTCGACCTCCTCTTTTTGAACGATGGCCACGGCCACTTCACGCGGGTATCCACTGCCGGCCCGCGCTTCGTGACGGCCGATGGGACGCCGCTTGCCACGGAGCCCGACTACTTCACCCTCGCGGCGCGCTTCTATGACGTGAACGGCGATGGCGCCCCCGATCTCTACGTCTGCAACGACTTCGAGGACCCCGACCAGCTCTGGCTCAACGACGGGACGGGCAACTTCCGCCTCTCAGCGCCGCGGGCGCTTCGGGAGACGAGCAACACCTGCATGTCCGTCGACTTCGGCGACGTCAATCGCGACGGTCACGTGGACTTCTTCACCACTGACATGCTGAGCCCGACGCTCGCGGCGCGCCAGCGGCAGATCCCGACGAACACTCCCATCCCGAAGCTGGTCGGCATCGTCCCCGAACCGGGGCAGTGGATGCAGAATGCGTTGCAGCTGGGGCGCGGCGATGGCTCGTGGGCGCAGGTGGCCGACTACGCCGGCGTTGCCGCGACCGACTGGTCGTGGGGATCGGCCTTCCTCGACGTCGACCTTGATGGTTTCGAGGACCTCCTGATCGTCAATGGCCATCGCTGGGATATCCGCGATGCCGACACGTACGAGCGCATCCGCACCAGCGTCCCGCGCGTACCCTGGAACCGCGAGCAAGGCGAGTTCCCCCGGCTCGCCGCGCGCAGCGTCGCGTTCCGCAACATGGGCGATGTCACCTTTCATGACGCGAGCACAGACTGGGGCTTCGGGACCGATGCGGCGATCTCGCAGGGGATGGCGCTGGCCGATCTGGATGGCGACGGCGATCTGGACGTCGTCGTCACGCGGCTGGACGCGCCGACAGCGGTGTATCGCAACGAGAGCGGAGCCGGGCGCGTGGCGGTGCGGCTGAAGGGAGCGGCGCCGAACGGCGCCGGCATCGGCGCCGTCGTGACGGTGCGCGCCG
>JBDTUA010000199.1:0-9515 GCA_040007995.1 Gemmatimonadota bacterium | reverse complement strand
TAGTCGATCCATACCGATTGTCCGAGCTCGGCGAGACGCTGTAGCGGCGGCGCCATCTTCGCGCCCTGAATTGCCGGTTCCGCGAGGCGGTCGGGCGCAGACCCTTTTCGGTGGCTCATGTTTCCTCTCCGTTCTCGTCGTTCTGGCGGTGCCGCGCGATTCGCGCCGAGACGGCGGTGGACAAGGCATCGCGTCGCGCCGTTGCGAACTGGAACGTTGCGGGCAGGGCGGTATGCGCTCGTACCGAGAGGTGATTGCGCAGGAGAACACGGGCGCGGTGCAGCCGCGTCTTGGCGGACCGTTCGGTGATGCCTAGACACGCCGCGGTTTCGCTGGTGCTCAACCCTTCGACGTCCCGCAGCATGACGGCAGTGCGGTAGATGTCCGGCAGCGCATCGACGGCCTCTTCGAGCAGTTTACCCAGCTCGCGATTGGCAACTTGCTGAGCAGGGCTTGCCGCTTTGGAATCCACGGTGGGCATGGTGTCGTCGAATTCGACCAATCGTCCCGCGCGGCGCAGCCAATCCAGCGCCTTGTTGATGGTGATCTTGGTCAGCCATGTGGCGAAAGTCGTGCGACCTGCGAACTGCTCGAGACTTCTGTAGGCCCCCACGAAACGCATCCTGGACCACGTTCTTCGCCTCTTCGGCATCGCCCGTGATGGCGCGCGCCCTTCGGTACAGACGCTGGTTGTAGCGACGCAGCACGATTTCGAAGAGTGCGACGTTTCCCTGGCGGACGCACGCGACCACCTGTTCATCGGAAATACAGTGATCCTCACCCAGTTGAGTCATGACTGCTGTCATCTAGGACCTCCGACCAATGTCCACTAGAGTCGGGGGGCTGCGAAAGGTTCCTGGGAACCTTTCCGCGCGTTGATGCTCTATCGTGAAGGAGGTCGTGCTCATGACGTTCGAACCGGGGCCTCGATCCACCCCCGCCGCGCTCCAACCCGGCTCTCGCTTACGCACCGGTCCTGGCGGCGTAACGACCGGGAGGTGCTTCGATCCAGCCGTTCGATGTCGAGATGGTGAGCGCAGCCTACAGGCTCGCGCGTCTATCGGAGCGCTGAGGCGAGCGCCCGCAGACGCGCCTGGCAATGGGAGAGACCTCTGGGGGCGAGCTGCAACGACGCCGTATTCCGTCACGGAGAGAGTGGCATGATCGACGTACGCCAGCGCTTGGAGATTCCCTCTGGAGGGTCCGCTACGTACCACTCGCTCCCTCTCCTCGAAAAGACGGGCGTCGCGAGCGTTTCGCGGCTGCCGGTGAGTCTGCGCATCCTTCTCGAGTCGGTGCTGCGCAATCTCGACGGACGGCGCATCCGCGACGAGGACGTCGAAGTGCTCGCGCACTGGCAGCCCAACGCCGAGCGGACCGCGGAGGTGCCCTTTGTGGTCGGACGCGTGCTGCTGCAGGACTTCACCGGTGTCCCGCTTCTCGTCGACCTCGCGGCGATGCGCTCAGCGGTGGCTCGGCGCGGCCGTGACATCGCACGAGTGCAGCCCCTGGTGCCTATCGATCTTGTGATCGACCATTCGGTCCAGGTCGACTACTTCGGCCGGGACGACGCGCTCAGCCTCAATATGGAAATGGAGTTCCACCGCAACGGCGAGCGCTATCGGTTCCTCAAATGGGGCGCGCAAGCATTCGACGGCCTGCGGATCGTGCCGCCGGGTTTTGGCATCTGCCACCAGGTGAACCTCGAGTTCCTGGCGCGTGGTGTTCTGGACAAGGCGGGGGTCCTATATCCCGACACACTGGTGGGGACCGATTCTCACACCACGATGGTCAACGGCCTCGGGGTCGTCGGCTGGGGAGTCGGTGGGATCGAGGCGGAGGCGGCGATGCTTGGCCAGCCGGTCTACCTCCTGTTGCCCGACGTAGTCGGCGTGCACCTTCACGGTCGGCTGCGTGAGGGCGTGACCGCGACCGATCTGGTCCTGCGCATCACCGAGCTGTTGCGGCACGCGCACGTCGTCGGCAAATTCGTCGAGTTTCACGGCGAGGGCGCCGCGAGTCTGTCCGTGCCGGACCGCGCGACGCTAGCGAACATGGCGCCCGAGTATGGCGCGACGATCGGCTTCTTCCCCGTCGACGAGCAGTCCTGCCGCTATCTCCGGGCGACCGGCCGTAGCGACGGGGACGTGGAGACGGTGCGCGGCTACTTCCAGGCCCAAGGGCTGTTCGGGATGCCGGCGCGCGGCCAATGTGACTACACGACCGTGCTCGACGTGGACCTTGCCGCGGTCGAGCCATCGGTCGCCGGCCCCAAGCGGCCGCAGGACCGCATCGCACTAAGTCAGCTCAAGGAGCAATTTCTCGCACTCCTCACGCGCCCGGATGGCTACGGCAAGCTGGCCGCCGACGTCGCTCGCCCCGTTCAGGTGCGGCTGGGAGAGGGGATGGAGCCGCGACCGGGGGGCGGCGAGCAGTCGGGCGACACGCTGCCGAACGGGCAGGTGAGCAACACCAACCCGATCACAGAGGCCGAGATGATGAACAATCGGCCGACGCCGAATCGGCTCGCCCCAGCGAGCTCACCGCCTGGGCAGACGCTGACCTGCGAGTTGGCGCACGGCGACGTAGTGATCGCGGCCATTACGTCGTGCACCAACACTTCGAATCCGACGGTGATGCTGGCCGCAGGCCTGCTTGCGAAGAAGGCGGTCGAGCAGGGGCTGCGCGTCAAGCCGCGAGTAAAGACCTCGCTCGCCCCCGGTTCACGCGTGGTGAGTGAGTACCTCCGCAAGACGGGGTTGCAGCCATTTCTCGATCGCTTGGGCTTCAACCTGGTCGGATTCGGCTGCACCACCTGCATCGGCAATTCGGGGCCACTCGATCGCCAGCTCGAGGAGGCACTGACGAAGAACGACATCATCGGAGCCAGCGTGTTGTCCGGGAACCGCAACTTCGAAGCGCGCATTCACCAGAGCGTCAAGGCCAACTTCCTCATGAGCCCGCCGCTCGTCGTGGCGTTCGCCCTCGCCGGACGGGTCGACGTCGATCTCACGCGTGAGCCACTCGCCGTCGTCGACGGGCGCGAGGTCTACCTGCGCGATGTGTGGCCCTCGATGCAGGAGATCGATGCGCTGCTTGGGAGTGCGTTCGATCCCGCCGAGTACCGGCGCGTGTATGCCAACTTCGCCGACCAAAACCCTCTCTGGAATGAGATCCCTGCCGGGACGGGACAGCTCTACGAATGGGAGTCGGCCTCGCTGTACATCCGCGAACCACCGTACTTCGATCCTTCGATGACGGCCGCCCGGTCCGGGGATGTCTCGGGCGCGCGGGCGCTGGCTATCTTCGGCGATTCGATCACGACGGACCACATCAGCCCGGCTGGCGCGATCCAACCGGTCTCACCGGCCGGTAGCTATCTGCGCGATCGGGGCGTCCCGGTCGAGGACTTCAACAGCTACGGCGCGCGGCGCGGCAACCATGAAGTCATGGTTCGCGGGACGTTTGCCAACGTCCGCATCCGCAACCTGATGGTCCCCGGTGTCGAAGGCGGCATCACCCGACACCAGCCCGACGACGAGCGCATGGGCATCTATGACGCGGCCGAGCGCTACCGCGCCGAGGGTGTGCCCCTGATCGTGATGGCCGGAGAGGACTACGGAGCGGGCAGCTCGCGCGACTGGGCCGCCAAGGGCACGCGTCTGCTCGGCGTGCGCGCGGTCATCGCGTGCGGGTTCGAGCGAATCCATCGCTCTAACCTGATCGGTATGGGTGTCCTGCCGTGCCAATTCCCGGCAGGGGTGAGCGCGCAGACGCTCGGGCTCGACGGCACGGAGCAATTCGATCTCACGGTGGGTGCGAGCCCGCGCCCGCGCCAGCCGGCGGTTTTGAAGATCGAGCGCCGGGACGGCCGGCAGGACTCGGTGCCACTCGTGCTCCGGATCGACACGCCAATTGAAGTGGCCTACTTCGCCGCCGGCGGAATCCTGCCGTACGTGCTGGAGCAGTTGCTCGCCCAAGGCGCGCGCGAGGAGGAAACGCGATGATTCGGATCAAGCGCACCTACGACGCTCCCGCGCGTGGAGATGGCCGCCGGATCTTGGTGGAGCGTCTCTGGCCGCGCGGTATGAAGAAGGAGTCTCTCGCCGCGGATGCGTGGACGAAGGAAGTCGCACCCAGCACGGAGCTCCGCAAGTGGTTCGATCATCGGGTGGAGCGCTGGGAAGAGTTTCGGCGGCGATACCGCGACGAGCTGAACGCGAACCGCGGTGCCTGGGAGCCGATCCTCGAAGCCAGCAGGCGCCGCACGGTGACCCTGCTCTACAGCGCGCACGACATCCTGCATAACGGCGCCATCGTCTTGCGCGACTACCTGATGCAGCGACACGCCAGACCCCCTCGTCGCGGCAAGGGCGAGGGGCATCCGCGCCCCGCGAAGACGAGCGCCGCAAAGAAGTCTTCCGCTGCAGTACGCACCGCTGCACGCGCTCGACGACTCGCTCGATGACGTTCTACCAGCGCTGGCTCTGCAGCTCGGGCGGCGCGCAACTTTCGATCTAGATAAGGAGGCATCACATGCCGACGCGTAACGCACGCGCACGCTGGGAAGGAAGCATCAAGGAAGGCAAGGGCAACGTCGAGTTTGGCAACGGGGCGTTCAAGGGAGCCTATTCGTTCGCCTCGCGCTTTGAGGCGGGGGCGGGAACCAATCCAGAAGAACTTCTGGGCGCGGCTCACGCGGCCTGCTTCGCGATGGCGCTGGCGCTGATCTTGGGCCAGGCCGGCTTCAAGCCCGACTACGTGGATGCGACCGCAAACGTCACGGTCAAGCCGCAGGACGGAGGATTCAAGATCACCAAAAGCCACCTCGTCTGCGAAGCGAAGGTGCCCGGCATCGACGCCGCGACGTTCATGCAACACGCCGAGGCAGCCAAGGCGGGCTGCCCGGTTTCGCAAGCTCTCGCGGGCACCGAGATCGGCCTGGAGGCGAAGCTCGTCGCGAGATGACCGACGAACCTGCCGCACCAGAGCTGACGGAGTCCCTCAGCGGGCAAGGGATCTCCGCGCGTCGATGATTCGGTCGTCCGATGACGTTAGGGGAACGTACCGAGCATGAAGCGACCATTTGAAGTTGGCGATCACGTGAGTTGGAACTCGGAGGCCGGACGCGTCGCCGGAACGATCGTCAAGATCCACAGCAACGACGTTCACTACAAGGGATATACCCATCACGCGAGCAAGGAAGAGCCACAGTATGAGATCAAGAGCGACAAGACCGACCACATCGCCATGCACAAGGGCTCGGCACTGCACAAGATCGCGTAAGCAAAGCAACGCTCGGCACCCGTGCCGCGATCGACGTTCTGTTCTTACTCTTTAGAGACGCCAACCGTGGCCCCGAACAGCGCGACCATCATCGTGATCGGTGTTGGCGATGATCAGGTCGCTCGCCGAAAGAGGCGTTCATGTGTCCTCCTGTGAAGCGCAACGCGCATTCAGCTGCCGCTGTCGTGGCGCTCAGGCTCGACGGACATCACCGGCGCTGCAAATAGCGCCAGGCCATCCACGATGCCCAGAACGAAAATCGTATGCACGATCGGACCCGCGTCTCGGTCTCCAGCAATGCTGGAGCAACTGATTCGGACCGGAATGGATGTCGCGAGGTTGAATTTCTCTCATGGCACTCAGGGCGAGCACCTCGAGGTCATCACCGCTGTTCGGCATATCGCCGCGAGCCTGGGCCGGTCCGTTGCCATCCTTCAGGATCTCGCCGGGCTGAAAATTCGGATCGGTGAAGTGGAATCGGGGACGGTCACGCTGGAAGCCGGCGCGCCGTTCATCTTGACCACGCGCCGGGTCCTCGGCTCCGGGCAGGAGGTCTCCGTTCCCTACCCGCATCTCACTGCGGACGTTCAGCCCGGCGACAGCCTGCTCCTGAGCGACGGCGATGTGGAGCTATCCGTCATTCGCGCCACAGAGGAGGATGTCCACTGCCAAGTGATCACGGGCGGCACGCTGGCATCTCGCAAGGGCGTCAACCTCCCGAGCCGCTCGATCACCGCACCGACCTTCACGGATAAGGACCGCGACGACTTGGCCTTCGGTCTCCGCTACGAGGTGGACTACGTAGCCCTGTCGTTCGTCAGGACGGCCGCGGATGTCCTCAAAGTGCGAGGTATGATCCGGGATCATGGAAGCACGGTGTCCTTGATCGCCAAGATCGAGACGCACGACGCGCTGACCAATATCGACGAGATTGTCGACAGCGTGGACGGCGTCATGGTGGCGCGTGGCGATCTCGGCGTGGCCATCCCGCTGGCGACGGTGCCACTGGTCCAGAAGATGCTGATCGGGAAGGCGAATCGCGCGGGCAAGCCGGTCATCACCGCCACCCACATGCTGCGATCTATGCAAGACAGCCCGCGACCGACGCGCGCCGAGGTTACGGATGTCGCGAATGCCGTTCTCGACGGCACGGACGCGGTCATGTTGTCTGAAGAGACCGCGATCGGTCGGTTCCCGCTCGAGGCGGTGACGATGATGGCGGCGATCGCCGCTGATGCGGAGTCGAGCTTTCCCTTCGACTCCTGGATAGATCGATTTGGGACGGGCGGCCCGCTGCCGGAGGCGGTCGCGCGGGCTGCGTGCACCCTGGCCGCCGACATCGCCGCCGCCGCTATCGTCACCTGCACACAGTCCGGCGGTACCGCTCGGCGGGTTGCCCAGTATCGGCCCCGAGTTCCGATCCTCGCCCCGACGCCGTACGCCGAGACCTATCGTCGGCTGGCACTCGTCTGGGGAGTCACACCACTGCTGAACCAGGGCTGGCCGACGATGGATGAGCTGATCGACGGAGCCGTCGCCGCCGCGCTGGCGGCAGCGCGCGTGAAACCCGGGAGCACCGTGGTCATCACCGCCGGAGTCCCCGTGGGGCAACCCGGAAAAACGAACTTGATCAAGGTAGATACCCTGTGAATCCGCCGGCCCGCTTTCACTGAGACGCCGGTGGTCACCGAGGACGTCTCTGCGTACGCGCAATGCCTGCCGGCGAGGGAGGTCATGTTGCGTGAGCTGATGACTCCGTACGTCGCCCATCACTGCGACGACGCCGATCAGCAGCACGACGTTCGGAGCTCGGCATGTGGCTGTTCACTGCACGATCCTTCTTCGGCGCGGTCACGGAGCCAACTTGTTTTTCCCGACGCGGCCGCGGAGCGTCGTTAGACCGCGTCGCCACGTAGGAGGATCCAGAAGGAGGAACGGAGATGCGGTATCTCGCGTTGGCGGCCGACTACGACGGCACTCTGGCGATGTCGGGGACGCTGAGCGCGGAGGTCCAAGCCGCGCTGGAGCGGTTGCGGTCGTCCGGTCGTCGTCTCGTGTTGGTCACGGGCAGAACGTTCGAGGATCTCGCATCCGCGTGCCCCAGCATGGATCTCTTCGACTGTGTCGTGTTGGAGAACGGGGCCGTCCTGTACTCGCCGTCAAGGCGTCAGATGACCGCGCTTTGCCCACCTGCCTCGCCGGAGCTCGTGCGGGAGCTCGCGCGACGTGGGGTCGAACCCGTCATCAGCGGCCAAGCCATTGTGGCGACCAAACGGCCACACGAGATCGCGGTCCTCGAGACGATCCGCGACCTGGGCCTCGAACTCCAGATCATCTTTAACGACGGCGCCGTCATGGTGCTGCCCTCCGGCGTGAACAAGGGCAGCGGTCTCGAGGCGGCCCTCCGTGAGCTTGGACTCTCCACACACGAGGTCGTCGGTGTTGGCAATGCGGAGAACGATCATTCGTTCCTCGAGATCTGCGAATGTTCGGTGGCGGTGGACAATGCCGTGCCCGCTCTCAAGGCCAAGGTCGACTTCTGCACACGCGGCTCAAACGGGAGCGGCGTGGCAGAGCTTATGGAGGAACTGGTGACCACGGACCTGTCGGCCCGCATTCCGGGAGGCACAGGAGATCTCGTCGTGCTGGCCGTGCGGCGCGACGGCACCCCGGTGACTTTTCCACCGTACGGGTGCAACATTCTCGTTTTGGGGTCCGTCGGGCACCGGCAAGTCCACCTTCGCGACGGGGCTCATCGAACGGCTGGTCGACCGCAGCTACCAGCTTTGCATCATCGACCCTGAGGGCGACTACAGCACGCTGGACGAAATCGTCACCGTTGGCAGTCGGGTGCGCGCGCCCCACGTGGACGAGGTCCTGGAGCGACTCAGGGACCCCGAGGCTCACGTCGTCGTGAACCTGCTCGGGATGCCGCTGCAGGAACGCCCCGACTTCTTCTCCCAACTGTTCCCGCGGCTCCAAGCCCTGCGCGCGCGTACAGGGCGCCCGCACTGGCTTCTCATCGACGAGGCGCATCACCTCTTGCCTGCGCAGTGGGGACTTGCACCGTCTACCCTCCCACAACGCCTCGGCGAGACGATCCTGATCACTTTTCGACCGGGTGACGTCTCACCGTCGATCCTGGCAATGATGGACACGGCCGTGGTGGTGGGCCCTTCGCCCGAAAGCACGCTCGCTGAGTTGGCGACGGCCCTCGAAATCGCCTCGCCCCGGGCGCCCGCGGCTGAAACCAAGCGCAACGAGGTGGTGGTGTGGCAGCGGACGGCCGGTGCCGACCCGTTTACCGCGGTCGTGGTTCCCGCCAGCTCCGAACGCCTCCGGCACCTCCGGAAATATGCAGAAGGGAATCTCGGACCCAAGAGTTTCTTCTTCCGTGGCCCGGACAGCAGGATGAACCTCAGGGCGCAGAACTTGGTATCCTTCTGCGAGATGGCTGCCGGAGTGGATGACGACACCTGGCTCTTTCACCTGCGCCGCGGCGACTATTCCGAGTGGATGCGCAGGGCCATCAAGGATGAGGATCTCGCGCGCGAGGTTCTCGCCGTCGAGCACGCTTCTCAGCTCACCTCGATAGAGAGTCGGCGAATGGTCCGTGACGTGATCGACCGGCGCTACATGCTTCCGACATGAAGCACTGGTCGGACGACAGGGAGCGCAAGCGCAGACGTCCCGCATACGGTAGCGGCGGCGGCTCGCTGCCACCCCGCGTGGTGGACATCAGGGCTGGCGCACGCTGCGGAGAGCGCGCACGCGCCTGGGGCGCGCCGCCGCGAAGACGACGGCGGCCGCAAAGGGGGCGGCACGACCAGCGAAAAGCAGAGGTCTCACTGGATCGCGCTGGCCGCCGCCGCCGCGATACCGGTGTTCAACAGAACGAAGACGATGGCCGCGGCCACCGGCGACACGAGCGGCGCAGCCGCGGCGCTGGTCAGACCGGCAGCATTCGGCTGCTGATGCCGACGATAAAGTTCGACGTCCAGCCGATGAGCAATACGAGACCGCGGGCAACGGCAAGCCGGCTGCCATAATCGCCCAGCGGATCCACCGACACCACCAGCAGGATGCCACAAACGGCCGCGGCTGCGAGATGCGCGAGCGCAGCGCATACGTGACGGATGCTCCGGCCCACCGGCATCCGACAAGCGTGTCCAGTGATGTTTGTCAGCACACTGCCCGGAAGAAATGACCACGCCTTGTCGAGGGCGAAG